>JABFXX010000591.1 GCA_013368795.1 Kofleriaceae bacterium
GTCTCACCACCGTCGTCGTGGCCCCCGCATGCTGCCGCCAAGCCCAGCAGCGTTCCGCCTGCCACCCCGATCATCGTGCGCAAAAACTCGTTGCGATTCATCATGGACCCCATAGAGGAGGCAGCGTGCAGAAGTCGCACAGCTTTTCAAAGAAAAGCCTGCTGCTTCGACGCCGCATCCTGTCAGCGCATGCTCACCGGGCCTTGACCGGCCGCACGTTGCCCTCCCCTTTCACCGCCATCTTCGCGAGCCGGTCGAGGTCCTTTGCATACAGCTCGCTGTAGCCGCACCCGCCGCACACGAATGCCGACACGCGAACGGTCACCCGATCCAGCTTGTCACCGAAAAAGCCGGCCTCCCCGGTCGGCCCGTAGTACGCGGTCAAGGTCAGCGGCAAGAAGGCGTTGGCGTACTTGTGATGCGTCAAGAGTGCCTCGGTGATCTCGTAGACCT
The DNA here is from genome assembly GCA_013368795.1 of Kofleriaceae bacterium. Taxonomy (GTDB): domain Bacteria; phylum Myxococcota_A; class Polyangia; order Haliangiales; family Haliangiaceae; genus JABFXX01. The sequence continues at coordinate 454 of JABFXX010000591.1, forward strand.
TCTCGCCGTCACAATTCGCGCACTTCCCAGCTTTCATCGCCCGAGCATCGCGCAGCCTGCGCCGCTCGTCAGGATCTCGAGGCGCGCAATGCCGACTTCTGCACCTTGCCCATCGCATTGCGAGGCAGCGCATCGAGCACGCGGACCTCGCGCGGCCGCTTGTGCGGTGAGAGCAGGCGCGCGACGTGGTTCTCGATCGCCGCGGGCTCGACGGGCGAGCGCAGCACGACGAACGCGATGATCCGCTCGCCGAGATCCGGATCGGGCTCGCCGATCACCGCGGCCTCGGCGACGGCTGGATGCTCGAGCAGCGCCTCCTCGACCTCGCCCGCGCCAACCTTGAAGCCGCCGCACTTGATGATGTCGGTCGAGCGACGGCCGACGATCTTGATCTGACCGTCCGCGGCGCGCATCGCGAGGTCGCCCGTGTAGAACCAGCCGTCCGCGTCGACGACCGCGCGCGTCGCATCGTCGTTGTTCAGATATCCCGAGAACACGTTGGCTCCGCGCACCGCGACCTCGCCGATCGCCGTCGCATCGTCGGGATCGATCGGCTGGCGCGCGTCGTCGACGAGGCGCAGCTCGAGGCCATCGAGCGGCGGGCCGACGAAGCCCGGCCGGCGCTCGCCGTCGTGACGGCTCGACGTGATGATCAGCGTCTCGGTCAGGCCGTAGCGCTCGATCGCGCGATGCCCCGTCAATCGCTCGAGCCGCTGGTGCTCGCGCGCGGGCAGCGGTGCAGACCCGCTGACGAGCAGGCGCGCCGCACGCAGCGCGTTGCCGATCGCCGGCGCGCGCTCCGCCTCCTCGCATAGACGGTGATACATCGTCGGCACCGCGAACAGCATCGTCAGACCGGTCGCTGCGTGCTCGCCGACCGCACCGGCGAGATCCTCGACGGAGAATCGCGGCACCCAGCGCAGTGCGCCGCCGCGCCGCATGCTGCCGTACAGGCCGAGCACGAGGCCGTGGACGTGAAACAGCGGCAGCGCGTGGACGACCGTGTCGTCGCCGGTCCACGCCCACGCGCGCGCGAGCATGTCGAGGTCGCTCGCGATGTTGCGATCGGTGATCACCGCGCCCTTCGGCGAGCCCGTCGTGCCCGACGTGTAGAGGACGAGCGCGGGCTCGTCGCGGATCGGCCACGGCGCGATCGGTGCGCGATCGGGACCGCTCGCGATATCGACCGTCTCGATCGCGCCTGCGCGCCCGGTGACCGACGCGACATCGGCGGCGACGCACAGCCGCGGCGTCGCATTCGCGAGCATGTGGCCGAGCTCGCGCTCGCCGAGCTTCGGATCGATCGGGACCGAGACGTAGCCAGCCGCCGCCTGGGCCAGCAGCGCGATCAGCGTCTCGAGCGCGGGCTGCGTCCACACGCCGACGCGTTCACCCGGCGCGAGGCCGCGCGCCCCGAGCGTCGCGACGTGGCGTGCGCACAGGACCGCGAGCTCGCGCTGGCTCAGGCTGCGTTCGCCGACGCGAAGGGCCAGGCGATCGGTCGGTGCATCGAGCCAGGGAAACAGCGTCTCCATCGAGGAGACGGGTGTAGCACCGTCACCCGCGCGTGTGAGCAGCGACCGCGATCAAGATCGCGAACCGCGCCGCGCGTGCGACGGCGATCACGACGCAGAACGTGCGGGGCGGGATGTCGAGCGCGCCCGCGGCCGTCGACGCGAGCGAGAACGGCGGAAGGCCGAGCAGCGCGCTTGCCGCGAGCACGACCGTCGGGTGCGCCTTCAGCCGCGCCATCCAGCGCTGCACACGCTCGACATGCTTGCGATGGCGGCCCGGTCTTCCGGCGAGTCCGCGCACCGCGTAGTACACGGGCAGCTTGCCGAACACCTGGCCGGTGGTCGCGAGCATGATGATCGCGAGCACCGCCCACAGCGAGAGCGGCCCGCCCGGTTGCATGATCGCGATCGCGACGAGGAACACCTCGATGCTGATGACCGGCACGATGCACGACAGCGCGCCGATGACGAGCGAACCGGCATAGAGCCCGACCGCCGCGAGGATCGTCTCGACGGTCACGCGGCGCCGAGGTAGCGGTAGACGGCCGGCGCTGCCGCGGCACCGATCGCATCGACCGCGGTCGTGCCGGCGACGAGCGCGAGCCCGCGCAGCGCGGGACCGCGGCGCACCGCCGACCACGCACCGGTCAGCGCGCGCAGGCCGAGGATCGCGAGCGCCGGGAATGGCCCGAGCTTCTCGACGGCGACCTTCGCGCGCGGAGCATACGTGCCGAGCACGTGCGGCAAGAGCTGCGTCGTGTCGGCGCCGCGCAGGAGCCTGACCTCGAGCCACTCGGCGAGGCTGCCCGGCCACGCGTGCGTGACCCGCGCGTCGCGCGCGTAGACGATCGGGATGCCCGCCTCGACGAACCGCAGCGCGAGTACCTGGCACTGGCCATGGAACATCGGCAGCGTCGGATAGCGACGCTCGGCAAACGCGGGCCGCGCGAACGCGACGTTGTTCGCGAAGAAGTTGCGGACGAGCGAGGTCGTGCGCGGCGACGTCGCGGCGAAGCGTTTTCGCTTGTCGTCCCAGGTGAAGTACGGGAAGTCGAGCTCGTTCGCGAGCGGTGCGAGTGCGCCCGCGTACGACGTCGAGCCCGCGACGACCGACGCGCCACGCGCGATCGGTGCGACGAGCGCGGCGAGCCAGCCGGCCGTCGGCTCGCAGTCGCCGTCGACGAACGCGACGACGTCGCCGGTGCTCGCGTCGAATCCGCGGTTCTTGTGGTCGTAGTAGGTCGCGGTCGCCGGCAGCTCGACCCACGTGATCGCGCGGCCGAGGCGCAGCGCGAGCGCGGCGCGTGCCTCGACGGAGATCGCCGCGTGCGTGACGACGACATCGGCGTCGACTGCGGCGGCCTGCGGGGCGAGTATGCCGAGCAGGCGAGCGAGCCCGTCGGTATCGCCGTCGATGTTCCAGCTCTCGATGACGACCGAGACGCTCACGATGCTGCCTCCAGCTGGCGCGAGGCCATGACCCGGCCGTAGACGTCGAACGTCGCGCGGACGGCTGCGGCGAGGTCGTAGCTCGCAGCGTGCGCGTGCGCTGCACCGCCGAGCTCGCTGCGCAGCGATGCGTCCTCGATCAAGCGAAGCAGCGCCGCGGCGAGCTGTGCCGGCTTGCCACCATCGACGACGAGCCCGGTGATGCCGTCGACGACGTGCTCGTGCGATGCCCCTGCCGCCGCGACGATCGCCGGCAAGCCACTCGCGGCTGCCTCGACGATCACGTTGCCGAACGTCTCCGTCTCGCTCGGGAACGCGAACACGTCGGCCGACGCGAACACGGTCGCGAGCTCCTCGCCGTACAGGCCGCCCGCCTCGACGATGCCGGGCTGCGTGAACGTCCCGCGCAGCGGACCCTCGCCTCCGACGACGAGGAGCCTCGCGTCGGGGCGTGCCGCATGGACCGTCGCCCACGCCGCGACGAGCGCGTCGAGGTTCTTCTCCTTCGACAGCCGGCCGACGTACAGCGCGACCGGTGCATCGGCCGGGATGCCGAACCGAGCGAGCGCGCTGCGATCGCGCCGCGACGGCCGGAACAGCTCGCGATCGACGCCGCGCTGGATCCGCCACACGCGATCCGGCGCGATGCCGAACGACGCCAGCCGATCGGCGACCGCCTGCGACGGCGCGAGACACACGTCCGCCTGCTTGTAGAACCACGCGACGAGCGGCTCGACGAGCATGCGCACCATCGGCATGCCGGTCATCCGCGCCGCGTACTCGGCGACCTCGGTGTGGTACTGCGCGATCACCGGCAGGCCGAGCATGCGCGCGGCGACGAGGCCGGCAATCCCGACGGGGCCCGGCGTCGCGACCTGCACGAGGTCCGCCGAGCGGCCGAGCCAGTCCGCGAGCGCGGGCACCTCGGGCACGCTCCACGTCATGTCGGGATAGATCGGCAGGCACACGTTCATCGCCGCCGGCATGCGCACGACCTCGTCGCTCACACCGGGGCGCGCAGCGCCGACGAGATGAATATCGTGACCGGCGCGCCGCGCGGCAGCGACGAGCCGCCGCAGCCCGATCGCGATGCCGTTCGTGTCATCGACGGTGTCCGAGATGATCGCGACGCGAGGGCTCGATCCGCGAAGGCGTATCACGCGGCACCTCGCACCGTCGCCGGCGCTTCGGCGAGCGCACGCAGCTCGTCGACGCGGTCGCGCACGACACCGGCCGCGATCACGACCCAGAACGCGAGCGAGATCGTGACGCCGAACGAGCGATCGATCATCGCGATCTTGCCTTTCAGCGAGTCGAGCATCCCGCGCTCGTCGTCGCGCACGAGCCGGTCGACCGCATTCGCACAGGATCTCGCGTGGCGCTGCTCGTCGGCGACGATCGACCGGAGCATCGCCGTCGTCGCGTCGGCGGGACGCAGCGCCTCGAGCACCGCGAGGTGACGGCCGAACATCCGCACGCCGGTCGCCTCGAGCTGGGCGGCGATCGCCATCAGCACGACGCACGGTCCCGCGGCGAACGCGTTCATGTACGGCGCAGTCGTGCGCTCGATCCACCACAGCTTCGCGCGCATGAGGCTCGGCGGCTGACGATCGGTGCGGGCACCGAGCGCGACGAGACGGTCGCGAACGAGTGCGGCGTGACGCGTCTCGTCAGCGAGCTGGTTCGCGGCAAGCTTCTCGACCCACGCTGGCGGTGTCGCGCCAGACGCGCGATGGAGCGCCGCGGTCTCGGCGCCCTCCTCGCTCCACAGGTACTCGGTCAGGATGCGAGCCTGAGCGCGCGGCGAATCGAGCGACAGGATGAGGGCGTGGCGCTTGATGCCGTCGACGGCGCGCCGCTGCAGATCGCGAAGAAGCATGACAGCGCGCTGAGCAACCTGCGTTCCCCGCAGTTTTCCGGGAATTGGCCGGGCCACTGCCGGGCGATGCCGGAGATTCCATGCTCCTCGTCGGGCGGCACGACCAATCGCTGACACGTGGCCGATGATTCGCCGACACCCTAGAGTGCACGGCGATGGATCCCGCATTCTGGAATGCACGCTGGCAGGAAGGCCGCATCGGCTTTCACGAAGGCGTGCCGAACGTGTTTCTCGCAAAGTACGGCGATCGCCTCGCCGACAAGCGCCGCATCCTCGTCCCGCTGTGCGGCAAGACCGAGGACCTCGCGTACCTCGCGAGCCGCGGTCACGAGGTCGTCGGCATCGAGCTCGTCGAGGATGCCGTGCGTCAGTTTTTCGCCGAGCACCAGACGACGCCGGCGATCGAGAAGCGCGGACCGTTCACTGCGTACACCTCCGGACCGATCACGATCTTCGCCGGCGACTTCTTCGCGAGCACGCGCGAGACCGTGGGTGAAATCGATGCGATCTATGACCGCGCCGCGCTGATCGCGCTGCCGCCGCCGCTGCGCGACCGCTACGTGCCGCACCTCCGGCAGATCGCGGCAACCGCGCGCCGCGAGCTGCTCGTCGTCGTCGAGTATCCCGACGGCTCGTTCGAGGGTCCGCCGTTCTCGGTCGACGATGCCGAGGTGCGCCGCCGGTTCGCCGATGCATCGATCGAGGAGCTCGAGACCGCGCCGGAGCCGCGCGGCCGCGCCAACGGCCAGATGATGGAGCGCTGCTACGACCTGAGGTACTAGCCGCGGCGGTGGACCGGCAGCACGAGGCCGAGCTCGCGCCCGAGCGCCACGCGTCCACGATCGGTCACCCGCAGCGCGCGGCTATCGCGAGCCGGCACGAGCCAGCGCGCGTCGAGACACACCGACGCGATCGCCGCGCCGATCCGGCCGGCAACATGCGGCACGCGCTCGGTCCAGTCGAGACACGACCGGCTGAGCGGCCGCCGCCCGCCGATCTCGACCGGCTGGCCGTGATCGGCGAGCCAGCGAAATAGCGGCGGCGCCGGCTCGAAGCTGTCGCCCGTGTCGTGCAGCCAGCCGCGATCGACGAGCGCGCCCGCGACGAGCACGCCGAGCACACCGGCGAGGTGGTCGTAGCACGTACGTGCAAACCTCAACGCCTCGCGCCCGGCGGGCCGCGCGGGCGTCGCGAGCACGGACAGCCGCTCGAGCAGCTCCGCGACGTCGGCACCGGCGAGCTGGACCTGGCGCTCGCGTCCGTCCGCGGTCACGGTGACGAGCCTCGCCTCGACGAGCTTGCGCAGGTGCGCCGACGCGGTCGCCGCCGTGATCCCGGCCCGCTTGCCGAGCCGGCCGATCGTGTGCGCCTTGCCGTCGAGGAGCGTCTCGAGCATCTCGGCGCGCGACGGGTCCGCGAGCACGCCGGCGAGCTGCGCGATGTCGGGCACGTCATTGCGCGGCGCGATCCGGCGCGCCATCACGACCTCCAGGCCGTGGCGACTCGCTCTGCGGCGGGCAGATCGTCGACGCACAGGATCAGCTGATGATCGTGGTCGCTGTACACGCACGTGATGTTAACGCCCGCATCGCCCATCGCACGTCCGATCGCACCGAGCTGACCGGGCCGCTCCTGATCGAGCCTCACGGTGACGACGTCCTGGACGCCGAGCAGCTCGAACCCGAGGTCGCGCACGGCGCGAACCGCGGCATCGTCGTTCGCGACGAGGAAATGGACGACGCCGGCGAAGCCGCCGCCACCCTCGACGCTGACGCCCGCTCGGCCAAACGCCTCGCCGAGTCGTGCGAGCGCGCCCGGCTCGTCGGGCAACCGCACGGCGAGGTCGCGGCGCACCGGCGGCGGCGCGGGCGCGCGGTCGGTCACCTCGATCGTCGGCTCGCACCGGATCGGGAAGCTGCACGATGCGGCGATGTAGCAGCTCTCGTGCGCCCGGTCGTGAAGCGTCCGGGCGAGCTCGACGTCACCGCCCGCAGCGATCGCGACGCGCGGATGGAGCACGATCTCGTCGAACCGCCCACCCTCGGCCGTCGCGGTCATCTGCCCGGCTGCCTCGTCTGCATACGCGAGGACGTCGACGCCGTGGCGCGCGCACAGCGCGAGATACGACAGCATGTGACACGACGAGACCGCGGCGACGAGCAGGTCCTCCGGGCTGTGCCGCGACGGATCGCCGCGAAACGCTGCATCGGCGCTGCCGACGAGGAGCGGCTTCCTCGGCATCGCGACGCGGAATTGCCGCGTGTAGCTCGCGTAGCTCCGGGTGCCGCTGCCGTCCCAGCGAAGCTCTGAGGTGTAGCGATGCGTCGTCATGCGCGTGTACTAGCGCGACGTCGCTTCGACCTGCGTCGAAGCATCGCGTAAGCTCTCGGTTCTCGCATGAACCTCGACCCAGCGCCGCCGCGCAACGGCAAGCCGGCGTTCCACAAGACGCTGTACTTCCGCGTCCTCGTCGCGATCGCGCTCGGCATCGTCGTCGGCGCGGTGTGGCCCGAGACCGGCGCGAAGCTCGGCGTCCTCGGCGAGGGCTTCATCAAGCTGATCAAGATGACGATCGCGCCGCTGATCTTCTGCACGATCGTCGTCGGCATCGCCGGGATGAAGAGCATGAAGTCCGTCGGCAAGGTCGGCGGCCTCGCCCTGCTCTACTTCGAGATCGCGAGCACGGTCGCGCTGCTCATCGGCCTCGTCATCGTCAACCTCGTCAAGCCGGGCGAGGGCATGAACATCGATCCGACCACGATCGATCCGTCGAGGTTCGCGAAGTACTCGGGCGGGAAGATGAAGTCGACGGTCGACTTCCTCCTCGACATCATCCCCGACACGTTCACCGGAGCGTTCGTCCACGGCGAGCTCCTTCAGGTCTTGCTCGTCGCGATCCTGTTCGGGTTCGCGCTGCACAGCATCGGCGAGCACGGCAAGCCGGTGCTCGATTTCGTGTCGCGCTTCAGCCAGGTCATCTTCAAGATCGTCGGCCTGATCATGCACGTTGCGCCGATCGGGGCGTTCGGTGCGATGGCGTACACCGTCGGTGCACACGGCGCCGGCGCGCTGCTCTCGCTCGGCGAGCTGATGCTGTGCTTCTACAGCACGTGCCTGTTGTTCATCTTCGGCGTGCTCGGGTTCGTCGCGCGCCTCCACGGGTTCAGCATCCTGCGCTACCTGCGCTACATCGGCGACGAGCTGTTCATCGTGCTCGGCACATCGTCGTCGGAGTCGGTCCTGCCTCGCATGATCGGCAAGCTCGAGCGGCTGGGCGCCGGGCAAGGCACGGTCGGCCTCGTCGTGCCCGCCGGCTACTCGTTCAACCTCGACGGCACGTCGATCTACCTGACGATGGGCGCCGTGTTCGTGGCGCAGGCGACGAACACGCACCTGTCTCTGACCGCACAGCTCGGCCTGCTCGCGGTGCTGCTGCTCACCTCGAAGGGCGCCGCCGGCGTCACCGGCAGCGGCCTCGTCGTGCTCGCCGCGACGCTCGAGGCGGTCGGCAACGTACCGGTCGCCGGCGTCGCCGTGATCGTCGGCATCGATCGCTTCATGTCGGAGGCGCGCGCGCTCACGAACGTGATCGGCAACGGCGTCGCGACGCTCGTCGTCGCGAAGTGGTGCGACGACCTCGACGAGCCGAAGCTGCAGGCCGAGCTGGCAGCCGGCCCCCCGCCCGCGACGAGCTAGAAACGCCCGCGCCGGGTGTCACGCTGCGGCGAGTCGCGCGTTAGTCTCTCGCCATGCGCCGCATCGCGCTCGCTCTCGTTGTCCTGTTCGTCGCCTGCAAAGGCGACAAGCCCGCCGCCAAGAAGGAGGTCCTGCAGGCCGGCGACCTCGCGTTGGTTGGCGCGACGGTCGTGCCGATGGATCGCGAAGGCACACTCGCCGATCAGATCGTCGTCGTGCGCGGCGACAAGATCGCGCTCGTCGCGCCGTCGGCGCAGGTCGACACGAAGGCGGCGACCGTCGTCGATGTCAAAGGCAAGTGGATCGTGCCCGGCCTCGCCGACATGCACGTCCACACGTGGGTCGACAAAGACTTCCCGATGTACCTGCTGAACGGTGTCACGACGATTCGCGACATGTTCGGCTCGCCGCAGCACCTCGCGTGGAAGAAGCAGATCCAGGAGGGCACGCTCGACGCGCCGACGCTGTTCACCGCAGGCCCGATCGTCGACGGCGACCCGCCGGTGTGGCCCGGCTCCGCCGTCGTCAAGACGGCCGACGAGGCGCGCGCGGTCGTCCGCGAGCAGAAGGCGGCCGGCTACGACTTCATCAAGGTCTACAACAACCTCTCGACCGAGGCGTACGACGCGATCGCCGCCGAGGCGAAGGCGCAGAACATCCCGTTCGCCGGTCACGTGCCGAAGGCCGCCGGCCTCGACAAGGTGCTCGCGTCGGGCCAGCGCACGATCGAGCACCTCGACGGCTACGTGCCGTTCGGCGAGGAGGCTCACGTCAGCCCGGACATCATCGCCGCGACGGTCAAGGCAGGCACCTGGAACTGCCCGACGCTCGTCGTCACCGAGCGCTTCGCTCACCTCGACAACCTCGCCGGGCTCGAGAGCACGGCCGGGCTCCAGTACGTCGCCCCGGTCGTGAAGGAGCGCTGGAACCCGAAGAACGACTTCCGTCTCAAGTCGTGGACCCCGGAGATGTTCGCGCAGGCGCGCGCGAAGAACGACGTCCGCCGCAAGCTGGTCGCCGACCTCCAGAAGGCCGGCGCGAAGCTCGTGCTCGGCACCGACACCGGCAATCCGTACGTCGTGCCCGGCTTCGCGGTCCACGACGAGCTCGCGCTACTCGTCAAATCGGGCCTCACGCCGTGGCAGGCGCTCCGCATGGCGACGGCCGCGCCCGCCGAGCTCGTCGGCCAACCCGGCGCGTTCGGCACGATCGTGCCCGGCGCGCGTGCCGACCTCGTCGTCGTCGATGCCGATCCGCTGCGCGACATCGGCGCGCTCGCGACGCCGTCTCGCGTCGTCGTCCGCGGCAAGATGCACGAGCGCAGCGCGATGCTCGCCGCTCTCGATGCCGCGAAGCCTCCCGCGGACCCGTACGCGAAGCTCCCCGCGCTCGAGGCCGAGGGCGAGAAGCTCGCGACCGCGAACTACGCGATCGAGATGGGCACCACGGTCATCGGCCACGAGCGCGCGCTGATCTCGAAGCTCGCCGACAAGACGTTCGCGGTGCGAGGCCAGGCCGTCTACGACATGCCCGCGCTGGTCTTGCAGTACCGCGCCACGCCGGACGCGCTCGAGATCGCCGATGTCGTCAGCGTGAAGCGCGAGGGTACCAAGGTGATCGCAAAGCCGGCGAAGGGTGCCCAGCTCGAGCTCGCAACGGCCGCCGATGCCGTGATCGCGCCGCAGACGATCGCGGAGTTCGTCTGGTACGCGACGCGCTTGTCGTCGCTGAAGGTCGGCGCGACGAAGGCGCTCACCGCCGCCGAGGTGATGATGGACAACGCGCTCCAGCTCGTACCGGCAAGCTTCACGTTCAAGCGACTCGATGACCAGGACGGCCGGCGCCGCTACGAGCTCAGCGGCAAGAATGGCAAGCTCGACGTGACCGGCCAGTTCTCCGTCGACGCCGACGGTGCACCGCACGTGGTCGAGATCACCGTGCCGTGGGGCAAGTTCGTCACCAAGCGCATCGACTAGCGGTGCACGCGCGCCCGTACGATCTTCTTCCGGTGATCGAGCTGCACGACCTCGACGACCGTCGTGCCGAGCTGGTTCTTGTAGATCATCGCGACGCCGTCGACACCGGGGACCGCGTCGATCGGCTCGAAGTGCAGCTTCGGCTGCGCCGCCGCGAGCCCCGCCGAGAAGTACGCGCGTAGCTCCGCCTTGCCGACGACGGTGCCGTCGGCGCGCCCGAGCCTCTGGACGACGAGCGGCGACGTCTGCTCGATGTGGTCCGCGTAGTGCGCGAGGATCGCCTCGAGATCACCGGCGTTCCACGGCTCGATCCACTCGCGCATGAATGCGCGCGCCTCCTCGGCCGACATCACGGGCACGTGCGAGCGCCCACTCGCCGCGGCCGCCGACGCGATCGCATCCTCGAGCCGATCGTCGCCCCAGTACAGCTCGCCGTCGCCGACGAACACCGTCGGCGCGCCGAAGATGCCACGCGCCATCGCCTCGTCGGTGCGCTCGCGCAGCCGCTGCTTCGTCTCTGGGGCCTCGGCGCGCGTGAGTAGCTCCGCCGGATCGATCGCGAGCGACAGCTCCGCCGCGAGCTCGCGCAGCACGTCGCCGATCACCTCCGGACTGTCGATCGTACGATCCTCGACGAAGTTCGCCTTGTACACGCGGCGGCTCAGCTCGCCGATCCACGGCTCGCGCTCGACGAGCAAGCTGACGCGCGTCGCGAGCAGCGAGCGCCGCGGAAACTCGGTCGGATGGCCGAACGCGATCCGGTGCCGCTCCGCGCGGCGCCGTACGTCCTTCCACATGTGGCTGCCGCGCGGCGCGTTGCGCGAAAACGGCGAGTCCGACGAGCCGTGCAGCGCCTGGAAGATCGGACCGAGGATGAACGGCCGCCAGATGATCGCGACGCCCGCCGATGCCGCGAGGGACTCGACGCGCTCGACCGCGAGATAGGAGTACGGGCTTCCGTACGTGTACCAGAGCTCGATCTGCGGATTGCTCACATTGCGATTCTCGCACGCGCGACACAGGCCTCCCGCACAGCTCGGGCGGTCGCCGAGCGACACAGATCGGCATGCAGGTCGCAGCGCTCGTCGGTATGCGCGCCGCTCCGATCCTGCTCCTCTTCCTGATCTCGACCGCCTGTGCCAAAGAGCGTGACCGCGAAAAGCCCGCGTCACGCGAGCGCGCGAGGCCCGAGTCGACGTTGACGGGCACGCTGCCCAAGCAGATGCGCAATTGTCCGAGCGCCGTACCGTCGGCGAAGACGTCCGCTGTCCCGACAGACAAGGGCGTCGACGTTGTCATCACCGCGCCGGAGCTCGATGCGCGACACAGGATCCTCGCGCTCGCCGAGCTTCACGCCAGTCAGCGCGAGCCGATCGCCATGCTCGGTGAGCACAACGGCATGCACGGCGGTCCCGGAACGATGGGCCGCTGCCCGATCATCCACGCGAACACGACGGTGAAGCTCGACCCGATTCCAGAGGGCGTGCGCATTCACGTGACCGCGAACGACAAGGACGACATCCAGGCGCTCCAGAAGGCGACCGACGCGCGCGTCAAAACACTTCAGCTTCCGTCGAGCTAGAGAAATTGCTACCCGTCGCGAACGCGCGGTGCTAGAAGACTCGCCGTGACTCGTTCCCTGCTCCGCGAGCGTTAGCCGGCCGACGCCCCCCGCGTTCGGATCGCTAGAGCTACGTGTCGAGCAATTGAGCATTGAAGGGATCAGGTCATGTCGAAGGAAACGGTCATCGTCGAGATCCGTGCCGCCGAGGGTGGTGCGGACGCCAAGCAGCTGGTCGAGGAACAGGTCGCGATCTACGTGCGGCTCGGAGGCCGGAGGTCGCTTTAGCGTCGCGGTCGTCGAGCGCCGTCCCGGCCTCGCGATCGTGCGCGTGACCGGCAAGGGTGCGCCGGCGCTGTTCGCCGATGAAGTCGGCGGCCATCGCTGGCAGCGCGTGCCGCCCACCGAGAAGCGCGGTCGCGTGCAATCGAGCACGATCACGGTCGCGGTCCTCGACGAGCACGCGGAGGCCGAGGTCGAGATCCGCGAGGAAGAGCTCGAGTGGAGGGCGTGTCGCGCGCAGGGCAAGGGCGGTCAGCACCTGCAGAAGACGGACTCGGCCGTGCAGGTCACGCACCTGCCGACGGGCATCCAGATCCGCGCTCAGACCTCGCGGTCGTGGCACGCGAACAAGGCCGAGGCGCTCGCGAAGCTGCGCGAACGGCTCACCGCCGACGCGCGCGATGCAGCGACGTCCACGCGCGCGACCGAGAGGCGCGAGCAAGTGGGCAGCGGCATGCGCGGCGACAAGCGCCGAACCATCCGCGTGCAGGACGACAGCGTGGTCGATCACCTGACAGGGCGCACGTGGCGGCTGCGCGACTACCTGCGCGGTGCCTGGTGAATCACTTGCGCGCGAGGAGGTACGTGCGCCGGCTCGGATGCTCCGCGCCCGGATAGGGCTCGCGATCGAGCCTCGCCTCGATCGTGAAGCCGGCGGCGACGAGCGCCGCGGCGACGTCGTCGGGCGGATGGAACATGAAGTCGAGCGACGTCGCACCGCCGAACAGCTCGTCGACGTGCACGGTCTCGGTCCCGACGTGGAACGCGACGAGCGCGACGCCGCCGGGCGCGAGCACGCGATGAAACTCCTCGAACGGTCGGCGGAGCTCGCGGGTGTGCACGATCGCGTAGAACGCGACGATGCCGCCTGCGCTCGCCGCGTCGTACGGCAGGTCGAACATGTCACCGACGCGAAACGCGAGATCGGGACATGCGGCGCGCGCCTCGGCGATCATCTCGGGGGACAGGTCGACACCCTCGACGTTCGCGCCGCGCTCGGCGAGGTAGCGCGCGACGTGTCCCGGCCCGCAGCCGATGTCGAGGAGCAGGCCCTGCCCGACTCGCTCGGCGAACGCGTCGAGCATCGCGCGATCGAGCGGCTTGCCCGCGAGCTCACCGGAGAGCTCCTCGCGGTAACCGCGGGCGACCGTCGAGTAGCCATGGCGAAGCACGTCGGCGCGCGGATCTGGCACGCGCCGACTCTACCTATCGCCCGGCCTCGAGCGCCAGGTCGTGCTGGAGTCTCAGCAGCGGTCGGTCGCCTGTCGTGATGAAACCGACGCGGCTCAGATCGAGGTCAGCCAGCACCAGGAATGCGAGCGAGAACAGGAGCGGCACGAGGTAGAGCGTGATCGTGGTGCGACTGCGCACGAGCCCTGCGGCCATGCCTGACACAAAGATTCCGACGATCGCGACCGCGACGAGGAGGACATGGATCGTCCTCGGCACGCGGGCAGCGAGCGACAGCTCGCGCGCTGCCTCGAGACGGATCATCTCGATGACCTTGTCGAGATAGCCAGCGCTCAGGTCCCAGTCGGGATGCTCGTGGGCGAGTGCCGTCGCGAGGCGCATCAGGTCGCGCTGGGTCACCTGCGAGCGCGCGGTGGCGGCTGGAGCCTCTTCGCGCGTCGCGAGAAAGAACGCGTGGCGCTCGCCGACGTAGCGCCGCAACAGCTCGCGGCTCTGGGACCGCACCGGTTCGGGCAGCGCGTCTGCATAGAGAAACGTCGTCCGGATCGCGCCGGCCTCGGCGGCCATGATCTCGCGGCGATTCGTGAAGCGCTGCTCGGCCATCGACAGGCCGAACGCGAGCAAGAGCGCGAGCAGACCGAGCACGGAGGCTTGCACCGCGGTCACCTGCGCCCGCAGATGTTCGTCCTCGCGACGCTTGCTGCGAGAGCCGACGCGGTAGCCCACCTCGGCGGTCAGAATAGAGATCGCGACGACCGCGATCGCGAGGAGCACGAACGGCAGCATCCTTCGAGCTACCGCTCGCGACGGCTCCCGCAATTTGCGCAGTCTACGTACGGCTCGCGCTCAGGTGTCGGGCGCGTTCGGCGGACGCTCGTGCTCGACGAACTCGCGCACCGACGGTCGCGCCCAGATCGTGCGGGCGTACGCGCGCAGCGGCTCGGGTACATCGAACCCGGTCGTGACGAGGCGCATGAGCGCGAACGCCAGGTCGACGTCGATCACCCCGAACGTGCCGAACAGCGCACCGCGCGCGTCGGCACCGAGCCGCGTCGCGACTCGCACGAGGCTGTCGGCGGCACGCTGTGCGTCATCCGACAGAGGGTGCAAAGCTTGCGTGCTCGGATAGAGGATGCGCTCGGCGGGCCGCTCGCGGCGCAGCGCGTCGTGCTCGTGCCGCATCCACGCCATCAGCTGGCGCGCACGGGCCCGCTCGCGGACGTCGAGCGGCAGCATCGGCGGGTTCGGGAACATCTCCTCGAGGTACTCGACGATCGCGAGCGACTCGGCGAGCCAGAACTCGCCATGCTGGAGCACCGGCGCGGTGCCCGTGAACGTCCGCTCGCGCATCAGATCGATCGCGCCGACGCCCTTGCGCATCATCGCGCGCGCCGTCGTGAACGGGATGCCCTTCTCGCGCAGCACGGCGTGAACCACGCACACCCACGGGCTGCTCCACGACGCTTCGACGTACAGCACGATCCGTTCCGACGAGATCACCGCGCCGGATGATACAGCGCCGCGCCGGTCAGGCTACCCTCGCCGGCCAATGCACCGTTTGCTGTTGATCGGGGCCTTGCTGGGGGTGGCGACGCGCGCGTCCGCGCAGCCTGCGCCGGCGCCCCCGCCCGGCGAGACTCCGCCGGTGAAGACAGAAGGCTCGCCCGCTGCCGAGACGCCGCAGCCGCCGCCGCCGCTCTCGCCACCGTCGCAGACGCCCGTTGCACCGGCCGTCGTCGAGCCGATCCGCGTCGCGATCCAGTGCGAGGAAGAAGGCCGCACCAAGACGTGTCCCGCGTTCCTGCTCGGCTTCGTCGACGCGAACAAGGTGCTGCTCAACTCGCCGCGCTCGGACGCCGATGTCACCGTCTACGCGACCGCCACCGAGGTCGCGCTCATCGATCGCGTGCACCTGCGCTTCGTCGGTCACATGCCGGGCGCACCGTCGGTGATCGAGCTCGACGTCGATGTCGACACGCGCAAGACCGACGACGAGCAGCGCGCGGTGCTCGGCCCGGTGTTCCTCCAGGGCATCGCGCTGTTCGTCCGCGCGCGCCATCCAACGGCGGTGAAGGTCGAGCTCGGTGTCCCCGATGGGCTGAGCGAGGTGAAGCGGAAGGGCTCGCCATGGGCGATCGCGCTCAACTTCGAGGGCAACGCCAGCTACACCGAGAAGTATCGCTCGGCGACCGGCGAGCTGAACCTCGTCGGCCGCTACATCACGAAGCGGTTCCGCGCGCTCACGCTCCAGTCCTTGCACGGCGGTCTGAATCGCCAGCCTCCGCTGACGCTCGAGGACGGGACGAAGGTCTCGCTCGACAGCAACCAGTGGGCGTTCCGCGGCGGCGCCGAAGCGATCTACTCGTTCAACGACACCTGGTCGCTCGGCGTCGGCAGCTACACGGCGTTCGAGGATCCGAAGGCGCAGTACAAGTACAACTCGCGGTCGCGCGCCGCGCTCGAGTGGGACATGTTTCCCTCCGACGATCCGCGCGGCAACCGGCTCGCGGTCTTCTATCACGTCGGCTGGCAGGTCGACCGCTACAACATCCGCAACGACATCGGCGAGCGGTTCGCGCAGTTCCCGGTCCATGGCATCGACGCGGTCGGCAGCGTGCGCCACGACAAGATGTCGTACGGGCTCAACCTGTCGAGCGACGTCCAGCTGAACCATCCGTCGCGGCGCCACCTGTTCACCGCCTCACCGTTCGTGACGGTCCAGCTCGGCACGCACGTCGACCTCGAGCTGTCGCTGTCGGTGACGCAGCGCGAGCTGCCTGCGCCCGACCCGGCCGCGATCGATCCTTCGGACTACGAGCAGCTATCGCGGCTCTCGTTCGCCGAACCGCTGTCGATCACCGGCGCCATCGGCCTCACGATCCATTGGGATCCGACCAACGGCGTGCGCAACGATCGAATCGAGTCGATCTAGTACGCGCGCGCCGCGAGCAGCGGGCGCTGCTGCGCCATGTTGAGACGGTGCGCGGCAGATGCCGATGACGCCATCGCGAACAGGTGCAGGATCAGGCCCGGCAGGATCAGCGCGTAGCCGAGACCGACGACGACGAACCACAACAGCGCCGCGCCGATCTTGCCGGCGTACAGGTGGCCAGCACCGGGCACGAACATCGTCAGCACCGCGGCGAGCATCGGGCTCGCGGCACGGCCACGCTCGACGGGAACGAGCGCCGTCTCGCGGCGCAGCGGGATGTAGCCGGGATGAGCAGGCGCCGGACGCGACGCGCCGATCTTCTGGCGGCCGGGCATCGTGTAGACGATCGTGCCGTCGTCCTCGACGTCCATCGTCAGCTGCTCGCGAGTCGACAGAGCGTCGAGCACGCGCTGCGCGTCCTCGATCGAGCACGGCGCGAAGTATGCGAGCGCCGGCGCGGTGATCTTCGCGTCGGTCGTATGAGCCAGCTCGAGGAGCCGCGCCTCGATCGCGCTTGGATCTTTGATTCGGTTCACGGAGAAGTGTGTAACCATCTGGAACGACTTGTCACCACCCGTTCGGCTAGGTGTCGGGCGTAGGCGCCGCGAACAGCGTGCGAATCCCTCGCAGTGCCGCCGTCGGAAAGATCGTGCTGTGGTGCTCCATGGGCATCGGCTCGTACGTCCACGTGACGCCCGCGGGCGCGTTCAGGCGTAGCGCGGTGAGCAGCGTCGCGATCGCGTCTTGCGTCTCCTTGTAGTCCGCGGTCGCGATGTAGACCTGCTTCGGCCCGGCGCTCCACCACGCGAGCTGCTCGTTCGCGCCGCGCACGAGCGTCTGCTCGTTCCACCACACACTCGGATCGGCCGAGATGTAGCCGTCGAACAGCGTCGGCTCGACGAGAAATGTCTCGAGCACGAACAGGCCGGCGAGCGACTCGCCGATCAGCGCCGACTCCGACGTCACGCGATAGCGCTTCGCGATCAGCGGCTTCAGCTCGTCGCGCAGGAACGCGCGGAACTTGTCGGCGCCGCCCGCGTGCGGAGCGACTTTCTTCTCCTCGTCCACCGACGTCTCGGCGACGAGATCGCGGCGCCGCTCGGTGTTCTCGACGCCGACGACGATCAGCGGCCGGATCACCGCGTTCTTGATCGACACGTCGACCGAGCCGACGACATGCGGGAAGTCCTCGCCGAGGCCGCCGTCGGGCATGTACAGCACCGGAAAGCGCTCGTCCGACTTCGCATAGTCGGGCGGGACGTAGACGTTGATCACGCGGCGCTCGCCGAGAATCCTCGACTCGATCGTGAACGTCTCGCCGATCGCGGCGGGTGTCTTCGTCGACGACGCGGGTGACTTCGCTGAAACGGGGGCGCGCGCGCAGCCGGCGAGCGCGGCAAGGACGACGAGAGAGCGCAACATCGCTCGCGAGCACACCACGTTTGCCTACAGATGTCGCGGTCGCGCCCGGCATCGCGGCGTGAGATGCTCGCTGCAGGGGGACCTGATGCGTAGTTCGTCGTTCGCACTCCTGTTCCTTGTCGCGTGTGGCGGCGGCGGAGGTGGCACCGATGGGCCGGGCAGCACCGTCGATGCCGCGGTACCGGTCGCGCTCTGCGAGCGCCCTCCTCTCGCCGACGTGTCGAGCCCGACGGCGACGGTCGGCGACGGCACCGCGGCCAGCTGCACGCAAGCGGCACTCCAGCAGGCCGCAAGCGGTGGCGGCACGATCGTCTTCGACTGCGGCAGCGCGCCGGTGACGATCACCGTGACGTCGCCGATCACGGTCACGAAGGAGACCGTGCTCGACGGCGGCGGCACCGTCACGCTCAGCGGCGGCGGCGCGTCGCGCATCCTCTACCTCGACTCGGACTACAACACGCGGACGCCACGCCTGACCGTACAGCGCCTGTCGTTCCGCGACGGCAAGAGCCCTGCGACCGGCGAGGACACCGCGCAAGGCGGCGGCGCGATCTATCGCGACGGCGGCAGCCTCACGGTGATGGACTGCGCATTCGAGAACAATCACGCGCCCGCGACCGGCCAGGACGTCGCCGGCGGCGCGATCTACGGATTCGGCGGCGGCGAGACGATCATCGTCGGCAGCACGTTCACGAACAACGCGGCGAGCGACGGCGGCGCGGTCGGCAGCCTCAACGGCGACCTGACCGTCATCAACAGCACGTTCACGAACAACGCGGCGACCGGCACCGACGGCAACCCGGGCAACGGCGGCTGCGGCGGCGCGCTCTACATGGACGGCGGCGACGAGGCGACATCGCTGTGCGGCGTGACGATCCGCGACAACACCGCGGGCGCGATCGGCGGCGGCTTCTTCCGCGTGTCGAACGACAACAGCGGCTCGTTCGCGATGGACCGCTCGACCGTCGATCACAACAAGGTATCTCCGTCCGGAGATTCCGGTAACGCCGGTGGTCTTTACCTCCAGGGCCTCGCAATCACGATCACCGCGAGCACGATCTCCCGCAACGAGGCCTTCTACAACGGCGGCATCTGGATCAACACGTGCTCCGTACAGATGACGAACGTGACGATCGCCGAGAACACCGCGTTCGGCAGCAACGGCGGCGGCATGTGGCTAGGAAACACACCGACCGGCACGCTGAAGAACTGCACGATCGCGAACAACCACTCGACGGCCGCGAACCAGATCGCCGGAGCGATCTTCGGCGAAGGCCTCACGCTCGTGAATACGCTGATCGCGAACAACACCGCGATGTACACGCCGAGCTGCGAGACGAAGCGGACCGACGGCAGCGGCAATCTCCAGTGGCCGAACAGTGCGCTGTGCACGACCGGTCCCGTCGTCGCGGATCCGATGCTCGGCGACCTCGGAGACAACGGCGGCGACACGGAGACGCTCGTGCCGGCGAGCGGTAGCCCGGCCAAGGGCATCGCGACCGGCTGCCCGCCGACCGATCAGCGCGGCAATCCGCGCCCGGAGCCGTGCACCGCTGGCGCGGTCGAAGCGCCCTGATGCTCCCGATCCGCGACATCAGACCGCGGTGGACGGCGACCGATAGGAGCGCCAGACTTGGCAGGTGGATCGGCGCGAAGTGCTACTCGACTACATCGAGGAGACCCGGCGGACCCAGAAGAGGCTCGCGGTCGTGTTCGGCGTCCTCGCAGTCGTGCCGATCGGCCTGATGTTCTGGCGCGTCGGGGTCGGCGCCTTCGTCCTGGTCGTGCTCGCGCTCGTCGCCGTCTGCTCGTTCTGGGTCACCGAGGCGCACAACGCAGCGCATCGCCAGAAGCTCGATGAGCTCGCGCGGATGGAAGCCAATCAAGGTAAGCCGCTCCAGACGGCACACCGCCGCTGGCACAAGTAGCTGCGCGTTGCAGGCAGCCACGCACGATCGAGCCGCGCGCACGCGCACGATCGACGGCCCCAGCCCTGCGTGAACGGAAGTAGCCGCCCTCGGCAGACCACGGGATGTCGGCGGCGGACGGCTGGCACGAACGCTGCTGAGCGAGCACCCATCGGCGTGCGCTCGCTAGAACCCGTTACCCGCCCGCTAACCGTTCACCCCGGCGACACCGTCGAGGGCCGCTACCGGATCATCGAGCTGCTCGACGTCGGCGGCATGGGCGCGGTGTTCCTCGCCGAGCATCTGCTGCTCAAGCGCCGCGTGGCGATCAAGTTCCTCCACGTCGAGCTCACGCGCGACACCGACATGATCAAGCGCTTCATGAAGGAGGCGCACGCTGCCGGGACGCTCGGTCATCCGAACATCGTCGAGGCGACCGACATGGGGTTCCTCGACGAGCACACGCCGTACATCGTGTTCGAGTACCTCGAGGGCGCGCTGCTCACCGAGGAGATCTATCGGGTCTCCGGGATGCCACCGCGACGTGCACTCGCGATCGCGCGACAGATCGCGAGCGCACTCGAGGCCGCGCACAACGCCGGCATGGTCCATCTCGATCTCAAGAACGACAACATCTTCCTGGGCGACAAGAACGGCGCGGCCGATCACGCCACGGTGATCGACTTCGGCATCTCGAAGTTCATGGAGGTCGACGCCGAGTCGACGCAGCCAGGCGTACCGATCGGGACACCGGAGTTCATGGCGCCGGAGCAGATCGAGACACCGGATCTCGTCGACAAGCGCGCCGACATCTATGCGCTCGGCGTCTGCCTCTACGAGATGCTGACCGCGCGGCGGCCGTTCGCGGGCGACGACCCGCGCGTGCTGTTCCATCGCATCATTCACGAGCCGGCGCCGCCGCTCGCTCGCCTCGAGGTCCCGGCGAACCTCGACGCCTTCGTGTTCGAGCTGCTCGCGAAGGATCCGGCGACCAGGCCGCCGACGATGCGCGAGGTCGTCGAGCGGATCGATCGGCTCCAGCTCGAGGCGGTTCGCGAGCGTCGCGCGACCCGCACGCGCCGGCGCACCGAGCAGTCCCAGCCCGTAACGCCACCGCCAGTCGCTCGGCCATCGTCACTCGCCCCGTGGGTGCTCGCCATGTTCGTCGCAGGCTCGGTCGGTGGCGTGCTGCACGCGCTCGATGTCCGTGCACCCGACACGCGGCGTGCCGAGCCTCCGCCAGTGCTGGAGATCGATGCCGAGACCGAGCAGCTGAACGCGCTCGTCGGCGCGCAGCTCCGGACGACGCGATTGCGCGCAGATTCGATCGCGAGGACACCGATGCTCCGCGCCGCGATCGAGGCAGACGCGGCCACCGTCGACGACGTGCTGCGCTCGGAGCGCATCCTCGAGCCGACCGCGAACGAGACGATCGAGGTGTTCCAGGCCACCGCCGGCAAGCTCGCGTCGCTCTCGCGCGCGCCTCGAACGGCAGCGCCGCTCTCGGGCATCGATGACGCGCGTATCCTCCGCACGTCGCGTGGGCTCCTCGTCGAGGCGAGCGCGCCGATCGCGAACCACGACACGAAGCTCGCCGGCGCCGTCGTCGTGTCGGCGCTCGTCGACCTGGTACCGATCGAGCAAAAGGTCGCCGCCCGCGCGCGAAAGTTCGTTGCGGCCGCGACGACGCCGCCTGTGATCGAGATCGCGCACACGCCCGAGCGCGAGCTCCTCCGGCGCGCGCGCACGACCTGCCTCGGCATCGCGGCACTGCTGCTGCTGTACGTCGCGTGGATGCTCAGTCGCCGCGAGTGAATGATACGCTGCGCCGACATGGCAGCGACGGCACCTGGGAAGCCCGCGGCACCGCCGAGCAACAACCGCTACATCGTTCTGATCGCAGGCATCGTCGGCGTGCTCGGCATGTTCCAGCCTCTGATGGAGGTCGGCCGCGGTAAGCTCCACATCGCGGTCAGTGCGTACGAGCTGTCGTTCGGCCTGTCGCGCACCCACAAGGTGGTCGACGCGAAGATCCCGCTGCTCGTCGAGCTGAAGATTCCCGCCGACATCCGATCGACGCGCGACGACATCAAGCTCGTGCTCGATGCCTCGAAGCACGCCGCGCTCGCCTACATCCCGGCGGCGCTGCTCCTCCTGATCGGCGTGTACGCGATGTTCCGCAAGAAGCTCGGGCGCGCGCTCGGCGGCGCAGCGCTCCTGTTCGGCCTCGCCTCGATCGCCGCCTACGTCGGCCTGCGCTACGGCCTCGCCTACGGCAAGGAAGAGGAGCCGATCCTGCAACGCGTGCAGCTCCACCTGGCGCTCGGCGCGCACGTCCTGCTCGCAATCGGCATCGGCGCGGCCATCGCAGGCCTCGCGTCGCTGCTGAAACCCGATCGCTAGCCGGTGGTGCGGATCCTGAACCGGCGCAGCGCGAGCGGGATCGTGATTGCGAGGATCGCGATGCACGACACCACCGCGACCGCGACCGCGTGCTGCAGCGGCCATGGCGCGTCTGCCGGCATCGCCGTCGGGTTGCCGAACAGCTCGCGCAGCGCTGCGGCGAGCGTCGAGATCGGATTCCACGCCGCGATCGTGCGCAGGACCGGAGACAGGCCGCCGAGCGGAACAAACGTCGACGCGAGGAACGTCATCGGGAACATCGTCATGAACACGACGCCCTGCGCGGCATCGGGAGAGCGGACGAGGAGCCCGAGCAGCGTACCTGTCCATTGCATCGCCGCTGCGAACAGCACGACGAGACCGAAACCGGCGAGCGCGTGCGGCAGGTCGGTGTGGATTCGCCACCCGACGATGAGGCCGGAGGTCGCGACCACGACGACGCCGATCATGGCGGCGCCGAGCTCGGCGAGGATGTGGCCATTCAGGTACGCGGCCCGTGCCATCGGCAACGTGCGGAACCGATCGACGACACCCTCCTGGAGATCCGTCGCGATCGAGGTCGCCGGACCCATGATGCCGAACGAGAGCGACTGGATCAGGATGCCGCCGAGCAGGTACTCGCGATAGCTGCCGTCCGGGATCGCGATCACGCCGCCGAACACGTACGTGAACAGCAGCACGAACATGATCGGCTGGAGCGTGACGTCGAGCAGCTTCTCGGGAATCTGACGAACGTGCTCGAGGTTGCGCCTGGCCAGGACCAAACTGTCGGAGAGGACACTCATGCTGCCGCCTTCGTGGTGGGCTCGGAACCGGTGATCGTGAGAAAGACGTCGTCGAGCGTGACCTCGCGACGCTGGACGTCGACGACATCGACACCCGCGGCATCGAGCGCGCGCACGATCTCGACGAGTCGCGCATCGCTCCGCATCGGCGCGGTGACCTGACGAGCCTCCGCATCGAGCGAAGGCAGCGCGGCGACGAATGCCGACAGCGCGTCGCGCGCACGCTCGAGCATGCTCGGCTCCGTGACGGTGACGACGATGCGCTCGCCGCCGAGCCGCTGCTTGAGTTGCGCCGGCGTACCGTGCGCGGCGATCCGCCCCTTGTCGAGAACGACGATGTCGTCGGCGAGGCGGTCGGCCTCCTCGAGATACTGCGTCGTGAGCACGAGCGTCGCGCCGTCGCGTACGTGCGAGCGCAGGAGCTCCCACAGCTCGTTGCGGCTGCGTGGGTCGAGCCCGGTCGTCGGCTCGTCCAGGAACACGACCGGCGGCGATGCGACGAGCGCGGCGGCGAGGTCGAGCCGGCGCCGCATGCCGCCGGAGAATGACTTCACGAGCTTCGTCCCGGTGTCGGTCAGGCCGACCTTCTCGAGTAGCTCGCCTGCACGCCGGCGCGCCTCGGTGCGCGGCAGCTGGTAGAGGCGCCCGACCATCTCGAGGTTCGCGCGCGCGGTCATCAGGCCGTCGACGGTCGCCGCTTGCCCCGCGACCCCGATCCGCTTCCGCACCGAGGCCGCGTCGCCGACGACGTCATGGCCGGCGACCTGCGCACTCCCTTCCGTCGGCCGCGCGAGAGTCGTCAGGATCCTGAGCGCGGTCGTCTTGCCGGCACCGTTGTGGCCTAGCAAGCCCAGTACGGTCCCCGCCGGCACCTCGAAGCTGACGTCGCGGAGCGCCCACAGCTCGCCGAACTGCTTGCCGAGGCCATCGACGCGAACGCCGGCCGTACTGTTCGTACGCCGTACACTATCTTCGTACACCATACGAACACGATTAACGTACACTGTACGAAATGGCAAGACCGAATCGCGGAGGGGACAAGAAGCGAGTCTCCGCGCCGATCTGGACGGAGCCCGAGCCGGGCACGCGCCGGACCAAAGTCACCCGGGAGCAGATCGCACAGGCAGCATTCGCCATCGCGGACTCCGAAGGCATCGAGGCGGTCTCGATGCGCCGGATCGCCGACGAGCTCGGCGTCGGCACGATGACCCTCTATTACTATGTCCGCACGAAAGACGATCTCCTCGCGCTGATGGACGACGCGCTCATGGCCGAGACCCTCGTTCCCCCCGATTCGATGCCCAAGGATTGGCGCGCTGCCATCACGGCGGTCGCTCGCGCCAGCCGCGATGCGTTCATCCGCCATCCGTGGTCGTTCCAGATGACGGGCTACGGGATCGGTCCGAACGGGATGCGGCACATGGAGCAATCCATGCGTGCGGTCGAGAGCCTGGGCCTCGACCACCACGGCAAGATGGAGATCCTCGCCATCGTCGACGATTTCGTGTTCGGCTACTCCCTGCGAATGTCTGAATCGCTCGCCTCCACGATCGCCGATCCTCGCGCCGCGCGTTCGATCACGAAGTTCACGAACGCGCAGCTCGCGACCGGAGAGTTCCCGCTGATCGAGGCGCTCATCGGCGACGACGAACCCATCGACGCGTTCCAGCGGATCGCGAAGTGGATGGACGACGAGCATCGCTTCGACGTCGGCCTCGAGGCGATCCTCGATGGTTTCGAGGCGAGGCTCGCTCGCAAGAAGAAGCGCTGAGGAGGAGACACGATGACGCTCGGGACGAGAGGTGCGGTAAGCGCGGACTACGGCGCGTTCGTGAAGCTATTCGGCGAGCTCGGAATCCCCGACCCAGTTCCCGATCGCGACTACTACGTCGCGAAGCTGATGCCCGAAATGATCGTCGCGCACGACGGTGCCACCGTCGTCGGCTACGCGACCTGGCGCACGTACGGCACCACCGCGCACATCCCGAACGTCTCCGTCGATCCCGCGTGGCGAGGCCGGCGCGTCGGCCAGCTCCTGCTCGAGCGCATCCGCGAGCTCGCCAAGGCCGCCGGCTGCACGCGCTGGTACCGCAACGTGAAGGCCGACAACGCGCCCGCGATCCGGCTCTACGAGCGCTGCGGCTTTGTCACCGACAAGGAGAGCTGGGCAATGTCGATCTCGTGGCGCGATGCGCTCGCGCTGCCATTCGACCCCGGACTCGCCGAGACGGTCGTCCGCCCCGACGACGATGCCGAGGTCGCCGCGCGCTTCGGTCTCGAGGCCGCACGAGTGCCCGTGTTGCGCGCGCGCTCGGACACGACGGTGCTCGTCGCGGTACACGCGCCCGATGGCGGCGGACCGGTCGCGTTTGCGGCGTTCGACACGAGCTTCCCGGGCGCCTACCCGTTCAAGACGCTGCGACCCGATCTCGCGGGAAATCTCCTGCGCGCGTGTCACGCGTACGCCGAGCTCGATCGCCACGACTCCATCCGCCTCACCGTGGAAGGCGACCGGGCCCTCTACGAGACGCTCGCTGCTGGCGGCGCGACGCTCATGTTCGCGCTGTTCCAGCTGGCGAGCCCGCTCTGACTCAGCACACCGGGCCGCAGCGCGACACCGACGGCCGCCACGTTTCCGATCGTGGCGATCATGGCTCGGGTGAACGTGCGCCGATGCACCGCTCGACGGAAACGTCGCGAATCAGGTGCCTCTTCGTGCTGGCAGTACCTTTGCACTACCAAGGGACATGATCACCCTACTCATCGTCCTACTTCTTCTGGCTCTCCTCGGTGGCGGTCTTGGATATGGACGCTTCGGCGCTGCTGGCCTCTCCCCGGCCGCATTGATCGTCGTGATCCTGATCGTGCTCGCGCTGACCGGTCGCCTGTAGCGATTGAATCGCTCTCGCCGGGTCGCGATACTGCCCCGGTGAGAGCGCTGTCGATCGCCGGGTTGCTCCTCTGCGGATGCCTGGCGGCCCCGCGCGTCCCGGCGTCGCCACCTCGCCAGGCGAACCTCGGGCTCGCGATCAGCAGTTACCTGCTCGCGAACGGTCTGCGCGTCGTGCTCGTGAACGATCCAGACGCGCCCGCAGTCCAGGTGACCATGCGCTACCAGGTCGGCTCGGTGGATGATCCGGCCGACCATCCGGGCATGGCTCACCTGGTCGAGCACCTCATGTACGAGCAGGTGCTCGACGGCGAGTCGCTGCTGGCGAGGTTCGAGGACGTCGCGACGTTCTACAACGCGACGACGACCCACGACGCGACGACCTATGTCGCGCGAGCGAGCGGCGAGCATCTCGAGGACCTGCTGTCGCTCGAGGCCGCTCGCGTCCAGCTGCGCTGCGGGTCGATCACCGACTCGACGTTCGCGCGCGAGCGCGAGGTCGTCGTCAACGAGCTGACACTGCGCGACCAGGCGACCGAGATCCTCGGCTCGATCGCGCAGGCACTCTACCCGGTGGGCCATCCGTATCGCCGCAATGTCGGCGGCACCGTCGACTCGGTTGCCGCGATCACGCGCGACCAGGCCTGCGCGTTCGCCGATGCGCACTACGCGCCAAACAACGCGGTGCTGGTCGTGTCGGGAAAGATCACGCCCGCGCAGGAGAAGACGATCTTCGGCAAGTACGTCGCGCAGGTTCCGAAGCGTGCAGTCGTCGCGCCCGTGCCGATTTACCAGGTGCCGTTCCAGCCCTGGTTCGTGTCGGCGCCGGTCGAGATCGACGACGATGCGCTGCTCGTCGCCTGGCCCGTCCCGAGCGACGCACGCCTGCGCGCGAAGATCCGCGCGTTCGTCGTCGCGATGGCGACGCTGATCGACAACGAGATCGCAGGCTCGGTGACGCCGATCGATCTCGGTGACACGCGCTCGCCGATGGTCGGGCTCGTCATCTTCCCCGCGGCGAACGAGACGTTTCAGCACGCACGGGACGGCATGGAGCGCGGCGTCGCACGGCTGGCCGGCGGGCTCGACCAGACAGACGAAGCGTCGTTCGGCGAGCTCGCATTCGACCGGATCCAGCAGAGCGCGATCTATCAGCTCTACGCGGCGCTCGAGGATGGCGGCGATCGCGACACTCGGCTCGCGAGCTACACGCTCGCCGGCGGCGATCCGCGCACGGTATTCCAGGACGAGATCGCCGGGCTGCGCGACATGGACGCGTACGAGGCCGCGGCGCTCGCGCGCACATACCTGACGCTGCAGAGCGCGAAGGTGGTCGTCCTCGACGCGACGGAGGGCAAGAAGCGCGGCTCCA
Source organism: Kofleriaceae bacterium (assembly GCA_013368795.1). Taxonomy (GTDB): domain Bacteria; phylum Myxococcota_A; class Polyangia; order Haliangiales; family Haliangiaceae; genus JABFXX01. The sequence continues at coordinate 27,713 of JABFXX010000591.1, forward strand.
AGGTCGCGCTGACCGCGGCGATCCACGATCTCGGTCAACGCCGGCGCACGCCCGACGTCGCCGAGGCGCACCACGCCGCAAGCGCGGTCGCGCAGCACGCGGTCGCGATGAAGACGCGCACGCTGCCGAACGGTCTGCGCGTCGTGCTGCTGCCGTCGACCAGCGTGCCGACGGTGGAGATGCGGCTCGTGTTCGGTGTCGGCACTGCCGACGAGCCGGCCGACAAGCGCGGCGTCGCGCAGGTCGCGGCGAGCTCGCTGTCGTGGGACATGCGCTACCTCAAGGACCTCATGCTGTTCGCGGCGGTCGGCGGCACCAAGCTCGTCGACGTCGGGCTCGATCGCACGACGTTTGCCGCGCACGGCGTCGACATGAACCTCGACTTCTTGCTCGCCGGTCTGCGCCGCTGGGTCCGCGAGGGCACGTATGACGAGAGCGTCGATGACGCGGTCGATGCCCAGCGCCGACAGCGCAAGAAGCTCGACGACGACGGCCCGTTCACGGACGCCTGGCGCACGGCGGTGTTCGGCGCGTCGCATCCCTATGCCCACGCGGGGCTCGCTCGCCACGGCAGCAAGACGCTGACGGTCGACGACGCGGCACGGTTTCGCGCGGCGTACTACACGCCCGACAACGCGACGCTCGTGATCGCGGGACAGTTCGACGCGGAGCTCGCCGACCGCTGGATCGACTACCTGTTCGCCGACTGGACCGGCCACGCGCACCGCCGGAGCTCACCTCGCTCGACGCTCGCGCCTGCTTCGATCGCGAAGCTCGAGGATCTCGGCCAGGTCCAGCTCCGCGTCGCGATGCCTGCGAAGTCGAGCTCGCGTGCCGCGCAGCTCGTCGCCGCGGAGATGCTGTCCGAGATCGCCGGCGACGTTCGCCACCAGCTCGGCGCGACGTACGACCTCAGCGCCCAGCTCGCCGAGCAGCGCCTCTCGCTGAACTACTTCATCGCCGGCTCGATCGACGCCTCGCGTGCATCGTCGGCACTCGAGCTGCTGCGCGATCGCATCCACGCGCTGCAATCCGACAAGGACGTCGCAGCACGTGCGTTCGTGCTCGCGCGGAGCCGCGTGATGACGCGCCTCACCTCGGTGACCGGCAGCGCCGCCCTCCTCGCCCAGCAGGTCGAGCGCGACATCGAGATGGGCCGCGCGCCGATGACCGACCTCGGGACCGCCGCCGACGTCGGCAAGCTCACGATCGATCAGATGAGCGCCGCGCTCGCCGAGCTCTCGCTCGACGGTGCCGTCGTCGCGATGCGAGGCCCGGCCACCGATGTCACGAGCGCGTTCGCGGTACTCGGGCGCAAGCCGGCACCGATCGCAGTCGCCACCTCCGTCGATTCGCCGGACGACGTCTCCGCGCCCGGCACGCGCACGACCCGCTCGGAGTCGCCGACCGAGCTCGCCGACCCGATCACGATGCCGCGCAGGGACACGGGCCGCGTGATCGGCCTCCAGCTCGGCATCATGACCTCGGGGCTCCTGATCGACCGGCCGGAGGAGACCCAGGCGACCGGGTTCGATCTCGCGATCCGGTTCGGCGGTCGCCTGCGCGGTGGCGGCCAGGCCGGGTTCCATGCCGGCATCGGTCTACTCACCGTTCCCGAGGCGCTCGCCGATGCGATGCTCGTTCCGATCGATCTACTCGGCTACTACCGCTATGGCCGCGACGGTGGCCTGAGCGCGACCGTGATGGCGGGCCTGCACTACCAGCGTCTGTCGCTGCCCGCCGAAGGCACGACCGAGACCGAGTCCGCGCTCGGCCTCGGCGCCGAGCTCGCCTACGACTTCGCGCGCTTGGAGAAGAGCTGGTGCGGCATCTTCGTCCGCGCGGCCGCAGAGGTCGGCAGCTCGACGGTCAGCACGTTCAGCGTCGGCGGAACATTCCACCGATAGCGAGCGCGCCGATTCACACTACGCAACACAAATCGTGAAATCGATTGGAGGGGCTCTGCGTCATAGGGCCCCTAATGCGGATTTCAAGCTCGATTCTCGTCACCGCCGCACTGCTGTCTGGCTGTACCAAGTGGGGCACAACTGCCGTCTACGGACCGAAGTACGAGGTCGAACGGCGCCTGCTCGGCTCACCGTCGCTCGCGACGACGAAGTCGTCGTCGCTGTCGGCCGGTTTTGCCGGCGCGCGCGGCGGCGGCGTCGCGATCGCCGGACTCGAAGGCGCCACCGACAGCCTGTCGCGCACTCACTGCGTGCAGCAGGCCGAGATCACGTACGAGCAGCCGATCGAATTCCAGCCGGTCGAAACCGGCCGCACCGGCGACGTCGCTGCATCGGTCGCGCTCGGCTTCGTCGGCCTCGGCTTCGTGGTCGCCGGCCTGATCCGATCGAGCGATGACTCCGTGTTCCAGCCCGGCGATCCGTACTACAAGGAGCCGGCGTCGGGCGCGCCGCTCTACGCGATCGGTGGCCTCATGGTCGGCGGCGGCATCGGCATCGCGGCCTACTCGTTCGGCGCGCTGCCGAAGGGTCCCAAGCCCGCGCCGACGCAGTCCAAGCGCGCGTGGGTGCAGCAGGAGCTCGTCGAGGCGACGGGCTGCGGCCTGCCCGGCGATGTCGCTCAGCAGCCTCAGCCGCAGCCGATCGCCCAGCCCGCGTCGGCGACGCCGCCTCCGTCGAACGAGACCGCCGACCGCCTGCGCAAGCTCGACCAGCTTCGCTCGTCCGGCGCGATCACCGAGGCCGAGTACCAGAAGAAGCGCAAAGAGATCCTCGACGCGATCTAGTTGAGCTCGGGGCGCGATGGCCGCTCGTACGGATCCTCGAGACGCGCTTCGATGTCGACCGTGATCGTCTGCGTCGACGCGCCCGGACCGAGTGGACGATCCTGACGGCGAAAGTCGGCCCACCAGCGCCGCGCATCGTCCTCGCTCCAGCCGGTGCCGGTCGCGGCCGCGCGCAGGAGCGTCGCGAGTACCGCCGCACTCTCGGGTCGATCGGCCGGCTTCTTCGCGAGACACCGGAGGATCGCCTCCTCGAGCGCCGGCGGAATCTTGCGCGTCGTCACCGTCGACGGCGGCTTCGGCGTCGCGGTCACGTGCTGCACGCACAGGTCGACGTTCGTCTTCGCCTCGAACACGCGCCGCCCGGTGAGCAGGAAGTAGCCGACCGCGCCGAGCGCGTAGAGATCCGCCGCCGGAGACATCGTCGTCGGATCCGTCACCGCCTCCGGCGAGATGTACGCCGGCGTGCCGAGGATGCTGCGCGACGTGTCGCCGACGCGCGAGTCGACGACCTTCGCGAGGCCGTAGTCGACGACCTTCGCGACATCGGGGACGTCGCCGCGCTCGCACAGGAGGATGTTCGCCGGCTTGATATCGCGATGGATGATGCCGCGCCGGTGTGCCTCGCTGAGCGCCGAGCACACCTGGACGAGGATCTCGACGACGCGGTCGGCCGGCTGCGGTCCGAAGTCGACGACGAGGTTCTCGAGGTCGATGCCGTCGAGATACTCCATCGCGTAGTAGAAGTAGCCCTCGGGGCTGCGGCCATAGTCGTAGACCGCGACGTTGTTCCAGTGCGTCAGCTGACTCATGTGCTGGACCTCGCGCTCGAACCGGTCGACGTTCTCGGCGCCGGCCTTGTCGGGCTGGATCAGCTTGATCGCCGTCGGCCGCCGCAGCATCGCGTGGTGCGCGCGATAGACGGTGCCGTTGCCGCCCTCGCCGATCTTGCGATCGATCGTGTACTGGCCGAGCCGCATCGCCGCGCTCACCTGCTTGCGCAACCCGTAGAGGATCCGCGAGCCGATCGTCGCGAGCAGCACGACGACGCTCGAGATGATCGCCGCACTCGACACGTACGCGAGCGGCGGCAACTCCTGCGTCGTCGTCAGCGCGAGGCCGACCGCGGCGACCAGGATCGGCACGAACGTCAGCGCGCCCGCGATCGCCGTGCGAAAGCCCGTGCTCGGCACGACGATGCAGCGCAGGAACACCATGAAGCACGACCACAGTAGATTCGCGAACGCCGACGAGCGCAGCTCCCACGCGAGGTACGACGCCGCGCCGAAGATCGAGCCGGTCGCGGTCGCGTAGAACAGATCGATCGCGATCAGCGCTTCGAGGCGCAGCTGGCGGCGGACGAGGAACCCGCGCCAGATGATCGCGAGCACGAGCACGCCTGCCGCACCGATCGCGTAGATCGAATCGTTATCGCCCGGCTCGATGCTCGGGTACTGGCGATACAGCGCGACCATGCCGCCGAGCAGCACGACGAAGCTCCAGAACATGAGCTTCGAGAGGACCGTCAGGCGCGACTGCAAGAACGCGCGCGACTCCTCGTCGTGCGCCTGGCCCTGCAAGGCGAGGCGCGACGTGATCAGCGTTCTGGGCGCGGGTGCATCCCCCAGCATGCGCCGACGATATCAACCCGTGGGGGACAGCCAGGGCGAATTCGTCACGTGGAGCGCGAGGACGATGCCGACCACCCACCACGCGTGACCGCCAAACGTGCCATCTCGGCGCGCGCGTACGATGTAGTACGCACCGCATAGCGCGACGAACGCGAGCTCGAAGTACCACCAGCCGGTCGGCCACCGCGTCCACAGGCCGAGCCCGACGTGGGCCTCCGAGTGCGGCGACACCGCGAGATCGCCGGGGTGCATCAACAGGTCGAGCACGAAGTGGGAGAACACGGCCGCCCAGCACCAGGCCGCGACCGCCGCACCTCGCCGCACGAATGCGAGCGCGTAGACGACGCCCCACACCGCCGACATCACGAGCGAGTGAGACCAGTCGATGAAGTCGAGCGAGAACCCGGGCGCGTGCCCCGGCGTCAGGCGTACGTGCTCGACGCCCGCGACGACGAACACGCCGAACAGCACGTCGAGAAAGCCGACGCCGAGCAGCAGCGGCCACGTCGGGGTGCGCGGCGCGGTCGCCTTCATCGCCAGCCCGGCGGCGAAGTGTCCCGCGTACATCAGCGCCTCCTCGGGCGATCGAGCCACGCGAGGATCGGCACCGGCACCACGAAGCTGACCAGCACCAGCACACCGAACGCTGTCGCGCTCATGCCTCGAACGTATCACTCGTGCGGCGCGGCAACCGCGAGGCGCAGGCCCAATGCGATCGCCTTGGCCGGCGCATCCGCAAACCACCGCAGCTGGCGCTCCGCAACATCGACGAGCGGCACGCGGTCGGCGAGCAGGTCGTCGCAGAAGTTCACCATGTGCTCGTCTTCGAACCGTGCGGCGACGTCGCGAAGCAATCTCGCGACGCCGATGCCGTGGTGAAATCCGAGCAGCGTGCCGCGATACGAGCGCTCCGCGTCGACCATTCGATCGAACACGAAGTGCCGTAGCGTGGAGAACGCCTCGCCCACGCTATGTCCGGCGACGCGACCGATCGGTTGTCGCTTGCCGAGGAGCGCGACGAGACGCGGCCTCATCGACGCAGCGTGCGCGCTGACTGCACGGAGCGCATGTGCCGGTGGCGTATCGCCCAGTCGACGTGCTTCGCGACGAGGGTGAACAACCGCCGAGTGTTCGGACTGTGCGAGCTCGCGAAGTAACTTCGAATACAGCTTGTGTAGCGGCGTCACGATGATCGATGACTCGTGCGAGGCATGTGCCGCGCTACCGACGAGAAACTCGGAATACGTTCGCGCAGCGCGCGCCCAGGAGATGCGTACGCATTCGAACCCGCGCGTTTGCACTCTTGGATCGCGCGGTAGACTCCGCTCGGAGGAAGTTCATGACTCAAAACTTCACCGTGAACGTTGGCGACCACGTCTTCCTCGAAGAAGGTGGAGAAGAGATCGGCGCGGTCCGCAAGGTGGAGCGCGATCATCTCGTCGTCTACATCGAGGCGGCTGGCGACTTCGTCGTGCACGGGCCGGAAGTGAAGGCCGTGCACTATGGCAAGGTGGTGCTCAGTCCGGATCTGGTGGATCCACGTCTGCTCGAGGCCGCTCGAGGGGCGCACGAGCGCGAGACCGACTAGCCGCATCGGGTACCGCGCGTGGGCGCACGTGCAGATTGGTCCTACGCGCGCCCGCGCACGCTCTTAGCTAGACGAACCTTCGGATAGTGGTGGGGTAACCGTTGCACAGGGTTTGCACTGTCGCGACGACAACCTCGCCATGTCCTCGATGTTGACCCAGCTCGACGTCGCAACGCGTGATCTTCATGCGGGTGTCGACGGTTACTGGCTCGACTTGATGGCGTCAGGCGTCACGCGGGAGCAGTACCGCTCACAGCTCGTCAGGGTGTACGGCTTCGAAGCCGCGCTCGAAAGTGCGCTGGTCACGACGCCGAACCTCGTTCTCGCCGACCGACTCGACCGCACGCGCTCGGGCCTGCTCGCCCAGGACCTCCTGGCGCTCGGCGTCACTCCCGGCCGGATGACCGCGCTCCCGCAGGCCGACATCACCTCGTTCGACGATCCGATCGAGGCGCTCGGCTGGAAGTACGTCGCCGAACGTCCGACGCAGCTGCACTCCGCGATCAAGCGCAACATCGTGGCGCGCGTGCCCCACTCGGCCAACGCGCTCGCCTATCTCTCCGCGTACGACGGTGTCGCGGCCGCACGCTGGCAGTCGCTCGGCATGCTCCTGGATCACATCTCGCGGCGGCCACTCGCCGGCGAGCGCCTGGTCCGCGCCGCGAAGGCGGCTTTCAGCACGATGGGGAAGTGGTTCCGCGAGAGCGGCTACGTCTCGTTCCTATGACGGCCATCGGCAGGGTCCTTCTCATCGACGACAACGATGATCACCGCGGTGCGCTTGCGAGCGCATTACGCGAGCGCGGCTGGACGGTGGACACCGCGCGAACCGCCCGGCTCGGACTCGACCTCGCCACGAAGAGCCCGCCCGATGTCGTGCTGACCGAGCTGATCCTGCCCGACGCGCGCGGCTATCAGTTCGCACGCGCACTGCGCAGCGCGATCGATGGCGAGGTCCGGGTGATCGCGCTGACGCGCCTACCGGCGCAGCTGCACGCGCACGCGCTCGCCGAGGGCTTCGATCACGTCGAGGCCAAGCCGGTCAACGTCGACACGCTGATCGAGAAGATGCGTCAGGGCTGAGCCGGCTCGCAGGGCGGCGCGAGGCTGTCGACCGCGTCCCACGCCTCGTTCGGCGCGATCATCCACCTCACCTGGTGGCCGAGCTTCGCGCCGTCCGCGGTGAGATCGTACGTCGCGTACTCGCCCGGGCCCTCGGCGAGCAGCACCTTCGCGCCGCCGCTGTCGACGAGCGCGGCCGACAGCACGAGTGGGTGGTCCTGGCCCTCGGTGACCTTGACCGCCCCGCCCTGCGACGGCACGAAGAAGCCGCTGAACCGCTCCGCCTTCCAGTTGCACCGATCGGCGGGCGCGCCGATCTGCAGCCAGTTGACGGCGCCGCTCCACGCGACGGGCTTGCCATCGACCTTCACCGCACCGAACGCGTACAGCTTCTCGCAGTCGGGCGCGTTGCACGTGTGCTCCGGGATTGCGGCGGCAATCTCGGGCGGCAGCGGCGTCTCCTTGGTCGGCCGTTGCCACTGCTTCTGCGCGTCCAGCTCGCCGACGCGCGCCGCGATCGGTTGCGGCTGCTCGAAGTGACAGCCGGTCGGCACCTGATCGGAGACCAGCACGATGCCACCGGCCTCGTCGGGGTTGGCCGGCGCGGCACAGCCCTCGAGCTCGACGCCGTACGACACGCTCTGCGGCGGGCCCTCGATCTTCGCCGAGTAGAACGCGCCGACCTTCGCCTTGCAGTGCGCACCATTCGCGGTCGCGAGCCAGAGCGTGCCCTGCGGAGCCGGCGGGACGCCCGCGGCGCTCGCGACGGACGGATCGATCTGTGCGTAGTCGACGAGCTGCGCACCCGCGCCCGCCTTCGAATGAAGCGGCACGACCCAGTGGCCCTGGCCCTGCCCCGTCGATGCATACGACGCGACGTAGACACCGCTCGCCGGCGGGCAGCCAGCACCGGCTGCCTGCGGTTGCGGGTTACTCGCGTTCTTCTGAGGACACGCCGCGAGCACGAGGAGGAGAGCAAGCCGCTTCATGCGGCGGACGATAGCTCAATTCTCTGCGATGCCCAGATAACGCGTGACGAGCACGGTGGCCTCATCGACGAGGCGCGGATCACGTAGGCGACTCGGATAGAGCAGCGCCGCGCGATGCACGATCGACTCGATCGTCGAGACAAGGATGAAGGCGGCAAGATCCGGATCGCGGATCGCGAGCTCGTCTTTGCGCGCGGCGAGCAGGCCCGCGATCATGCGGTGACAGATCTCGTCGAGCTCGCGCAGGCGAGCAAGCTTGCCGATGCGCGGCACCTGCTCGGTGAGCACGCGATGCAGCTCGGGATCGATCGCGTGCGCTTTGATCGTCAGCTCGATCACCGCGCGCGCCGCCTCCGCGATCGGCAGCTTCGCGACGCGCGTCAGCTCCGCGAGGATCGACGTGTTCATCTGCTCCATGTGGCGATCGATCAGCGCCGAGACGAGCGCCTCCTTGTTCGGGAAGTACTGGTAGAGCGAGCCGATCGAGACTCCCGCCGCGGCCGCGACCGCGTTCGTGGAAAGGCTGTCGAAACCCTGCTTCACCAAAACCCGAGTGGTCGCCTCGAGGATGGTGTCGACGGTCGCCTTGCTGCGCGCCTGGCGCGGGCGTTTTCGTGGCGTGGTCCGGACTTGGCGCTGCATCGGCGACTCCTGAGCTCGCGTCTCGAACGCGAGTAGACAATGTGAGCGATTACTCGCATTTTAGGCAGACGATGGCCACGCTGACCAGCGCTTTCTCTCCCGGCGTCAACTCCGTCCCCGCCGTGCGAGGACTGCCGTTCATCGGCAACCTGCTCGACTTCCGCCGCGATCGCCTCTCGCTCCAGGACAATGCCGCAAAGGTCGGGCCGATCGCGCGCCTGCATCTCGCGCACATCCCGCTGTACGTCGTCACCGATGCCGAGCTCGCGCACGAGGTGTTCGTCGTCCACGCCGACAAGTACAAGAAGTCGCGCGCGCTGCAGTTCCTCCGGCCGATGCTCGGCGATGGCCTCCTGACCTCCGAAGGCGCGACGCACAAGCGCCATCGCAAGCTGCTCGCACCTGCGTTCGCGCCGAAGCGACTCGCCGCCTACGGCGAGGTGATGGTCGACGAGACGAAGCGTCAGCTCACCGGCTGGCGCAACGGCGCGCGGATCGATCTCGCGCACGAGATGATGGAGATGACGCTCGCGATCGCGGGCAAGACGATGTTCGGCGCCGACGTCCGCCGCGATGCGACGGCGGTCGCCGAGGGACTCGAGCTCGGCATGCGCGCACACCAGGCGACGCTCACCTCGCCTCTCCAGGTCCCGTTCGAGTGGCCACTGCCGCGTAATCGTCAGATGCGCAAGGCAGTGAAGCTGCTCGACGACGTCGTGTATCGGCTGATCGCCGAGGGCCGCGCGCGCGGTACCGACAAGGGCGACGTCCTGTCGATCCTCTTGCTCGCGCGCGACGAGGAGGACGGCACCGGCCTCACCGATCGCGAGATCCGCGACGAGGTGATGACGCTCCTGCTCGCCGGCCACGAGACGACCGCCAACGCGCTGACGTGGACCTGGTTCGAGCTCGCGCGCAATCCCGCCGCGCTCGCGCGCCTGCGCGAGGAGCTCGCGCCGTTCGGCCAGCGCTCGGTCACGACCGACGATCTACCGAAGCTGCCGTGGAACGCGGCGGTGATCGACGAGGCGATGCGCCTGCATCCGCCCGCCTATATCACCGGCCGCGAGGCACTCGAGGACATCACGCTCGGCGGTCACCGCCTGCCCAAGGGCTCGCTCGTGCTTCTCAACATCCGCGGCATTCACATGCGCGAGGACTACTACCGGTCGGCGAAGTCGTTCGCGCCCGAGCGCATGCTGCCCGACGCGAAGAAGGCGCGCCCGCGCACGCAGTACCTGCCGTTCGGTGCGGGACCTCGCGTGTGCATTGGCTCGCACTTCGCGCTGCTCGAGGCACAGCTCGCGCTGGCGACGATGGTCCAGCACGCGAGCCTGCGGATGCTCAGCGAGCACGTCGTGCCCGAGCCGCTCGTCACGCTCCGTCCGCGCGGTGGGATGCCCGCGGTCGTCGAGCGACACTGATGGATCGTCCTGCTACGCTGGGCGGACGTGTTCCTGAAGATTCTCCTCGGTGCCGCCTTCTCGGGGTCGCTCCATCTCTACGTGTGGTGGCGCCTCGTCAAGAACGCGCACCTGGCGCGCCGGTGGCACATCGGGCTGTCGCTCGCGATGCTCCTCATGTGGCTGTCGATCCCGATCACGACGACGGGCCGGCTGTGGTCGCCGTCGATCGCGAGCGCGCTGTCGTGGATCTCGATGCCCTGGATGGCGCTCGTCGGCCTGATGTTTGTCGTCAGCGTCGCGATCCACGTCTCGCGCGGCGTCGCGTGGGCGAGCCGCAAGGCGCTTCGTCGCGAGTCGCCACCGGAGTCGATGTCGCGGCGGGTGTTCCTCGCCCGCGTCACGAGCGGCGCCGCGGTCACGGTGGCAGGAGCGAGCGTGGCGCGCGGCATGACGCAGGCGCGCGGCGATCACGAGATCGTCACCGTCGAGTTCACGCTGCCGAAGCTGCCCAAGGAGCTCGACGGGTTCACGATCGTCCAGCTCTCCGATCTGCACGTCGGCCTGACGATCGACCGTGACTTCGTCCAGCACGTCGTCGATCAGACGAACAGGCTGTCGCCCGATCTGATCGCGCTGACCGGCGATCTCGTCGACGGGCCGGTCAAGGATCTCGAGCACGACATCGCGCCGCTCGGGTCGCTGCGCGCGAAGCACGGCGTCTATGCGGTGACCGGCAACCACGAGTACTACGCCGGCGCGGATGCGTGGATCGCGGCGATCACGAATCTCGGCGTGCGCTACCTCCGCAACCAGCTCGTCACGATCGGCGACGGCACCGCCTCGTTCGATCTCGCCGGCGTCGACGACTACGGCGCCGCGGACTACCGCGGTCACGGCGAGGATCTGAAGGCGGCGACCGCTGCGCGCGATCCGAACCGCGCGCTCGTCCTGCTCGCTCACCAGCCGCGCCAGGTGCGCAACGCCGCGAAGCATGGTGTCGACCTCCAGCTGTCGGGCCACACGCACGGCGGCCAGATCTGGCCGTGGCACTACATCGTGCGCGTGCAGCAGGGCGGCCTGCTCGCCGGGCGCTACACGTACGAGGGCACCCAGGTCTACGTGTCGCGGGGTTGCGGCTACTGGGGCCCGCCGGTGCGACTCCTCGCGCCACTCGAGATCACGCGCGTGGTACTACGCAGCGCATGAAGTGGATCGCGCTCGTCGCGGCCCTCGCCGCGTGCGGCAAGCATGACAGGCCGATCGACAAGGAAGCGGCACGAGCGCTGTTCGACGAGATCACGATCGATGCCCCACCGGGCATCTCGGATCTGACGATCGACGATCGCGGCGTGTTGTGGGCAGTCGCGGAGCGCGACAGGAAGGTCCTCGAGATCGCGCTCGGCAGCGGCTCGGCGACCGTCACGAGCCACGACCTCACCGGCATCCCCGCTGGCATCGACACCGAGGCGCTCGCGTGGCTCGGCGATGGCTCGTTCGCGATCGGCGTCGAGGGCTCGGCGCTCCCGCTCGCAGGCATCGTGTACGCGAAGCTCTCGGGCAACAGCGTCGTCGCCGGCGAGACGCAGCGGTTCGACGCGGCACAGCTCGGCGTCGCGCCGACGATCAACCACGGCATCGAGGCGGTGTGCGGCAAGGCCGGCCAGCTCCTCGCGGCCGAAGAGATCGCCGGCGTCGATCCAGACGGCACGCGGTGGGCGTCGCTCGTTCGCATCGAGGGCGACAAGGTGACGCGCGCGAAGCTCCACCTCACGACGAAGACCGGCAAGATCTCCGCGCTTCACTGCACGTTCGACGCGGACGGGACGGCACACGGCGTCGCCGTCGAGCGGCACTACAGCGTGTCGCGCGTGCTGTCGTTCGATGCCGCGCGCGGTGCGAACGACATCGTGCCAAAGCTCGAGCACGATCTCGCACCGGTCGTCGGCTCGCTCAACATCGAGGGCATCGCGAAGCTGCCCGACGGCCGGCTCGTCCTCGTCAACGACAACCAGAACGCCACGGTGAGCGGCTCCACGAAGCTGCTCGTGTTCCATCGCTGAGGCGATATCATCGGCAACATGGGAAAGCGCTGGGTTTCGTGCGCCCTGTTGATCCTGTTCGCACTGTTCGTCACACGTGACGTCCTCGCCGATACCGGCGGCAGCATGGGCGGCGGAGACTGGAGCAGCCGCAGTGGCGGTGGCAATTCGGGCGGCGGCAGCTACTCGGGCGGCGGCAGTTACTCGGGCGGCGGCAGCTACTCGGGCGGCGGCAGCACCGCGAACACCTACTCGAGCGACGACTCGAGCGACCGGAGCTGGCGATCGAAACCATCGAAGCCATCGAGGCCATCGAGCGACGATTCGAGCAGCAATGGCGACTCGAGCACCGACTACTCGAACAGCGATCACTCGAGCTCGTATCATGGCGACCCGTCGAGTTGGTTCGCCTTCCTCGCGTGCGTCGTGGTCGGCCTCTTGCTCCTCTGGATCTTCGCGGTGGCGTGGGAGGCCTGGAAGCGCTCCAGGTCGTCGAGCATGTCGTCGTTCGTCCAAGAGACAGCGCCGGACCTCGTCGACATCACCGTGCTGCGGATCGCGATCGACAGCCGCGCGCGAAGGTTCGTGCAGACCAAGCTCAAACGGATCGCCGAGGGCGCCGACACCGGGACCGGCGAGGGTCGCCTGAACATGCTGCGCGAGGTCGCGGTCATGCTCCGCAGGATCCGCGGCGCGTGGGTCTACGGCGGCGCGGTCAACGAGCCGATGCGCGACCTGCGGGGCGCCAAGCCCG
>JABFXX010000491.1 GCA_013368795.1 Kofleriaceae bacterium
GCGCCACTTGCGCGAAACGCGGCGAGCACCTTCGCTTCCTTGTCTCTCGAGATTCCCGACGAGCGCAGCTTCGCTCGCTGATCCTCGGGCAGCGTCGCGAGCCACGCGAGCGTGTCCTTCGCGGTCTCTGCGATCGGCCGGAACCGCAGGCCCGCCTGCTGCGCGTGCTCGTTCGACATCGAGCCGAAACCAGGATCCTCCTCGAGCGGCAGCCACATTGGCATCTCGGCCCACGGCGCGACCTCCTGCTTCTCGAGGAAGCTCCAGGGGACCCACGTGAGCTGCGCCTTGTTGCCGCCGGCCGCGTTGCAGGCCTCGAGGACCTCCTTCATCGTGATCGGCTTCTCGGGACCGAGCGCGTTCATCGTGCCGGTCGTGCCCTTCTCGATCAGCTTGACGATCCACTCGCCGAGGTCGCGGCCGTCGATGTACTGCACCGGCGTCGAGCCGTCGCCGGGCGCGAGGACCTCGCCACCGTCGGCGCAGCGCGACGGCCAGTGCGTGAACCGGCCGGTCGGATCGCCGGGGCCGATGATGAGGCCGGGGCGAACGGTCGCGACGCGGCCGGGCATCGCTTTCTCGGCGGCCTGCTCGCACAGCGCCTTGAGCGCGCCGTAGGTCTCTCCCTCGACCTTCTCGACGGTCGGATCGGGGATGGTCATCAGCGGCGCGTTCTCGTCGGCGTGTGGCTTGCCGGGCTGCTGGTAGACCGAGATTGTCGAGACGAACACGTACTGCTTCACGTTCGGCGCGAGCAGCTCGGCCGACATCTTCACGATGCGCGGCACATAGCCCGACGTGTCGACGACCGCGTCCCACTTGCGGCCGGCGAGCGCCTCGAGCTTGCCGTCGCGATCGCCCTGGAGCTTCTCGAGGTCGGGGAACAGGTCCGCATGCGTCTTGCCGCGGTTGAACAGCGTGACCGTGTGGCCGTGCGCGAGCGCGGCGTTGACGACGTGAGGGCCGAGGAAGCCGGTGCCGCCGAGCATCAGGATCGACTTCTTCTCCGGCGTCGGCTCGGGTGTTGGCGCTGGCGTGGTCTTCGGCGAGCCGGCCTTGCCGCCACACGCGGCGGCCGCGGCGGTGGCGAGAGAACCGAACAGGAACTTGCGGCGATCGATGATCATGGGACGGGCTCCTTGGTGAGACTGAGACGCCGGCGGAACGCCACGCCCAGACCAATGGCGAGCGCGAGCCAGATCAGAGTGAGTGGGATGGTCGTCAGCGTGAGCGCGAGGCCGCCCGCGGCGACGGAGACGAGGCCGATGTAGACCCACGACGACGCGAAGTCGCCGAGCCGGTAGACGAGCGTGTCGAGCACGTTCTTCGCGCGGTACTTCTCGTCGCGCGAGACGACCGTGAACAGCAGCTCGCGCGCGGGGCGCAGCAGGCCGAACGCGACGGTGCGGCTCGTGACCTGGACCGCGACGAGGACGGTGAGCGTCGGCGATGCCTCGAGGCCGAGGATGCCCGCGCATTGCACGACCGGCAGGACGGCCATCACGATGCCAGGGCCGAGCCAGCGCAAAAGCGGCGCGGCGAGGAGCAGCTGGACGACGAACGTCGCCGACTGCTGGACGAGGTCGACGGTCGCGAAGTAGTCGGTGCGCGCGGTGCGATCGGGCAGCGCGACCTTCACGATGTCGGCTTGCGCGAGGTAGACGAACGTCGCGGCGGTCGCCGTGCAGAACACGAGGCCGGCGATCGCCATGAGGTACGGCGACCGGACGACATCGCGGAGGCCGTTGAGCGCGCCCTGTGCGATCGGCTGTGCCTCGTGCTCCTCGGCGAGCGGCATCGTCTTCGCGATGCGCTTGATCTGGAACGTGCCGAGCACGGCGAGCTCGAGGAACAGCGCGGCGATCACGAGCACGCCGGCGACCCCGACGTGGCTGACGAGCAGCTTCGTGAGCAGCGGACCACCGACGGCGCCGACGGTGCCGCCCGCGGAGATCGGACCGTAGAGGCGGCGCGCGGCGCCCGGGCCGAGCACGTCGGCGAGCAGGCTCCAGAACACGGAGACGACGAACTGGTTGTGGACCGCGGCCCAGATGTAGAAGACGACGTTGATGACGTGCGGCGCGACGTTCTGGCGGATCAGCGCGAAGAACACGAGCGACACGACCGCGAAGATGTGAAACGAGATCGGGACGACGCGGCGAGGCGAGCGCCGGACCGCCATGCCCCACAGCGGTGCGATCGCGATGAACACCGCGAAGTTCGCGGTGAACAGCCACGGCAGCCGATTCGGATCTCCGTCGAGGACGAGCGCATCGCGCACCGGCCGCAAGCACATGAAGCTCGTCAGCAGCGAGCCGAAGGTCAATGCGCTCCAGACTGCGAGCTGAACTTCGACTCTCGTTCTCGACACGTTGCCGTCAACGGTCGTCGCAGCCGCGGGAGTCCGTCAAGTCTGCGACGCGTGCGACAGCGTGCGACGAGATGCGGTTTCTCGTCGAGAAAGTCGCCAACACTCCCGCGTCGAGTGGCCTCTTACGACAGCGCGGCGAGCTGCGCTTCGAGCGTGCGCGCGATCTGAAACACGTGCGACGGCAGGCGGTGGCCTTCTCCGCCGGGCTCGAACGCGTGCACCGGCGGTGCGCCGCCGACGAGCGAGTGGAGAAACGCAACCTCGCCGAGCACGAGCATCGCCAGATCGTAGACGTCGGTCGGCTGGACGTCGGGCGGCGTTCCGCGCAGGCCGAGCGCGGGCTGGCCCCTCTTCGTGATCGCGGCGGTGCATGCCGCGAGACATGCCTCGAGGCGTGCGTAGCAGTCGACCGGCTTGCGGTCCTTCTCGAACGGTGCGAGCTCGGCGGTGCCGCCCGCGCGCGACGCGTATGCCGAGGCGAGCGCGACGGCACGATAGGCGTCGCTCGGCGTGAACGGCCGCTCGAGCACGCGAGACAGGTCGCGGTTGGCGCGGAGGAGCGTGACGAGCACGTCGCTCGGCTGGCGCGACGGATCGATCGGTTGTTCCTGCACCGACTCGGCGACCTCGAGCGACTTCTTGATGTGACCGACGCGATCGAGGACGGCGTCGATCAGCTGCAGCACGTGACCGGGCTCGAGCTGCTGCAGCGCTGGCACGGCCGGCGCCGGCTTCACGCCGCGTGCGCCGACCTCGGCCGCGAGGCGGGTGACCTTGTGCCACGCGGCGATCGCCTGGAAGTAGACCTCGCGCGGGGACGCGTTCATCACCTCGGGCACCGGCCGCACGTCCTTCGCGCGCCCCATCCTGATGCGCACGAGGTCGAGCTCGCCGAGCAGGCGTTGCGCGCGCGCGTAACAATGAGCGGGAAGCGCGTCCTCTGTCTTCATCCCTATCCTCCCAGCCGCTGAACGTAGCTCGGCGCTCCGGAGTGATCCAGGTGTCAGCTGAACTTCGCGGCGAGCGCGTCCTCGGCGAGCTCGTCGAACGACATCTTCTGGCTGCGCGCGAGCTCTTCCTTCGTGAACAGGTACTTCGCCGCGTGCTCGTTCGCGCCGAGGGCGCGGAGCAGGAGCGGGCCGAGCACCTTGCCGGCGACCGGGTGGTTGTAGAGGCGCTGCATGCCGAGCATGAACCGCGAGAACGGCTGACGCGCGACGGTCGGCTTGCGCATGATCAGCTGGATCCGCTTGAACGCCTCGGTGATGCGCTTGCCGGTCGGATCGGTGCGGTCCATCGGCGCGATGAACACCTGCTGGAGGAACGGCTTGGCGTGCCACATCATCGTCGCGATCGCGCGCATGCCCTCGGCAAACTGGCGCATCGTCGGACGCGGCCGCTTCTTCACCTTCGCGAGGTACTCGTCGGACGAGTACAGCTCCGTCATGTAGAAGTCGACCGCGATGTGGCGCGACTCGTCTCGATTGATGAGGTGCATCGCCGCGCGGCTCATGTTGTCGGCGACGTAGTCGTCGAGCGAGCGCAGGAGCGCGACGTCGAGGATCAGCTCGCCCGACGTGATGTACGCGTTCGCGATCTCCGGCGACGTCTGCTCGACGACCGCGAGGAAGTGCGGCCGGAACCTCGTCAGCGACTCGCTCTCCTTGTAGTCGCGGTAGTGGTGGACGTCGTAGTGCTTGGCGAGCCGCGCCGCGACCGCCGAGTGCCGTCGCTCGTCGGCAACGAACGTCGAGAAGATCTTCTTCAGCGTCGGATCCTTGGTCTTCGTACGCTGGACTTCGAACAGCGCCCCGGCGAGAAGCTCGATGCCGGCCATATCGGTGAAGCACTGGACAACTGCCTCTTCCTTGTCGCGCGGCAGCTTCGGCGGTGGAACTGACCAGTCGAGATCGTCGATCGACCACTGATCGCGAACGCATTTGTCGAGCATGCGCCCCAGGTCCATGCCTAAAACTCTACCTCCGTTGCATACTCGCGGCGGAATGAAACGCGCTGTCATCGTCCTTCTCGCAGTCCTGGCGGGGTGCGCCGGCGACGAGGGCGGACGCGGACATACCCTGAAGGCGATCAAGGATCGTGGGTACTTCACCTATGGATCCGACCTTCAGGGCGGCGAGCCGTACCTGTTCGAGGACCCTCAGAACCCGCGTCACATCATCGGCTTCGAGGTCGACATCGCCGACGAGATTGGCCGTCGCCTCGGGGTGAAGGCGAAGTTCGTCCAGTACGCGTGGTCGAATCTCGTACCGTCGCTCGAGCGCGGCGACTTCGACGTCGTCATGAACGGGCTCGAGGCGACCGCCGAGCGCCAGGAACGGATCCTGCTCTCGGAGCCGTACTTCATCTACGCCGAGACGCTGGCGGTCCGGAGAGATAGCGCGGCGAAGTCGCTCGACGATCTGAAGGGCAAGCGCGTCGGCACGCTGAACCAGACGTACGCGCACGATCTGCTCAAGGCGCAGCCGCTCGAGGCGGTGCTCTACGAGGGCAACGAGGAGCCGTACATCGATCTCGAGCAAGGCCGCGTCGACGGCGTGCTGCTCGACAACATCATCGCCGATCGCTACGGCTGCACGCCGACCCGGCCGGCGGTGAAGTGCGTCCCGGGTGACATCGCACGCGGCACCTACGTGATCGGCATCCGCAAGGGCGACGACGACCTGAAGGCGGCGATCGACGGCGCGCTCGCCGGCATGCGCGCCGACGGCACGCTCGAGAGGATTCTGCGCAAGGCGAACCTGTGGGACGCGCGGCAGACCGAGCCCGCGCCCGCGATCAGCGCGGCAAAGGCGGTGAAGCTGCGCAAGTTCGACAGCGACATGCTGTGGCAGTTCATCGAGGCGGCGCTCGTGACGCTGCGGCTGTCGATCTTCGCGTTCCTGCTCGCGGTGCCGGTCGGCATCATGCTCGCGGTCGCGCGCGTCTATGGCGGCCCGATCGCGTCGGCGCTCGCGCGGATCTACATCGAGGTGTTCCGCGGCACGCCGGTGCTGCTCCAGCTGTTCGTCCTCTACTACGGGCTCGCGCCGTACTACAGCCTCGGCCCGGTCACCGCGGCGGTGCTCGGCCTTGGCCTCAACTACGGCGCGTACGAGGCCGAGGTCTACCGTGGCGCGCTGCTCGCGATCCCACGCGGCCAGACCGAGGCGGCGAAGGCGCTCGGCATGGCGCCGACCCAGACGCTGCGCCACGTGCTCCTGCCGCAGGCGCTGCGCCTCGCGCTGCCGCCGATGACGAACGACTTCGTCTCGCTGCTCAAGGATAGCTCGCTCGTCAGCGTCATCACGGTCATCGAGCTGACGAAGCGCATGACGATCGCCGCCGTCGACATGCGCGGCTGGCTCCTCCCGGGCCTGGCGTGTGCGGGCCTCTACCTCGTGCTCAGCTTCCCGCTGTCGGAGCTCGCACGTCGACTCGAGAGGAGGCTGGCGCGTGATCAGCGTCCGCAGGCTCTCTAAGCGTCACGGCAACCTCGTCGTCCTGCGCGACGTCACCGCCGAGGTCGACAAGGGCGAGACGATCGCGATCGTCGGACCGTCGGGCGGCGGCAAGTCGACGCTCCTCCGCTGCCTCAACTACCTCGAGCATTTCGACGGCGGCGAGGTCGACATCGCCGGCGTGAAGCTCCGCCCCGGGATGGGCGTACGCGAGCGCGAGACCCTGCGCGCACTGCGCGTGAAGGTCGGCATGGTGTTCCAGCAGTTCAACCTGTTCCCGCACATGACCGCGCTCGAGAACATCACGCTCGCGCCGATGGTCGTGCGCAAGGTCGACGCGTCGGTCGCCGCAAAGCGCGCGCGGAACCTGCTCGCCCGGGTCGGCCTCGGCGATCGCGCGGGCGCGTACCCGCACGAGCTATCGGGCGGCCAGCAGCAGCGCGTCGCGATCGCGCGGGCGCTCGCCCAGGATCCCGATGTCCTGCTGTTCGACGAGCCAACGAGCGCGCTCGATCCGGAGATGCGCGACGAGGTGATGGGCGTCATCAAGGACCTCGCGGCCGGCGGCATGACGATGCTCGTCGTCACCCACGAGATGCAGTTCGCGCACGACATCGCGACGCGGGTCTGGGTGATCGACCACGGTGTGATCGCGGAGGACGGGCCACCCTCTCGGGTAGTCGACGCGCCTCGAAGTGACGTGGCAAAAGAGTTCTTCAGCCGTCTTCGTAGGCATCGTTAGATGCCCAAAAAGACGGCCGGAACTCGTACGACTGCAGCGACTTAGAGGGCGTGCCCGCCCACAGTGGACTCCTCCACAGCCGATGGATTGAGTCTGCCTATTATCGGCCGACCCGGTAGGTGGATGAAGTCAGACCAGTTTCTTCGCTCTCTCGGAGAGTCGATCAGGGCTCTGCGGGGCGATGTCGGCTTGACCCAGCATCAGCTCGGCAGCCGCGCTGGGATCGGTGGCAAGTACGTGAGCGAGATCGAGCGCGGCACGCGCGACCTGCCGGTGTCGACGCTCTACTCGATCGTCGAGCGGGGGCTCCAGCTCCAGCTCGACATCGCGTTTCGCGGCAAGGGCAAGCCAACCGCGGCACCGCTGCCGCGCAACGTCGAGGAGGTCGCCTTGCTGATCGCGTCGCTGCCGATGAGCACGCGCGATCGGCTGGTCGAGGTCATCCGGACGATGGTCGAGCTCACGAAGTAGGACCGATGCGAGGGGCAGGATGACGGGCGCGCGGGTCCTTGTTCTCGAAGACAACGATCTTGCAGCGCGCGCGCTCATCCACGTGCTCGAGCTCCGCGGCTACTGCTGCCAGGGCGTCGCGACCGCCTTCGACGCACTCGAGCGGCTGCCGCTGTTCGATCCGGAGATCGTGCTCTACGAGTGGTCGCTGTTCGCCGAGAGCGGCGTCGGCCTCGCGCGCCGCATGCGACTGGTGAAGCCGAAGCTGTTCATCGTCGCGCTGTCGGCGGCCGACGAGCCGATCGGGTTCTGTCGCGACGAAGGCATCGACGGTTATCTGACGAAGCCATTCTCGTTCGTCGATCTCCAGGCGCTGCTCGCGACCCGGCCGATGCAGTAGCCGTCACCTGAAATGATCGCTTCGTCTACCGGCGGGATCACCGCGCGGTGCGAGTTCGCGTGCAAGCTCGCGACGGCATTGCCTGGATCTCGTGGCACACGCGCTGCACTAGAGGATTTGCGTTCGACAAGAATGGATCGGCTGGAGACGGTCGGTCCGGGGCGGCACGTGAACGGTGGATGCGCAAAAACACACGTGCCGCCCCACCCATTATTTCTAGTCGCGCAGGACCGAGCGGAGCACCCACTCCTCGTAGGCTGGCGCGGTGCGCGCACCGGTGTCGACGGTGCACTTGTTCGTCGTCGGATCGCAGTACGACTGCCCGTTCGAGCACTCGTAGTCGATCGCGCAGGTGCCGCCGTCGGCGATCGTGCCGACGAGCGCCGTATCGCACGCGGCGGGGAACGACGGTCCGTCTGCCCAGAACTGCGTGCACGCCGGGAACGTCATGCCGGCGAGACACGCGGCGGCGTCATTGCCGTTGAACCGGATCCTGCCGGCGGTGATCGCTGCCTCGACCTGCGCGGGCATGTCGTACTGCTCGCCATCCGAGACGCACTCCGAGACGCTGGCGCCGAACGCCTCGGCGAACGTGACGCCCTGGTCCGTCGGGAACGACGACTGACACATGAATGCCTGCGTGCAGAAACCCTGATTGATCTGAGCGAGGAACTGCGTCGCGGTGACACTGCCGCCACCACCGCCACCACCACCACCGCTACCGCTGCCTTCGCCACCACCGCCACCACCACCGCCGCCGCCGCCACCGCCACCGCCGTTTCCTCCGGTTGACTCCGGCGGAGCACCAACGCACGCACCGAGGAGAGAAAGCAGAAGGATCGTTCGCAGATGCATCGTCATGGGGACCGCTCCTTGTTGATGCATCGCCCGGTTTGCAACTGGTCGGCCAGCTCCCAGTCGACGACGACATCGCGCCGAAGCTCGCGATCTCTCGATCGTCGCTGCGCGTGTCGTGCATGCGCGTGCGCGACTTCGACGAGGATCGCGGCGTGGAAACCGCGCCGCTGGTGAGAGTCCCGGTATGGGACTGTCTCCGTCTACCGCGAGCGACAGGACGCGCGGCTCACGGTGCTTACAAGCAGGTCTGCGTGGGTTCGTCGCAGGAGAACGACTCGCACGAGTAGAGCGACTGGCAGCTGCCGCCGGTCGGCACCTTGCCGATGATCACGCTGTAGCAGGCGTCGGCCCACTCGATGCCGCGCATCCAGTAGTCGGGGCACGCGCCGAACGTCACGCCTTCGAGACACGACGCGGCGGCCGAGCCGTCGTACACGGCGCGACCCTTCGCGATCTCGGACTCGAGCGTCTCGGTGTTCCACGCGTCGAGCAGCATCGCCTCGCACTCGGGCTCGCTGTTCGTCCACTGCGCCTCGAACGTGTAGCCGAGGTCCGGCGGGAACGAGTCGCGGCACATGAACGCCTGCGTGCAGTGGATGCTCGCGATGCGCTTCAGGTAGCCCATCGGCGTCGCGGTCGACTCGTCATCGGTCGTCTGCGACCCGGAGCCTTCGCCGTTCTGCTGCGACTGGTGGGTCCCCGCGACGTCCGCCACACAGGCGGCCAGCACCACCGAAAGCCCCAGGACCATCCGCATCGGCCCTGTGAAATGCAACGGTTACGCCAGACCGGCTAGTCGAGTAGCCAGTGCGCGAGTCGCGCCGCAAAGCCTCGGGATCGTGCGAGAACCCGCCGCTGCGAACCGTGGGCGACGGGGGCGGAGCGGGACGGGTGATGGTGGGAGTAACACCCGATCCGGGGGGCATGCTCTCCTCGGCGCATCCCCGAGAGTCGGTTGCGCAGCCGGGGGAGGTACACGCCCTGCATCTACTCCTGGACGTGAGTCGCGCACCCGCGATCGCGGACTACGGCGTCATCGGCGATGGCCGATCCGCGGCGCTGGTCTCGAACCGCGGTGCGATCGACTGGCTTTGCTGGCCGCGCGTGGACAGCGCGCCCGTGTTCGCCGCACTGCTCGACCCGCAGCACGGCGGCAGCTGGCAGATTGCCCCGATCGAAGCCGCACGCGTGACGCGCGCATATATCGAGGACACGAATGTCCTCGTGACGCGCTTCGAGACCGCCGGCGGACGTGTGGCGGTCACCGACCTGATGACGGTCGCGTCCGAGGCCGACAAGACCCGCATCCTCATGCCCGATCACGAGCTGGTGCGGCGGATCGCCGGCGAGCACGGCTGCGTCGAGGTCGAGGTCCGGATCGCGCCGCGACCGAACTTCGGCGGCAGGTGGCAGCGCATCGAGAACCTCGGCGCGCTTGGAATTCGCTGGTGCGTCGGCAGGGCGCTGATGACCCTGCGAGCCGATGTGCCGCTGTCTCTCGACGAGAGCGGCGATGTCATCGCTCGGCTGACGATCCGCGCGGGCGAGACCATCACGTTCTCGCTGGCGTTCGACCAGGAGGGCCCGGCCGTCCTGTTGCCGCTCGGCGCGAACGCCGCGGAACGGATCGACCGCTCGATCGCGTGGTGGAAGGCGTGGGCCGCGCGCGCGACCTACGACGGGCCGTACCGCGCCGCCGTGGTGCGCAGTGCGCTCGCCCTCAAGTTGATGTCGTATGCGCCATCGGGCGCGATCGTCGCGGCGCCGACGACGTCACTCCCCGAGCGCGAGGGCGGCGACCTCAACTGGGACTATCGGTTCTGCTGGCTCCGCGATGCCTCGTTCACGGCTCGCGCGCTCCTCGAGCTCGGATATGTCGAGGATGCGTGCGCGTTCTCGAGCTGGATGCTTCACAGCACGCGGCTGACGCGGCCGAAGCTGCGCGTCCTCTACGACGTCTTCGGCAATGCCCCCCAAGACGAGCGCACCATCACCGGGGCTGCGGGATATCGCGGATCGATCCCCGTGCGGGTCGGAAACGCTGCGATGGATCAGCTCCAGCTCGATGTCTATGGCCAGGTGATCGATGCAGCCGCGCAGATCGCGCGGCTCCACGGTTCGATCGATCACGAGACCCGCGAGCTGCTGCACGATTTCGGCGGCTACGTGTGCCGCCACTGGCGACAGCCCGATGCCGGAATCTGGGAGCCGCGGAATGAGCTGCGACACCGCACCCACTCTCGACTCAGCTGCTGGGTCGCGATGGATCGGCTTCTGCAGCTTCACGATGCCGGGCTGCTCGCTCGGATCGACGCCGACGAGCTTGCCGCCCAGCGCGCCGCGATTCGCGCGGACATCGAGCTGCACGCGTTCGACCCGTCGATCATGGCCTACACCAGCGAGCTCGCGCCGTCCGGTATGGACGCGAGCACGCTGCTGATGTCGTGGTACGGATTTCACCGCGCGGACTCGCTCCGCATGCGCTCGACGTACAAGCGCATCTACGCGCGCCTCGCGGCAGCTCCGGGACTGTTCTATCGCTACGAGGACAGCAGCGAGGGTGCGTTCTGGATCTGCAGCTTCTGGGCGGTCGAGCACCTCGTGCGCGGCGGTGGGACGCCTGGCGAAGCACAGCGGATGTTCGAGCTTGCATGCTCGTACGCGAACGACCTCGGCTTGATGTCAGAGGAAGTCGATGCGCGCACCGGCCATCAGCTCGGCAACTTCCCGCAGGCGTACACCCACGTCGGTCTCATCAGTGCCGCGCTCTCGATCGAGCAGCGAGGATACGAACGTCCTCGCTCGCCTGTACATCGGGAAGAGGTGCGCGCATGAACTGGGCAGCCTGGCTCGTCTGGGGATTCGCCGGGACGGTGGTGCTCACGACGCTGATGGCCGGGACCCAGGGCGTCGGCCTGACCCGGATGAACATCCCGTACATCCTCGGCACGATGTTCACCGCGAACCGTGATCGGGCGAAGGTCCTGGGCGTCGGCCTTCACCTCGTCAACGGATGGATCTTCTCCCTCGTCTACGTCCTGGCATTTCATGTGTGGGGAGGCCCGACGTGGTGGAAGGGAGTCGCGATCGGTCTCGTGCATTCGGCGTTCGTGCTCGTCGCAGGAATGCCTGCGCTTCCGGGGCTGCATCCTCGAATGGCAAGCGAGCAGCGCGGTCCGACGGTCGTGCGTCAGCTCGAGCCGCCGGGCTTCCTCGCGCTCCACTACGGCGCGCGTACGCCGATCTCTGTCGTGCTCGCGCACGTGGCATTCGGGCTCATCCTCGGCGTGTTCTACCGGCCGTAGCTCGGTGATTCGCGTAGTAACGAGAGTCGAGCACGCCGTCTCTTTCTAGATGAAGGAGACGAAACAGATGAAGGAGACAGCCCTCGACAAACCATGGTGGACGCTTCGATTGACCTACGGTCTCGTGCCGATCATCGCGGGCCTCGACAAGTTCACCAATCTTCTGACCGACTGGACGAAGTACCTGAGTCCACTCGCAACCAAGGTCATCCCGGTGTCGCCGCCGACGTTCATGCACGGGGTCGGCATCGTCGAGATCGCCGCCGGCGCGCTCGTCCTCGACAAGCGCACGACTCGGTTCGGCGGCTATCTGGTGAGCGCGTGGCTCGCGGGCATCGGGATCAATCTCCTGACGACCGGAAAGTACTTCGACGTTGCGGTGCGCGACCTCGTGATGGCGGTGGGCGCGTTCACCTACGCGAAGCTCACCGAGATCCGCGCCCAGCAGGAGCTTCCGGCGAAGGCCGAGAAGCGCCGCGACGAGCGGATCGGACCGGTGGCACACCCGGCCAGCTAGGCGACTA
>JABFXX010000018.1 GCA_013368795.1 Kofleriaceae bacterium
GATGCCCGCATTGCTCGACGTCCTCGATGATCGATCGCGCACGCGGCGGCGACGACGCGGCGCCTTGATCGCAGCAGCGGCGCTGGTCGCCGCGGGAACCGGCGGCGCGGTCGCGCTGAGTGCTGCGCGCTCTCCGCAACCGTGTGCGCCTGGTCCCGCACCGCTCGCGTACGACGCGACCGCGATTCGCCTCGCGTTCATCGCGATGAGGCCCGACGCGGCGGCCGAGGCGAGCCGCGCGCTCGCCGCGCTCGAGGCATGGCGGGTCCGCGCCGGTGAGCTTCGCACCACGGCGTGCAGGGCCGCGCGGATCGACGCCACGGAGTCCAGCGAGCTGTTCGATCTGCGGATGGCATGCGTCGCGCGGAGCAGCGCGCGCATGACCGCGCTCGCCGGCGAGCTCGCGAAGCCGACGCGCGAGCTGGTCGACACCGCGCAGGCCGCGATCGCGAGCGCCGCCGATCTCTCCGTGTGTAGCTCGTCGCGCGAGGCGCTCACATCGTTGCGCGAGCCCGTC
The DNA here is from genome assembly GCA_013368795.1 of Kofleriaceae bacterium. Lineage (GTDB taxonomy): Bacteria > Myxococcota_A > Polyangia > Haliangiales > Haliangiaceae > JABFXX01. Next base: position 518 of record JABFXX010000018.1, read on the forward strand.
GAGCCAGCCGCCCGCGTGCGCTATCACGAGCTGCGCCGCGAGCTCGCGTCCGCTCAGGGGTCGCGAGCCGCCGGTCGCTACACCGATGCCGCGAGAGCCGCGGATGCGATCGCGCGCGCCGCTGCGGCCGCCGGTCTCCACGCGATCGAGGCCGAGGCGCTGCAGCTCGCGGGCGAGTCGCACGACAGCGAGCGTGCGTCGCGCGCCGCCCAGGAGACGTGGGTGCGCGCACTCGTCGCTGCCGAGGCAGCGGGCGACGAACGGCTGCGGGCCGCGCTCTACCTCGAGCTCGCCTCCGTCGAGAACAAGCTCGATCGCCGCGCCGACGCCGAGCGCTGGATCGCGCAGGCGCGCGCGCTCGTCGATCGGCTCCAGCTCGCAGATCTGGCGCCATCGATCGACTATCACGAAGGCCTCGCCGCGCTGTGGCGCGACGACTACGCCGCCGCGGTGCCCCTGTTGACCAAGGCGCTCGAAGCACATGAACGCAGCGGCGGCGACGCAGCGCTGACCGTCCGCATGCTCGAGGCGCTCGGGCTCGTCGAGTGGAAGCGCGGCAACACGCCGGCGGCAGAGCAAGCGCTCACCCGGGCGCTGGACCTCGGCACGCGCGTGCTCGGCGAGCGTCACCCCGCGCTGCTGCAGCCGCTGTTCGTGCTCGCATCGATTGCGCTCGTCGCCGGCAAGCTCGATCAGGCAGAGGCCTTGGCGCGACGCCACCTCGCGATCGCCGAGCAGCATGCGGGGCCGGAGGGCACGCTGCTCGTTCACGGGGCGACGCTGCTCGCGGTCACGCTCGGCGAATCCGGGCGAGGCGAGGAAGCGATCCCGTTGCTCGATCGTGCGCTCGCGAGCTTCGCGCTCGCCGTCGGCGAGGATCGCGCGCAGTACGCCACGCTGCTCTCGCTGCACGGTCACGTGCTGACGGACCTCGGCCGCTTCGAGCCGGCGCTCGTCGACGAGGCGCGCGCCGTCGCGATCATCCGCAAGCAGCTCGGCCCCGACGCGCTCGACCTGGCGACCGCGCTCGAAGCCGAGGGCCGCACGCTGCAGGGCCTGCGCCGCCACGACGACGCGATCGCCGCGTACGCAGAAGCCGGCGCGATCCGCGACCGCAGCAAGGATGACGATCCGGGACAGCGCTACTACCCGGCTCTCGGCATCGGTCTCAACGAGCTCGACGCCGGCCGCCCGGAGCGCGCGATTCCTCATCTCGAGCGCGCGGTCAGCTTCCGCGTCGAGCGCACCGATCAGGATCCGGTCGAGCTCGCGGATGCCAAGCTCGGACTCGCACGCGCACTGCTCGCCGCAAAGCGCGATCGCGCGCGCGCGACCCGGCTCTTGCGGGAGATCCGAACCGATCTCGCCGGTGCCGAGACCGGCCAGGACACGCTCGCGACCGCGGACCAGCTGCTCGCCGAGCTCGGCGGGCCTTGAACCTAGTAGGGAGCGCCGCCGTTGTTGCCGCCCGGGCCGTAGTTGCAGAGGACCGTGCCGTGGAACTGGAGAGCGGGGCAGTCGACGAGCGCGCAGCCGAGGTGCGTCGACGTTCGCCACACGATCTGCGTGTAGTGGCCGCACGTGCCCGAGCACCCGGTCGGATACGTGAAGTTCGCCTTCTCGCTCGCCCACAGGTTCACCGCGGCCTGCGCGGTCGCGGCGCCGCCGGAACCGAACACGTTCTCGCCGACATACGGAAAGCCCGCGACGTTCGTGCGCGACGCGTTCGAGCTGTGATCGACGAGGCCGTTGCCGTCGGTGTCCTTGCACTGGGACGTCCACGCCTGCGCGAGCGCGGCGAGCTCGGCGTCCCACTGCATCGGCGGCAGCGCGCCGGCCGCGACATCGGTCGTGTCGACCATCTGGCGAACCTGATTATGAAGCAGCGTGATGCCCGCGAGGTTTGCGGGTTCGCCCACTCCGCCGGGCGCGTCGGCCATGCCGCTTCCGCTGCCACTTCCGTTATTTGCATCGGAGACTGAACCGTCGACATCACCGCTGCACGCGGCGAGCAAGCACGCGGCGAGAACGATCCCCTTCATCTCGTCCACGATAACGTGGTACTTCCCCGACCGGAGGCCGAAACAACAGCACGGAACAAGACGCACACTCCGACGGATGCAGGGAAGCTGGTGACGATCGATGTGATCTAACCCAGCACAGCCCCCGCTACTGTGACCGGGGACGACGCAGCAAGGCGCATTAGGCCAGCCACTGGGCAACTGGGAAGGCGCTGCGAAGGACGAGCCGGAAGTCAGGACACCTCTCTGTCGGATACTTCGGGATGGAAGGGACGCGTCGCGTTCGTCATCCCGCCGTTACGTGGGGTGACGA
>JABFXX010000112.1 GCA_013368795.1 Kofleriaceae bacterium
GTACACGACCGATCACTACGGCGCCGGCATCATCGACGCGCCGGCCGCGATCCTGAAGGCGCGCGCCTCGGGCGGCGGCTGGCAGCTGGCGCTCGGCGCCCTCATGGCAGGCGCGGTCGCCGCGAGCGCGCGCCGCCGCGGCCTCGGCGTGAAGCTCGGCCCGAGCTACCTCGTCGGCGTTCTCGTCGGCGCGTCGGGCCTGTTCTTCCTGCCGTACATCGCACCGGCGGTCTCGTCGCTGCCGGTCGTCCACGCGCTGACGCAGGGTCTGCCGTCGTGGGACCTCGCGCTGCTCGGCCCGACCGGTCACGGCAACGCGCTGTTCTTCAGCGCGCTCGTGCCGCTCGGCCTGCTCGCGCTCGGCTATGGCGTGCCGAAGCTGCGCGCACCGCTCGCGGGCCTCGCGATCGGCGTCGCGGCACACCTCGCGTTCTTCGCGGTCGTGCCGATGACGAGCGTGCAGTACATGCCGTCGGCGTTCGGCCTCGAGGCGATGTGGCTCGCGCTCAACGCGGTCATCTGCCTCTTCCTCGCTCGCCTGGCGCTGCAGCGCCGCTGATCGCTATCCTCGATCGGTGAGCGCGGGGCGCGGTCCCTTCTCGGGTCCGCGCCTTTCGAATTTTCGGGCTCAGCGCTTCGCGCGACGAGTCGCGGCGGAGAACGCGCTCATCGCATTGCGCGAGCGCATCACCTGCACGGGCACGAACGCGGGCTCGCCGGCCGCGTGGTTCTGGTACGTCTCGAGGTGGAACATCGTGAAGCCGAGCCGTGTGACCATGGGTAGCGGCTCAGCAACCGGCAGACCACGCACGCGCGGTGCTCAAGTGCGCGAAACGTTCGGCTCCAGACGCCGCCGACCGTGCCAGTTCGGCACGGCACGGCTGCGGCGCGTGCCTCTCGTTCGTGGCAGTCAGTGGACCAGGGGTGGCACGCCGAGCCTCGTGCAGATCCGGCGCTTCGCGCTCAGCGGCGCTCGTTCGTGCCACAGGATGCTGTCCATGACGGCCTTGTCATCGGAGGCCGATAGCTCGAGGAGCTCGGCGGGGGACGTGTCGGGATGCGAGGCGCGCACGAGCGGGCTGGGATCGGTGACGGGTGGTCGCACCGGGGACCGCTCGTTGCGCAGCAGTGCGTAGCGGACGAGCGGGTCCGGGTCGGCGAGCAGCGCGGCCCAGGTTGGATCGGGATCTGCGCGGATCGGATCGCCCTCGTCGTCGTAGTCGTCGTCGGGATCGCCACCACCTCGATACGCGAGCGCGAACCTGGCGCGAATGCGCGGATCCGGATCGGCGAGCGCCTCGGCGACGGCCGGGTCATCTGCGCCGACCTGATAGGTGCAAACGGTCGACGCCAGCGAAGCGCGACGGAGCGCGAGATCCGGATCGAGCGGGACACGAGGCCGGCGCTCGGCAACCCGCTCGTACACGGCGGCGCGCAGGTCGCGCTCGAGCGAGGGCAGCTGCGCGACGAGCCACGCACCGCCGTGGTCGTGGGAGCTGTCGACCAGCGCAGCCGCTTGCTCGCGCTGCGCGACGAGGCCCGGCACGAGCTCCGCGATGATCGCGCGCGCGTTCGCCTGGATCCGGGATTCGCCGGTCTCGACGAGCTCGCTCGCGGCCTCGATGTCGGGCACCGAGGTGTCGGCGTCTTCGGGCGCTTCTCCGCCGGCGAGCCAGCCGACGCACGCGTTCACGGCGGTGGTGCCGAAGCTGGCATGCAGGCGGTCGTCGATCCGCTGGACATCGACCTGCGCGAACACGCGATCCCAGGCGTCCGGATCACTGCCGTCGAGCGCCTCGAGCAGGGCGACGATCGCGTCTCGCTCGCTCGCCGTCCACGGCGCATAGAGATCATCGGTGGCGGTTTGCACGTAGCCGTCCTCGCGCGCGGCGAGCGCACCGTCGAGCCGATCGAGGTGCTCGAACACCGCGCCGCGCTCGAATACCTCGTCGAGGACGGGCCGGCGCCGGGCGAGGTTCGCGCGCGCCTCCGCGAGTGGCGCGAACAAGCACAGCTCGTTCGCCCGAGTCTTCAGGTTCTTCGCCGTGAACAGCGCCAGCCAGCCGATCGGGATGTAGCCGGCGGCCGTCGAGACATAGCGGTCCGAGTCGAGGGGCGGGCGCTTCGTCGGGCGGGCGCCTTTGACGTGAAACAGGTGCGCGTACGACGACACGCGCGGAGCCTACACGGAGTCGCCGCTCGCGGAGCGCTTTGACGCTCCCACGCGGCGTTATGCGCAATCAGCGCAATGCGAGCTCGCAGGAGGCGCCCTGGCCCGGGCTCTCCTCGACGGTCACCTCGAGCGCCTTCACGTGCGGGCCAGCGATCGGCGCGAGCTTACCGCGCAGGATCTCGGCGACGTGCATCGCGAGCGCCTCGACCGAGATGTTGTCGATCGGCAGGAGCAACACGTCGCCGCGCGGCAGCACGTAGCGTTCGCCGCACAGCGTGAGCTCGAGCTCGGCATCGTCGCGCACGATCGCGAGGTGAGGATTGTGCGCGGCGATCAGCACGTGCTCCTTCCACGCGGCGCACAGCTCGGCAAGCGCTTGCTTGAGCGGCGCGAACGGGACCATCGCCGACAGCGCGACGGTGTCGACCTCGAGCGCGATCGCGATCGTGTAGTTGTGGCCGTGCAGGCGTTCTTTCGTGCCGTCGGCGAACACCGTCATGTGAGCACACGAGAACTTGTATTGCTCGCGAGCGATCCGGATCCGGTGCTTCACGTCCCGACCATACCTCGGCTGCACCTGCCAGTTGTGGTACCGACATCGCCATGAGCGACGTCTTCGATACGAGCAACTACGCGACCGGACTCGGCCAGAAGCTGCGCCGCGGCCTCGAGCTCGGGCCGAAGTACTTCCTCGTCGACGTGCCTCGCTACGTGCGCCAGCGCAAGAAGCTCGGGCTGCGCCTGCTCGATCTCGGCGCGCTGTGGAATCCGATCCGCCACTTTCGCATCGTGAAGTATCTCGATCTGCCGCTGCCTCCGCGTTACGCCGAGGCACTCGCCGCGCTCGATGCAGCCGGCGTGAAGCTCGACAATCCGCCGGCGCGCACCGAGGCGCTCGTCTCGCTGTGGTGGGACGTGCGCCAGTCGCCGGGCGACGTGATCGAGTGCGGTGCGTATCGCGGCGCGACGTCGCTGTTGCTCGCCGTACTCGGCAAGTTCCACGACGTGCACCAGAAGGTGCTGATGCTCGACACGTTCGCGGGCATGCCCGAGACGTCGGCGTACGACTCGATGCGAACGAGCGGCGAATTCGCGCCACCGACGGGCTGGCCCGACGTGATCCGTCGCCAGATCGCAGCGCTCGGCGTCGACGATCGCGTCGAGGTCCATCAGGGTCTGTTCGCCGACACGTTCGCGAGCTGGGCCAGTCGCGATCCCCGCTTCGCGTTCGCGCACGTCGACGCGAACATCTATCAGGGCACGCTCGACGCGTGCGAGTACGTAATGCCGAGGATGGCGATCCGTGGCGCCGTCGTATTCGACGACTACAACGGCATCACCGATCTCGGCGCGAGGCTCGCGATCGATACGGTGCTCGGCGACAAACGGCCTGCGCCGCTCGCCGAGTGCTCCGCGTACCTGCGGACCTGACCCTGTAGGCCGTAGAGCTTTGCTCTACGTCTGCAGGCTCGGTTTGGATCGGCTCGCGAAGCGCTCGCCTGTACGGAGCGGGCTCGCGAGCTCGCCCTCAGGCGTCCGCGCCGGCGCGATCGCGCCCACGGCCACCGCGACGCCGGCGACGCCGACCACCGCGGTCACCACCGCCACCGCCGCCACCACCACCGCCGTGCGACGCGCCGTTCTTGTGCGCGTGCGCCGCATGGCGCGGTGCTTCGGCAGCGGCCTCGGCCGCGATCTCCGACGACATCTTGCCGGCAACGCGGAACTGATCCGGTTTCCAGCCCTTCTGACCGACGACGGTGATCATCTTCTGGAAGCGCTTCTCGAGCGAGTCGAGGTACTCGCGCTCCTGCTTCTGCAGCACGTCGGCGACGCGCGGCGATGCTTCGATCTCGATCTTGTCGTTGTCGACGAGCGTGCCACTGCGGCGGACCTCGCGCAGGATCTCGTACGCGACGGTCGTCACCGACTTCACGACGCCCGAGCCTTCGCACGTCGGGCACGGCTCGGTGAGCAGCTGGACGAGCGACTCGCGCGTGCGCTTGCGCGTCATCTCGACGAGGCCGAGCTCGCTGATCTTCGTGACGTTGGTGCGCGCGCGATCCTTCGACAGCGCCTTCTGGAAGGCATCCCAGACCTTGCGGCGGTTGCCTTCCTTGTCCATGTCGACGAAGTCGACGACGATGATGCCGCCGATGTTGCGCAGCCGGAGCTGGCGCGCGACCTCTTCGCAGGCCTCGAGGTTGTTCGCCGTCACCGTGTCCTCGAGGTTGCCCGAGCCGGTGTTGGTGAAGCTGCCGGTGTTGACGTCGATCGCGGTGAGCGCTTCGCCCTGATCGATCACGAGCGAGCCGCCGCTGCGCAGCGGAACGCGGCGACTGACCGCGAGCCGGAGTGCGGGCTCGATGTGATGGTGGTCGAAGATCGGCCGGCGCTGGTCGTACTTCTTCACGCGTTCGGCGAACCGCGGGAGGAACGCCATCGTGAACTTGCGGACGCGCTCGTACTGCTCCTCGTCGTCGATGACGATCTCGCTGGTGTCTTCGCGCATGAGGTCGCGAATGCAGCGGAGCGTCAGGTCGAGGTCGGCGTAGACGAGCCCGGGCCCGTTCATCGACTCCTCGCGCTTCTCGATCTCGCCCCACAGGCGGGCGAGGAAGTCGACGTCGTCGCGCAGCTCCTGATCGTTGGCGTCCTCGGCGGCGGTGCGCACGATGAAGCCAGTGCCCTTCGGCCGCGCCTCGTTGACGAGGTCACGCAGGCGACGGCGCTCCTTGTCGGAACCGATGCGCTTGCTGACGCCGACCTGCGCGACGTGCGGCATGAACACGGAGTAGCGACCGGGCAGCGAGATGTATCCGGTGACGCGCGCGCCTTTGAGACCGATCGGATCCTTGACGACCTGGCAGACGACCGTCTGTCCGGGTTTCAGCAGATCTTCGATCTTGCGATTCGCGAGCTGCTTGCGCGAGCGCGCCATTCGCGATGCGGCACCTTCGGGCGACTCGTCGCCATCGTCGGTCTCGCTGTCCTCGAAGAGCTTGCGCTCATCACCAGATCCGAGCACGTCCGCGACGTAGAGGAATGCCGCGCGCTCGACCTTGGAACCAAGATCGACAAAGGCAGCCTGCATTCCAGGGAGCACCCGCGTGACTTTTCCGCGGTAGATGTTCCCGACCATTCCTCGATCGCGTTTGCGCTCGACAAAAAACTCAGCCAGGGATCCTTCTTCGACGACCGCCACGCGGGTCTCGGGTCCCTCGGCATTGACCACGAGCATGTTCTGCATGAAAGCTCTGCAATTCGTTGCGACCGCTCCGGAGCCTCACGACATCCATGTCGCAATTCGGGCTCGCTGAGAGTTGGGTCTCAAGGGTTCGGTAACACGATAGCCTTGGCGAAACAAGCCATTACGTGATGCCCAGGGAGGTTGGCCTACCGCTTGCTTCTTACGGGCCGCGCTGGTGTTGCCGCACCGGCATAACTTAGTTGGGCTAGTTCGTTAAATTGAGTCGAATGCCTGGGTTGCCGCCCGGGCATTCGTGCTTTTCGGGCACTTACAAGCGCTCTGGCACCTCGGTCGGCGTATGGTGCTGCCGTGGACTCTCAGGAGGCCGCCATCGGCTTTGTTCTGGCCCTGGCGCGTGCGCTCCACCGGTACGGCACTCCCGCCGACCGGCTCGAGGCGGGTCTTCAGAAGGTCTGCAACCAGCTCGGGTTGCGGGCCGAGGTGTTCACGACGCCGACCGCGATCATCATGAGCTTCGGCCACGCGCACGAGCTGCGGTCGAGCCTCATGCGCGTCGATGGCGGCGAGATGGACATGGGCAAGCTCCAGCGCGTCGACGCGCTCGCAGATCAAGTCGCCGCCCACAAGATCGACCCCGAGGACGGCATCCGCAAGCTCGACGAGATCATCGCCGGGCCGCCGCGGTTCGATCGCGTGCTGTCGACGCTCGCCCACGGTGTCACCGCCGGCTCGTTCGCCGTGTTCTTCGGCGGCTCGATCGAGGACGTGCTGCTCGCGGCCGCGATCGGCCTCACGCTCGGTCTGCTCGCGCAGGTGCTGCAGCGCTCGACCGACCAGAACCGCGTGTTCGAGCTCATCGGGGCGGCGCTCGCGATGTTCGCAGCGAATGCCGCGGCATCGCAGTTTCATTCGATCACGCCGCAGATCGTCACGATCGCCGCGCTCGTGATCCTGTTGCCGGGCCTCGCTCTCTCGGTCGCGATGACCGAGCTCGCGACGAAGAACCTGATCGCGGGCACCGCGCGGCTCATGTCGGCCGTGATCGTGCTGCTCGAGCTCGTGATCGGCGTCGCGATCGGTGATCGGCTCGCGCAGGCGCTCTTCGAAGTGCACGCGGCGGCGCCCGTGCCACTGCCCGAGTGGGCAAACTGGATCGCGCTCGGCGCGTCGAGTGTCGCGGTCGCGATCATCGTCCAGGCGGAGGTTCGCGCATTCGGGTGGATCGTCAACGCGTGCTTCGTCGCGTACGTCGGCGCGCGCTTCGGCAGCGAGTGGCTCGGCGCCGAGCTCGGCGCGCTCGTCGGCGCGTTCGCGCTCGGCCTGCTCGCGAACCTCTACGCTCGGCTGCTCGACCGTCCCGCACAGATCGTGTCCGTGCCAGCGGTGCTCGTGCTTGTCCCCGGCGGCATGGGCTTCCGCGGCATCTTCGCGCTGTTTCAGCACAACACGCTGACGGGCGTCGAGACCGTGTTCGCGATGTTCGTCGTCGCGACCGCGATCGCCGCGGGCCTCCTGATCGCGAACGCGCTCGTGTCGGCGCGGCGCAGTCTCTAGTCGACGATCTCGATCGGCAGCTGCGCGTGGACCATGCCCTGCGCGTAGCCCTGGAACGTCACGTCGACGGTGTAGCGGCCGGGAAGGAAGTAGCCGCCCATCTCGTTGTTCGTATCCGACGGGCCCTGCCACGTGCGGCCCATCCACTGGATCGTCTCGACCGATCGGGTCGCGTCCACGGTGACCGTCTGGATCTGCGTCGGCGCGCAGCACCCGACGTCGCAAATGCAGTACTGCTGGTCCTCGCCGCCCGCCGAGGTGCCGGCGATCACCCAGCGCGTGAACGACGCGGGATCCGCGTTGTGTCCGCTGCAGTCGCCGCAGCCGCCACCGCTGTCGGGTACGGTGATCGCCGTCGCCGCGGCCGTCGTCACCTCGTAGCGAAACATCGCCTGCGTGCCGCGCGTGTACACGCACGAGTCCGCACGGATCGAGAGCGTGACGCCCGGGATCGTGCCGCTCACATTTTCGACGGCGCACGGGCCGTCTGGGAGCGTCTGGGTGTACGGCGGGTGGTACGGCTCGTCGTCCCCGCCCGAGACGACCGTGGACGGCTCACATGCGGCGAGTGCGACGACGGCGATGACCAGGCGCATGCGCCGTCGTCTCTCAAGTTGCGTGCCGGGCGATCGATCTCGCGCTTCCGCGGCGTTGCCCACCGAGCGGCCTCAGATCTCTGAGGCGTCAGTGCCGGTGGAGCTCGGGATCGTCGGGGTCGGCATCGCGGTGGATGCACGGATCGTTGTCCGGATCGTGGCCGCACGCGAGCACGCCGGGCGACGGGTCGTCGTGATCGACGCCCTTGTGCGGACCTTCGAGATCGTTTTCGGCGTCGCGCGCCTCGTCCCCGATCAGGCCGCCGGCCGCGATCAGCTGCGCGCGCTTCTCTTCGGACACGTTCGGCACGAGGCCGACACGCGCGATGTGCGCGACGTAGTAGGCGTCCTCGCGGCGCGCCTCGAGCTCGCCGCTCTCGATCGACGCCTCGAGCGCACGCTTGAGGTCGCCGATGAGCCGCGACGGCGGAATCTCGAACGCCTCCATGATCGCGTTGCCGACGCCACCGGGCAGCGGCGGCAGCTTCGCGTCGGCCTCGGCGAGCACCTGCACGCGATCGGCGAGCGCGCTGATCTGCTCGAGCAGCGACTTGCGGCGCCCCGGGCGCTTCGACGTGATGTCGGCGCGCGAGAGGTCGAGCAGGTCGGTCATGTGCGGACCCATCTCGCGGTGGAACCGGCGCACCGCGCTGTCGGTCCACTGGTCGCTGTACTGGTTCGTGCGCAGGTGGTGCTTCACGAGGAAGCGGATCGTCTGGCGCTCGTCGCGCGCGAACGCGAACCGGCCGTGCACCTTGTCGAACATGCGCGCGCCGACCTCGGCGTGGCCGTGGAAGTGGACGCCCTCGGGCGTGAACGTCCGGGTCGGAACTTTTCCGATGTCGTGCAGGAGGGCCGCCCAGCGGACGAGCGGACGCCGGACGGTCTGCTTCACGACCTGCTTGGTGTGAGCCCAGACGTCCTTGTGCTGGCGGCCGGTCTCCTGGACGAGGTCGACGGTGGCCTCGAGCTCGGGGAACAGGACCCGGAGGATGCCGGCCTCGTGCATCCATTCGAGGGCGGCGTCGACGTCGCGGCCCATGAGGGCCTGCTCCATCGCGTCCCTGAGGCGGGGCTTATCCGCGTCCGAGAGTCGGACACAGTGGTCCTGTGCGACACGTGTGATGGCGTCCGGCGGCGTCCGACCTTCGGTCGAGATGGCACCCGCGATCTCGACGAGGACCACCGGGTCGACCTCGACGAGGGCGCGAATGCGGTCGGCTGCTGTCTGTTCGCCGGACATTTGGGGCCGCAACGTCTATCACACTTGAGTGCTTGGTACGGACCGTGCTGGATGCGGCGGCGCAGTGCAAGGCAGGATCACCGAGCAGCAGTTGCCCGAGGCGGAAGAATCGATGCCAGGCATCACCCGCTTCTACGAAGACCTCGACGTGAAACCTGCGACCTTCCTCGACCTTTTGTGGGCGTTCGAAGGGCGACGTGGTCGTTGCAAGAGTTCGCGGAAGCGTCGCGGTCGCTGAGGCGTTTTCCTAGGGACCCGCTTACACCTCCGGCTAGATGAGTAGCCGGCTGTGACAGCGAGTCGCAATCCGGAAACGTTATGGGGCAAGATTCGACGACGATGACGAAGCGTCATCCAATCGGGGTATTCGATTCGGGTGTCGGTGGTCTCACTGTCGTGAGGGCTCTTCGACGAGCGCTCCCCGGTGAAGACATCATCTACCTCGGAGACACCGCGCGCGTTCCTTATGGAAGTAAGAGCCCGCGCACCGTCGAGAGATACTCCCTCACATGTCAGCAGTTTCTCCTCGCCCGCGAGGTGAAGCTCGTTTTGATCGCGTGCAACACGGCCTCGGCGAACGCGCTGCCCGCGCTGCGCGAGGCGAGCCCGGTGCCGGTGATCGGTGCGGTCGAGCCCGGCGCGGAGAGCGCGCTCGCGGCGACGCGCACGGGCAACATCGGCGTCATCGGCACGCTCGCGACGGTTCGCTCCGGCGCGTACGCCAAGGCGATCAACGCGCGCGATCCTCACGCCAGGCTCTTCGCGCTCGCGTGCCCGATGCTCGTGCCGCTCGCCGAGGAGGGCTGGACCGAGGACGAGATCGCCGAGCTCGCGTGCCGTCGCTACCTGCAGCAGTTATTCGCGCAGGCGCCGGCGACCGACACGCTCGTGCTCGGCTGCACGCACTATCCGCTCCTGCGCGACGTCATCGCGCGCGTCGCGAGCGAGCTCGCGAAGCACGAGGTCGCGGTCGTCGACTCGGCGACGGCGATGGCAGAGGCCGCGAAGGAAGCGCTCGGCAGCGGGCCGAACAAGCGTACGAACGCCGGTCGGCTCGACTGCTTCGCGACGGACACGTCGAGGCTCGACGAGCTGGCGCCGAGGTTCCTCGGCGAGCCGCTCACCGGCTTCGATCTGGTCGATCTCTAGGGCAGGGCGTCTAGCGTCGCGCTAGACAGCCAGGCCCTTGGCGCGGGCTTCGTCGGCCTTGCGACGCTTCATCACGTCGATGATCGTCGCGGCCTTCTTGAGCTTGTCGCCGATCGTCTTCTCGTCGACGGGGTAATCCGTACGGAACACCAGGCCGTCGTCGAACAGCTGTTCGCGCGCCTCGTCGTCGTCGAGGTACGCCGGCGCCTTCTTGCCCTTGTAGTCGATGCCCTTGAGGTTTCCGACCTTGGACTCGAGCCAGGTCATCAAATCCCCGAGCACCGACTTGCAGAGCTTCAGGTTGTCCTCGAGGTTCTCGAACAGCTCCGGGAAGCGATCCCGGAAGGCCTGCTCGTCCTCGGTCTTGCCAAGCGCCTTGTGGAGAGCGAGACGCAGGAGCACCGCGTCATCCGCGTAGCTCACGACGAGATCGTTCCGATCACCGTCGTTCGGGGACACCACGTAGATCGCGGCGCCTGTCGCAATCTCCCGGACCGCCCGCGGTAGGTTCTCGTCATCCATCGCGTCGAACGCGATCTTGAGGTCGTGTGGAAGAGACACCAGCCAAGACCGCACCAACTCGACGAACTTCGACTCCGCTGTAATCGTCACGGGATATGCCTACCCCGCGTCAGCGGGGCCTCCAAAAAGAAGCTTCGAGATTGAAGCCCGAGGGGGTGAGTACCAACCCCGCGACAGAATTACAAGCCTGGGCTGCCGTGCTACCCTCGTAAGTCGGTGGCCAAGCGTTCGCCCATCCTCGGGTACAACCACAACGTCCGGTACCGTGGCTTGGTTTTCCACGTCCAGACGGAGGATTCGGGCCTTCTCAATCCCCATCTGTTCACGCACCTCTTCCACGAGGGCGTGATCGTCTCGACTCGTAAGCTGGTTTACGACGCCGGCGCGAACGAGGAGGCGATCAAGGCCTTGATGCAGGCCCAGCACAAGGCCGTCATGAAGGACCTGAAGAAGGGGTCCTTCGACGAGAAAATCGACCAGTATCTGGGCGGGACTCCCGGACTCGAGCCCCGCGCGGGCGGTCAGGCGCCGGCGGGACGTGGCGAGCGTGCGCCGACGGAACAGTCGCCGCCGCCCGAAGAGGTCATCGCCGCCGCGCAGGCCGCGATGAGCGTGAGCGAGGGCTCTCCGATCGAGATCGTCAACGAGGGGCTCAGCGAGCCGATCGAGCTGCCGATCAAGGACACGACCCAGCCGCGGACCAAGACCGCCGAGCGCACGAGCCCGCCGGGCAAGTCGCCGCCGCCGCCGCCGTCGCCCGACAGCCTCGGCACCGCGCCGACCTATCAGGGCAGCGCCGCCGATGTTGCCGCCGCGGTCACGGCCGCGAATGCATCCGCGCCTCGCACGTCGACGGCGCATCGAGTCGGCACGGCGCCGACCGCGCTCTCGGTGACCCCGCCGGCGATCGCTCGTACCGCGACGCCGATGCGCGACTCGAGCCCGGTGATCGAGATCAACGTCGACGACGACGAGGACGACGATCAGAGCGGCCGCGTGCGCGTGCCTCGCGACACCGCCGTCGAGATGGAGGTCGAGGCGCTCCCGACGATGCCGGTGCAGAAGTCGCGGCCCGCGAGCCACGCTGCCTCGGCGCTGCCGGCGATGAAGCCGCCGTCGCGTCCGGCGATCACGCCGCCGATCATCACGCGCCCCGCGACCGGCGAGCGCAGAAATCCCGACGAGAGCCAGCCGATCGAGATCTATCAGCCGGCGCCGCCGTCGGCAGATCCACCGCCGGGAGAGCGCGAGCGCGGAGGGCAGTACTCGGTCAAGCGCAAGGACGGCCCGGCGATGCGCGAGCAGACCGGCCGTATCGCCTCGCAGAAGGATGCGCCGACGGTGCCGTCGGGGCTCGCGCGTCCGCGTCCCGGCTCCGGTCCAGCCGCGCGCGACTCGAGCCAGATCCGTGCGGTGCCCGTGCAGAAGGAACCTCCGGGCACGCGTCCTCCGACGGGTCCCTCGCAGACGGCGCAGCGTCCGCCGACGCCGGGCGCGCGCGTTCCGCAGCCTCCGCCGACGCCGCCGAACCGTGCGCACGCGACTGCGCCGATCGCGAACCGCACGCCGTCGCCGTCGAACCCGTCGAGCAACAGCGGCGTCGTGATGACGCGCCCGGCGGTGATCGTCGG
>JABFXX010000612.1 GCA_013368795.1 Kofleriaceae bacterium
GATCACCGCAGGTGCCGCCGCAGGCGCGACGCTGACGCACGACCGCGAGCGGGATCACGTCCTGGGCTCGGTGCGCGTGCTGCCGGACGACGGCGAAGGTGTCTACGCGGTCGCCGGCGGCATCAGCGCCGAGCCGTCGACGGGCATTTCCGAGTGTGACCTGTATCGAGATTCGATCTACGAGCTCGCGTCGTGCGAAGGGATTCCGCAGAACGCGCGCAATGCCATCCTCGATGCGTACACCCAGGCCGCGTCCGCGTGGGAGAAGGTGCCTGCCGAGGCTCGCGTCGAGCTGGCGAAGGCGTGCAAGGTCGCAACCGACGCGATCCGCGACTCGATCAAGTCGGCCTGTCCCGCCCCACAGATGGCGGATCCCTAGAGCATCGCGACGACGATCGCGGCGACGACCGCGACCGCGAACAGCGCACACATGACGAGCCACATCTGCGTCGACAGCGCCGACGTGACCGGCATCTTCGCCGCGATCGCCGACGGCACCCAGCGCGGACGCGCGAGCGACGTGCCCGTCGGCTGGCGAAACGTCACGTGCGGCAGGCCGTCGTCGAGCGGAACCGTCGGCGGCGTCGGCGTCGGATCGACGAGGCGCTCGCGGAAGCCCTGGATCTCGGTCGGTGCCTCGTGAACGTCGAGCCGCTGCTGCGGTCCCGTCGTCGGACGTCGTGACGACTCCGAGAGCGGTCCCGTCGAGGGCCGACGCCCCGGCTCGGAGAGGGCACGCTGCGGTCCGGTCGACGGACGATGCGGTCCGGTCACCGGTCTCGCCAGCCGCGGCATCTTCTCGGTGCCATAGGCGAGCGGCTTGCGGTCGCGATCGGTGGGCGGATCGATCGCCGCGGCGTCGAACGACGGGGGCTCTGGCGGCGTGCCCTGCGCGAGCCGGCTGAACTTCGCCGTCTCCTCGGCGCCCGTTTCCTGGATGCGCGAGCCGGTGATCGGCAGCGTCGGCTTGTGGCTGCGAGCCAGCGATGACCGCTCGATCGACGGCGGTAGCGGCAGCTCGTGCGGATCGGTCGGCTCCTCGTTGACCTCCTGGATCGGCGTGACCCCGTCATCGAGGAGCTTCGGATCGGTCGGAGGCTCGTTGCTGCCGCGCGCGAATCGGCGGCGCGACTTGCGCTCGAACATCGCCGCCATCACCTCGGCGACCGGCGCGTGACCGAGCGGGATGCCCATGCGCGCCGCGAGCCGCTCGAGCGCTCGGCCCATCGAGCCGGCGTTCTGGAACCGCTTGTCTGGATCGACCTCGAGCGCCTTCATCACGATGGCCTCGAGCTCGGGCGGATAGTTCGAGACTTTCTTGCCCGGCCGCGTGACATCGCCGGTCGTGATCCGCTCGAGCGTCAGCAGATCCGACTTGTCGCGGAACGCGCGCGTCTGCGTCGTCAGCTCGTAGAGCACGATGCCGAGCGCGAAGATGTCCGCGCGATGATCGATCGGCCGGCGCTGCACCTGTTCCGGCGCGAGGTAGCCGATCTTGCCCTTCAGCGTCCCGACCTGCGTCCTCGTCGCGCGGTTCGCCGCCTTCGCGATGCCGAAATCGATCAGCTTCACGCCGCCGTCGTGACCGATCATCACGTTCGACAGCGAGACGTCGCGATGCACGATGTCGAGCGGCGAGCCGTCGACCGAGCAGAGGTTGTGCGCGTAGTCGAGCGCAGACGCGACGCACGACACGACGGTGAGCGCGAACGACAGCGGCAACGGCAGCGAGCCATCGGTGCTCGCGCGGAACACGGCCTCGGCGGTCTCGCCCTGGACGTAGTCCATGACGAGGTAGTAGCGGCCCTCGTCGTCGCAGCCGACCTCGTAGACCGGCGCGATGTACTGGTGATGGAGCGCGCCGACGAGCCTCGCCTCGTCGAGGAACATCGTGATGAACGCGTCGTCATCGTCGGTGATGCTCGTGTCGAGCGTCTTCACGACGACCTGTCGCTCGAACCCACCCAGCCCGGTCGCACGAGCCAGGTACACCTGCCCCATGCCTCCCGACGCCAGATGGTTCAGGACCTCGTACCGACCGATTCGCTGCACCCCGAGCACGTAGCCGACCTGTGAAACGGCGCTCACCCTACACTGATCGTGCGCGAGTGATGCAACAACGATGTGAAGGGATCACAGTGGTCGGACCGTGCTGCGCACGACGGTGCGCAGTGCCGACGATCATCTCGTTCGAAAGCTGTAACGCGCGGCACCTGCTCGCGCGCGGACGTTGCGCTTTTCAACGACGACTAAAACAGAGCCGTCACGATCGAGCTCACCACCAGGTGTCGTAGTCCTCGTAGATCCCGACCACGTCCTCGATGTCGTGCGTCGCTCCGCCGGCCGTCACGCGTCCGCTGAACGAGCCGACGACGTGACGAAGGCGATGCCGCACGAGCGGCACGTCGAGCTTCTGCGTGACCTCGGCGACGTCGCGCATCGCGAGCGACATCCCGTCGGCGTGCGCCGTGTTCTCTTCGATCTCGACACGTGCGAGCGCGTGGCGCTTGCCGTCGATCCACACCGCGTTCTCGCTGATCGGTGCATCGGGCGTCGGATCGACGAGGTTCAGGCCGAGCACGTGGCCCGCCTTCGTGCGGCCGCACAGCGCGATCCACTTCCACACCGCGTGGCGCAGCGCGTACATCTTCGTGAAGTCCAGCGTGCCGAACGAGCGGCCCTTGTCGAACGCGATGCGCCTGCCGTCGATCGTCACGTGGCCGGTCACCGCGAACGCGGCGAACTTGTGGGTGTAGTTCCAGCGATTGCCGGGCAGCGGCACGCACAGCGAGAGGTGTTCGTCGTTCGTGTAGCTCGCGAACGCGAGGTCGGCGTCGAGCT
>JABFXX010000168.1 GCA_013368795.1 Kofleriaceae bacterium
CCGGCACGCGTTTGTCCGGTTCGCGGTTGTCCGGCACGTGGCTGCCCGGCACGCGGCTGTCCGGCACGCGGCTGTCCGGCCCGCGGTTGTCCGGCACGCGGTTGTCCGTTGTCCTGTTGTCGAGCGCGATGGTCTTCGGTGCGGCGTGTACGGGTGGTGGACGTGCGACGACGCCGAAAGCCGAGCCGCCGCTCGAGGTCAAGACGTATGGGCCGCTCGGGATCAAGGTGGACGCGAAGCTGTCGCATCAGGCGGTGATCCTCGGCACCGACGACAAGAATGGCTCGACGATCCTTCCGCTCGTTCAGGGCACCGGCAAGGCGACGGTCGACGCGATGGTCATGAAGATCGCCGATAAGGCGAGCGAGATCGCGGGTGGCGTGTCGACGGTGAAGCTCACGACCGCAACAAACCCGGACAACACGGTGCGGGTCGGCGTGTTCGAAGAGGCGGCCGCCGATGTCGGATCGCAGTGGCGCGCGGGCGTGTGGGCGGCTGCGTTTGTCGCCGCGACGACCCTGAACAAGGACCTCACCGACCTGACGTTCTCGGCGACACGAACAGGGCACGTCGACGGTGCGGCTGTATCGGGACACGTCGACCGCGCGGCTGCATCGGGGCACGTCGACCGCGCGGCAGCATCGGGGCACGCCGACGGTGCGGCTGCAACGGGACACGTCGACCGTGCGGCGGCGTCGGGACACGTCGATGGTGTGGCCGCGTCGGGACACGTCGATGGTGTGGCCGCGTCGGGACACGTCAATGGTGTGGCCGCGTCGGGACACGACGATGGTGCGGCCGCATCGGGGCTCCTCGCCGGCGGTTTTCTCGCCGCGCTGACGGGCGCGCCGATCGACGAGAGCGCGACGCTGACGGGCGTCGTGAACCCCGACGGGACGATCGGTCCTGTCGCAGGACTGCCCGAGAAAGTCGCCGCGGCGATCGCCAAGGGCAAGAAGCGCGTTGGCTATCCGATCGGGATGCGCAGGGCGAAATCGGCGAAGACCGGCAACGTCGTCGACGTGGAGGCGTATGCGAATTCGCGCGGCGCGAAGGCGATCGCGATCGCGGATGTTCACGAGGCGTACAAGCTGCTGACCGGCAAGACGTTGCCCGCGGCGGTGCCGGTCGCCGAGAGCGACATGGAGCTGCCGCGCTCGACCCAGGCCGCGATCACCGACAAGTACAAGGCGTGGCAGCAGAAGGTCGCGAACGAATGGGCCGCGATTCTCCAGCTCGAGAGCGCGGGACGCTTGCCGCCGGTGCTCGTGTACCTGCGCGACCACTCGAAGAAGTACGCGGAGGCCGCGGAGGCGCTGTTCAGGAAGGACCTCGTCGCGCCCGCGTACGTGCGCATGCTCGCAGCGTGGGCGTACGCGTCGAGCGCGAACCAGATCTACGAGGTGCTCGCGAAGGTGCGGGCCGGCAAGCTCGACGATGCAGTCGCGTCGCTCGGCGCGATCGGCAACCTCGACGCTGCTACCGGCGCCGTCTTCGAGAAGATCGGCGCGATGAGGCCGACGACGATGGGCGGTGCCCTCGAGATGGTGGCGGCGTTTCGCGCGGCGCTCCGCGGCTGGTCGTTCGAGGTGTTTGCCTCGAAGGAGGTCGCCGCGACCACCGCTTACGTGAAAGGTCTCGCCGGCACGCCCGCCGCGCAGCTCGGCTCGCCGCGGACAGCCGATGAGCTGATCGCGATGGTCGCGCCGACCGTGCTCTACGCGAAGAAGACGATCGCCGAGACGACGCTCGCGACCGAGGAGCTCGACTTCGATACGCCAAACGACGTCGACTACACGTGCTCGGTGCCTAACGTTCAGCGAATCGCGGCTTCGCTCTCGTCGACGGGCGGCGCCGTCCTCGAACACGTCGAAGCGCTGCTCGTCCAGTCGGTGGCTGCGAGCGCGAAGCTCGGCGAGGACGAGGCGCGCCGCCGCGTCGTGATCCGCGAGCCCGACTATCTCGTCGCGACGATGACGAGCAAGCTCGCGACGGCCGGCGGCCTCGTGAAGGAGCTGCACGAGAAATGGGGCGAGACGTCGCTCGCGTGGAGCTTGCTCGCGCTCGCCGGCAGCGAGCTCGCGTACTTTCACGCGACCGAGCTCGTCGCGAAGTACGACTCGCTCGGCGTGACGATCTCCGACAGCGGCGAGGTCACCGCGATCGAGCGAGAGAAGGCGTTTTCCGCGATGCTCGACAACGCCGAGCGCAATGCCCGGGCGAACGCACGCGCCGCACAGATCGCGACGGGCGCGATTCCGGTGCAGGCGAAGCTCGCCTATCAACTGGCCGCGGTCGAACGCGACGGCACGGTCGCCGAGAAGCTCGACGCCCTCGACCAGCTCTGGCTGTCGTCGGCGATCTCGCAGACGGCCGTCATGCTCGCCCGCAACTAACGAGCGCCGTCACACACGCGACCGTCATGGCCGCCCAGAATTGGCGCAGTGTAATGCTCGTCGGAACCAGCGCGCAGTCGAGGCGCAGCATCACCCGGCCGTCATGCTGGCGCGACCCACCACGCGCCGTCGACGCGCAGCATCGAGTGGCGATCGTGCTCGCCGGAACTAGCGCGCGGTCGAGGCGCGGCATCACGCGACCGTCATGCTCGCTCGGAACCAGCACGGGCCATCGACGCGCAGCATCGAGCGGCGATCGTGCTCGTCGGAACTGGCGCGCGCGGTCGAGGCGCAGCATCGCGCGACCTCATGCTTGCTCGGAACCAGCACGCGCCGTCGACGCGCAGCATCGAGCGGCGATCGTGCTCGCCGGAACTAGCGCGCGCGGTCGAGGCGCAGCAGCACCCGGCCGACATGCTCGTACGAAACCAGCACGCGC
>JABFXX010000510.1 GCA_013368795.1 Kofleriaceae bacterium
TCCCCGCGATCCGCGACAAGGTCACGGTCATCGAGCAGCCGTTTCGCCCCGCGCATCTCGCCGGTGCGCGCTGGGTCGTCGCCGCCGCGACGCCCGAGGTCAACCGCGACGTCGCCGCCGCGGCGGCCGCGCGCGGCCTGTTCGTCAACGCCGTCGACGATCCGAGCGTCGCGACCGCGTACCTCGGCGGCGTCGTGCGCCGCGGCCCCGTCGAGATCGCGATCTCGACCGGCGGTCTCGCGCCGGCACTCGCGGGCCTCCTGCGCGAGGCACTCGAGGCGATCCTGCCGCACGACCTCGACGAGTGGACCGTGATCGCGACGCGCATCCGCAGCGAGTGGAAGCGCGATCGCGTGCCGATGACAGAACGCCGCCCTCTCCTTCTGCGCGCGCTCGAGCGCCTCTACGCCGGAGCCACAGCATGACTGGATTCGTATCGCTCGTCGGCGCCGGTCCCGGCGATCCCGAGCTGCTCACCGTGCGCGCCGTCGATCGCCTGCGCCGCGCCGACCTCGTGCTCTACGACGCGCTCGCGCCCGAGCAGCTGCTCGAGCTCGCGCCGCAGGCCAAGCGGTTCTACGTCGGCAAACGCGCCGGCCGTCACTCGATCGATCAGGACGGCATCCATCGCCTGATGGTCCGCGCCGCGGCGCGCGGCGAGCGCGTCGTGCGGCTCAAGTGCGGCGATCCGTTCGTGCTCGGCCGCGGCGGCGAGGAAGCGCTCGCGCTCGAGGCGGCCGGCGTCGCCTACGAGGTCGTGCCCGGCCTGTCGTCGGCGATCGCCGCGCCCGCGCTCGCCGGCATTCCGGTGACGCATCGCGGGCTCGCCGCCGGCTTTGCCGTGCTGTCGGGCCATGCCGCCGGCTCGTACGGCCCCGCGATCGATTCGATCGCGCCGGGCTCGCTGACGCTCGTCGTGCTGATGGGCCTGCGCACGCGCGCGGAGCTCGCAGCGCGCCTCGTCGAACGCGGCTGGGCCCCGTCGACACCCGCCGCGATCGTGCTCGGCGCATCGCACGACGGCTCGACGCGCTGGCTCGGCACGCTCGCCAGGCTCGCGACGGCAGATATCGATTCGGAGCTCGCAGGCATCGTCGTCGTCGGTGCCGTCGTCGAGCTCGCCACGCAGATCGCGAACGACTACGCGCCCGCCACCGTCGGCGCTCTCGAAGCGAGGAACCCATGAGTGTCATCGATGCCCCTCCCCCCGTCACGCCGACGCCCGTCGGTCGCCTGGGATTCGCACGTCACGAAGACGTCGATCTGTTCGTCCAGCGGCTCGAGGCCTTCGAGCGCGGCGAGCTGTCGCCCGACGACTGGCGCTCGTTCCGCCTGCTGAACGGCGTCTACGGCCAGCGCCAGGACGGCTACCAGATGGTGCGCGCGAAGCTGCCCGCCGGCATCGCGACGCCCGCGCAGCTCGAGGCGCTCGCCGAGGTCGCCGAGAAGTTCGGCCACGGCAAGGGTCACGTCACGACGCGCCAGAACGTCCAGTATCACTTCGTCCAGCTGAGCGACACCGAGGCCGCGCTGCGGATCCTCGCCGACGCCGGCATCACGACGAAGGAAGCGTGCGGTCACTCCGTCCGCAACTGGACGTGCTGCCCGTTCGCCGGCGTCGCGAAGGACGAGCCGTTCGATCCGACGCCGTACGTCGACGCGCTCGCGCGCCACCTGCTCCGCGGCAAGTACAGCTCGACGCTGCCGCGCAAGCTGAAGCCGTCGCTCGGCGGCTGCTGCGGCACCGACTGCTCGCAGGCGTTCATCAATGACCTCGGCTTCCTCGCGCGCACGAAGGACGGCCAGCCCGGGTTCCAGCTGCTCGCCGGTGGCGGTCTGTCGACGCTGCGCCGCGAGGCGATGCTCGTCGAGGAATTCGTCCCGGTCGCCGAGCTCGCCGAGGCCGCCGACGCGATCGTCCGCGTGTTTCACCGGATCGGCAATCGCAACAACAAGGCGAAGGCGCGCCTCAAGTGGGCGATCGACAAGATCGGCAAGGACGCGTTCCTCGCCGAGTACCGCGCCGAGCGCGAGAAGATCCGCGCCGAGGGTGGCGTGCCGCTCGTCATCCCGCCTCAGCCGACGCCGCCGGCGCGCCGCACGCTGCTCTCGCAGGTCCAGCAGCCCGACGAAGGTTACGCCGAGTGGGCCGCCGACAGCGTCCGCCCGCAGAAGCAGGCCGGGTTCTCCGCGATCGTGATCCGCCTGCCGCTCGGCGACATCACGGCCGCGCAGCTCCGCGCGCTCGCGCAGCTCGCGGTGCAGTACGGCGAGGGCGAGGTGCGGCTGACCAACGAGCAGAACATCGTGCTGCGCTGGGTGCCGAACGCGCGGCTACCGTCGCTCCACCGCGAGCTCGCCGCGATCGGCCTCGCGCGCATCGGCGCGAACACGCTCGCCGACGTCACGAGCTGTCCCGGCGCGACGAGCTGCAAGCTCGCCGTGACCTCGTCGAAGGGGCTCGCCGGCGTGCTCACCGAGATGCTCGATCGCCGGCCCGATCTGGTCCGCAGCGCGAAGGGCCTCGACATCAAGATCTCCGGCTGCCCGCACGGCTGCGGCCAGCACTACATCGGCGGCATCGGGTTTCAGGGCGGCATGCGCAAGCTCGCCGGCAAGGCGGCGCCGCTCTACCTCGTCTACGTCGGCGGTGGCATCCGCGCGACCGGCGCCGACTTCGGCCGCCTCGTCGGCAAGGTGCCGGCGCGGCGCGTCGGCCAGGCGCTCGAGCGCTTGCTCGACTTCTACATCGCCGGCGGCGGGACGAGCCACGCGTTCTGGGCCGATGTCTCGCTCGACAAGCTGCGCGAGCTCCTCGCCGACATCTCGCAGATCGACGAGGCGACCGCGACCGACGAGGACTTCGTCGACATCGGCGAGTCGCGCGCGTTCGAGATCGTCAACCAGGAAGGCGAGTGCGCCGCCTAACCTAGCGGGACGTCTTCACCGTCGGGCGGGTCGCATTGATGATGATGCCGAGGATGCCCGCCGTGACGAGCATCGAACCCGCGAGAATAGCGCCCGAGAACGGCGGCTCGTAGGGCTTGTCGGTCGTCATCGACGTGGAGTCGTCCTTGATCAGAAAATCCGATGCGATCGCGGCGCCACCGCCGGCGATCAGCACCGAGTCTCCGACGTAGGCCCATTTCTTGGCCGACGAGTTGTAGCCAAAACAGCCCGAGCTGGTCGCCAGCAGCGCGGAGAGCGCGAGCAGAGCCACACCTCTCATGCGCGACCAGTATACTGCGCTTCCGTGAAGCAGAGGTCTCCGCTCCTGCCGATCTTCTTGATCGTGCTCGTCGACGTGCTCGGCTTCACGATCGTCATCCCGCTGCTCGCGTACTACGCCGAGCGGTTTGGCGCGTCGCCGCTCGTCGCGACGACCCTGGTGTCGGTCTATGCAGTCTGCTCGCTGATCTCGACGCCGATCATCGGCAACTTGTCCGACAAGGTCGGCCGCCGCCGGATGCTGCTCATCAGCCAGGCCGGCACGCTCGCCGGCTTCTTGATGCTGGCGTGGTCGCACTCGCTGTGGATGGTGTTCGTCGGCCGCATCCTCGACGGCATCACCGCCGGCAACCTGTCGCTCGCGCAGGCCTACATCTCCGACCACACCAAGCCGGAGAACCGCGCGAAGGCGTTCGGCGTGATCGGCGTCGCGTTCGGCATCGGCTTCATGTTCGGCCCCGGCCTCGGCGGCACGCTCGCCGAGTACGGCCTGCACGTGCCGTTTCTCGTCGCGGCGGGCCTGTCGGCGCTGTCGATCTTCTGTACCGCGACGCTGCTGAAGAAGGAGACGCCGCCGCAGGAGGTCGCGCCATCGACGGGACCGATGCCAGCGGGTCGCCGGCCGGGCGCGTTCGATATCGCGACGTACGGCACGTACTTCAAGCGGCCTCGCCTCGGCAGCCTGTACCTGCAGTTCTTCCTGTTCTCGTTCGCGTTCTCGTGCTTCACGAGCGGGTTCGCGCTGTTTGCCGAGCGCCGGTTCTCGACGCACCCGGCGCTCCATCGCGTGCCCGGCGAGATGTGCAAGCTGACTGTCGACGAGAAGCTCGAGACGAGCAGCGCGCTGCCGGGCACGATTCTCCTCGACGGTCAGGCGCTCGCGCACGGCGAGTGGTGGATCGCCGGGCCCAAGACGATCTTCGTCGCGTACGAGCCGTGTCAGAAGCTGCAGAGCGCGCAGAAGCTCGAGGCGAAGTTCCCGTGGACCGCGCACGAGGTCGGCCTTCAGTTCATGTTCACCGGCTTCCTCGGCATCCTGCTCCAGGGCGGCCTGATCGGCCGGCTCGTCAAGCGGTTTGGCGAGATCAGGCTCGTGCTCGCCGGGTTCGTCGCGGCGGCGGCCGCCTACGTCCTGCTCGGGTTCGCGTTCACGGTGTCGATGGTCCTCCTCGTCGCGACGATCTCGGCGTTCGGTAACGGCGTGCTCCGCCCGGTGATCACGAGCCGGATCACGCAGGTCGCCGGCCGTCACGAGCAGGGCGTCGCGCTCGGCATCTCGGGCTCGCTCAGCTCGTTCGCGATGATGCTCGCACCTCCGACGGGCGGCGCCCTGATCGATCATCAGTGGCTCCTCGGCTGGGCGCTCGTGCCGGCGTCGGTCGCCGCGGTCGGATTCATCGTCGCGCTCGCCACTCCCGACGGCAAGTCGCGCGAGCCCGAGCTATCGTCACCGCCATGACCAAGACAGCTCTGATAGTCGGTGCGCTCGTCGCCGGCGGTGTGGTGTTCGCAAGGGGTGGCTGTCTGACGGAAGGCTCGACGGCGCCCGATCAGAAGCTGGTGGGTCACCTCGACGACATGTGCAAGATCGCGGGGGCGAACGTCGAGAAGCCGGTGCGCGGCGTGAAGAAGCTGGGCAAGTACCTCGACAAGCACGCCGGCGACATCCTCGGCGCGTGGGGCGATACGCTCGCGACGATCGAGCGCATTCCCGACGACAAGAAGCACGACGACCGCGCTCGGCTCGCGCGCGATCGCATCCACGGCTCGGTCGGCCGCTGTGCGCCCGATTGGATCGCGTTTATCACCGCGGTGCAGAACGACCCCGAGGCCAGCGAGATGGTCGAGCGCTTCAGCGAGCGACTGTCGCGCACGCTCGAGATCATCGGCGGCAACAGCGCCGACCTACGGTTGCTGCCGGTGTCGATCGATCGCGCGCTGTCGAGCGCGATCACGCTTCGTCGCTAGGCGTCGCTAAGGCTTCACTTCGAACTTCCAGCTCGCACCGTCGGTGCCGAGGCCGGTCGTGCGATCGGGCGTCTCGTAGCCGAAGCGGATGTCGCCGCGAACCTGGTAGCTGCCCTTCGGCGCGGTGCACGTGACCTGCGCGGTCAGCGAGCGACCGTCGATCTTCATCTTGTCGCGGCCGAGCGTCGTCGCGTCGCACTTGACGTCCTTGGCCGCCGAGAGCACGAAGCTCATCGGCGTCTTGTCGCTGAACTTCAGCCAGCTCGCGAGCTGGATGTTGATCGCGAACACGAGCTTGTCGGTCGGCTTCGCGGTCGTCGGTCCCTCGTTCGTCGTCGTGTACGGCTTGATCGCCTCGACCGTCGACTTGACGATCGCGTCGCGCGAGTCGAGCTCGTTGATGTCGCCGCTCGCCGCGACGAGCTTCACCTTGCCGTCGACGTCGACGACGATCGAGGCAGGCCCCTTCGCGATGCCGAGCTGCTTGAACAGCTTCTTCACACCGGGTCCATACGCGACGGTGCCGCGGCCGACGCCCTCGCTCTCGCGGATCGGATCGAGCTTCTTCGAGTCGCGCTGCGAGCCGTTGATGTACGCGACGATGTAGACGCTGCCGGCTTCGCGAAGCGTGACGATGCGTGCGAGGTCATCGATGCACGCGGCGACCTTCGACGTGCAGAACCAGTGGATGACGACCTTGCCGGCGGCGTCGTTCGCGTTCGGCACGTTGTACGACCACTGGAGCTTCGGCCAGTCGGCGGCGCCGGTCAGCGGCAGCGTGTCACCAGCCTTCGGCAGTCCGGGCGTCGACGACGCAGCGGGTGCTGCGGGCGCCGCAGGCGTTCCCGACGGACTGGTTTGCGGCTGAGCCGACGCGACCGTCGAGGCAAAGCCGAGGACAAGCATGCTGATAGCTAGTCGCATGGCGTTCTTATATCGTCTCGACGTTGCGAAGGCTCGCCCTATTCACCCTCGTGGCCTGCTCATCTGCGAGCCCTCCTCCGCGCTTGCCCGTCGACACACCGGTCGTCCAGCCTCGCTTTTCTCCGACGGACGCGGCACCCGATGCACCGACCCCAAGCGCGCGCGGCGGTGCCTGTGCACAGAGCGCGGACTGCGCTGCGGGACTCGAGTGCATGCCATCTCCGATCCTCCCCGGCGGCTACTGCGCATCTGCGTGCGGTATCGCAGAACACGCCTGCGACGGTGCGTGCATCGCGACCGCGCGCGTCGGCGAGGTCTGCGCGGCGCGCTGTGCCACCGACGACGATTGCCGCGTCGACGAGGGCTACGTCTGCGATCGCCAGTGGCACGCGTGTCTCGTGCCGAACTTCGCGGCCGTCGTGCCTGCGGCTGGCTGCCCGTCGACGAATGGCCGCGATCTCGCGTTCGGCCCCGCGGAAACGTGGTCGACGGCGAATGCCCCGGGCCTCTATCAGGTCGGGCCTTCGGCGGTCATCTCGGATGACGGCAGCGTGACCGCGATGTTCATGGCGCGGAGCGGAAATCGCGAAGGGAGTGCGCTCGCCATCTCGCGCAGCGACGGCGCGATCGACGTGCCGTTCAAGTCACAGCGGGCGAACCACGAGGCCCCGTGGCTCGCCCGCGATCGCAAGGGCACGCTCTACGCGGCGTGGCTCGGCTACGACACGCACGAGCTCGGCCAGGAGATCGGGCTCGCGCGCTCGACCGATCGCGGTGCGACCTGGTCGTCGCCGGTCGCGGTCCACGATCCCGCCGACTGCGAGGACGGCGAGCGCGACTGTCTCGGCAAGCCGATGCTCGCGATCGGCGACGCGCTCTACGTCCTCTACGGCACGCGTCGCGGCGGCCTCCACGTGCGCGCGTCCCTCGACGGCGGCGCGACGTTCTCGGCGCCGGTCACCGCGCTCGTCGGTGACCACGGCACGGCGACGGTCGGCCCCGACGGCACGCTCCACGTCGTCACGATCTCGGGCAGCCCGCTCGGCGCGTTCGGCTCGGCGATGCAGCGCATCGAGTACACCGCGTCGACCGACCACGCCGCGACGTTCGCCAAGTCGGTCGCGGTCAGCGCCGACGAGGAGGTGCTGCCGTACTACTTCGCCAACCCGGCGATCGCCGTCGACGCCAAGCGCAAGCTCGTCCACGTCGTCTACGTGCGCGGCGGCCGCGACGGGAGGTGGGACCTCGTGCTCGCGACGTCGAAGGACCGCGGCGCGACCTGGACGCGCACCAGGCTCGCCGGCGACGGCTGCGCCATCCACATGGCCCCGAGCGTCGCGCTCGACGACAAGACTGGCACGCTGCACGTCGCCTACTACGACAATGAAGGAGGCGCCGGCCGGTTCGTCCACGCCAGCTGCACGCCCGGGCGCAAGGCCATGCAGTGCGTGCAGCACGGTGCGATCAGCAGCGCACCGTTTGCGGCCTTCTCGACGGTGCGACACGCCCCGACCTGGCTCGGCGACTACGAATCTCTCGTCGTCGACACGAAGCGTCGAACCCTCCACGCCGTCTGGACGCAGCCCGTCCTCGACGAGGGCGTGGTCAAGAGCCGCATCTTCCACGCGCAGGCACCGCTCCCGAAATGAAAAGCGTGTACGTTCCTCGCTGTGAGTGAGTCATCGGGTCATCCGCACAGCGCCAGCGACAGCTTGCCCGGCGTGATCGAGAAGCCTGCCGGCGCGCGCGAGTTCACGATCCGCGCGATCATCGCCGGCGTCGTCGTCGCCGCGATCATGGGCGCGTCCTATCCGTACATCGTGCTGAAGCTCGGCTTCGGCCCGAACGTGTCGGTCGTCGCCGCGTTCTTCGGCTACCTGTTCCTCGGCATCCTGTTCCGCAACTTCAACCGCTGGGAGAACAACATCGTCCAGACCGCCGGCACGTCGGCGGCCCAGACGGCGTTCATGTGCGTGATCCTCGCGGCGTTCGATCTGATGATCCAGACGCCGGGACACAACTACACGTTCCGGCCCGAGTGGTACGAGTCGTTCGCCTGGCTCACGTTCGCGTCGATCCTCGGCATCCTGCTCGCGGTGCCGCTGCGCAGGCACTACGTCGAGGAGGAGAAGCTCTCGTTCGCCGACGGCGTCGCCGCCGCCGAGACGATCATCGTGCTCGACGCACGCGGCAAGGAAGCGCGCCGCGCCGCGATCGCATTGTTCGCAGCGACGATCGCATCGGGCCTCGTCTGGTGGCTCACGACGAAGTGGGGCGGCCGCGCGTTCGGCAACGCGAGCATCGGCGAGGACTGGCTCTCGTTCCTCCACGGTCATGCCGAGGTCATCACCGCGATCCCCGACACCGTGTTCGCGACGATGGGCGGCCTCACCGCCGCGACCGCCGGCGCCGGCTTCTCGGTCTCGCTGCTCGGCATCGGCTCCGGCATGATCGTCGGTAACCGCGTCAACTTCTCGATGGCCGCAGGCGGCATCCTCGCGTGGATCGTGGCGCCGCACCTGCTCGTGCCCGACATCGTCGCCGCACCGGTTCGCGGCAAGATCCTCCTCTGGGTGATGTGGCCCGGCACCGGCATGCTGATCGCCGCCGGCCTCACCGCCCTGTTCCTCAAGTGGCGCACGCTCCAGCGCTCGTTCAGCACGCTGTCGGGCGATGCCGTCAAGTCGGGCGACGTGTCGATGAAATTCATCGGCACCGGCGTCGCGATCGCGACGATCGGCCTCGTGATCGTCCAGAAGGTCTTCTTCGACCTGCCGATCTGGCTCACGGTGATCGCGGCCGCGCTCTCGATCCCGCTCATGCTCGTCGGCCTCCGCGTCCTCGGCGAGACGAACTGGGGACCGATCAGCCAGCTCACCAACATGATGCAGGCCGTGTTCGCCGCGCTGAAGCCCGGCAGCCTGACCGCGAACCTCACCGCCTCCGGCACGACCGGCACGATCGCCGTCCAGTCCGAGGCGATCATGCAGGACTACAAGGCCGGCCACATCATCGGCTCGACGCCGCGCTTCCTCACCTACTCGCAGCTGATCGCCGCGCCGATCGGTGCGCTCGCCGTCGCGCTCGTCTATCCGATGCTGCGCGACCTCTACGGCGTCGGTGGCCACGGCCTCGCGTCGCCGATCTCGATCCGCATCGCCGGCTTCGCCGACGTGCTCTCGGGCGGCTTCGACAAGCTGCCCCCGCACGCGCTCCAGTTCATGGTCATCGGTGCCATCCTCGGCATCGTGATCGCGCTCGGCGAGCACTTCCTGCCGTGGGGGCGCAAGTGGCTGCCGTCGGCCACCGGCCTCGGCATCGGCATGATGGTGCCGGGCTCGGTCGTGTTCGTGATGGTGGTCGGCGGCATCCTCATGAGCCTGTGGAACCGCGTCGATCGCAAGAGCGCCGACGCGCTCGGCATGCCGCTCGCCTCGGGCCTCATCGCCGGCGAAGCCGTCATGGCGATCATCATTCCGCTCCT
This sequence comes from Kofleriaceae bacterium, assembly GCA_013368795.1. Classification (GTDB taxonomy): domain Bacteria; phylum Myxococcota_A; class Polyangia; order Haliangiales; family Haliangiaceae; genus JABFXX01. The sequence continues at coordinate 9,605 of JABFXX010000510.1, forward strand.
GATCGCGCTCGGGCGCGTCGCGCCCTGAGCATCCCGCATCCGACGTCGCGCTTTGCCGTCGGGCGTGCGCGCGTGTGACGTCGGCGCATCCTGACTATGTGCCGTCGCAGTCGTGCTGCGATGTCGCAACGTCTTCCGTCTGCGCCGTCGACGAATTCGTCCGGGCCTAGCGCTCAGAGTTCGGCTTGCGCCCATTTCTCATCGCGCGGGCCTCTCCCCTGCAACGCCCAGGGGACGGAGCACGCCATGAACGATGAATATGATCTCCTCGTACTCTCCGCGGCGCCGCTCGGAGACGTGCCCTGGTACTTCCGGCTCGGTCGCTTCCTGTCGCGCCACAAGATCCGCGGCGGCGATCGACTGCTCTCCGCGCTTCGCCGCCACGGACTCCTCGATCGCCTCGTCGAGTATCGCGTGAGCCGGGACGTGAGGCTGCGCGTGCCGCTGTGGCGGCCGTGCAACCAGTGGCTGCCTACCGACGTGCAGAACTACGAGGCCGCGTTCATGCGCGCGCTCTGCACCGCGATCCGTCAGCTCCACCAGCCGGTCACGTTCGTCGACTGCGGCGCGGACATCGGAACGGTCTCCGCGCACGTCGTCGCGCGCTGTCCCAACATCAGCCGCATCATCGCGTTCGAACCAAACCTCGCCGCGTTCCATGTCCTCGCCGCGAACCTGCGCACGCTCGGCGTTCCCGCCGAAGCTCGCTGCGTTGCCGTCGGTGACTTCAATGGCCGCGGCCGCCTCGTCAGCCCATCCCATGATCCAAGCGCGCACGCGATGTACGTCGAGCGTACCGAGGACGGGCCGATCGAGATCGAACAGGTCGACGCACTCGACCTCGCTGCGGGACGACCGACCGTCATCAAGATCGATGTCGAAGGCTCGGAGCCCGAAGTCGTGCGCGGCGCACAGAACACGATCCGGAATGCGGGCGACGTGATCGTCGCATTCGAGGCGCACCCGAAGGTCGCCATGCGCACGGCAACGGATCCGCTCGGCATCGTCGAGGAGCTGCGCCGGCTGCGGCCCGACTTCGTGTTCGAGGTCGACACGTCGCCGCCGACGCCGCTGCGGACCGACGTGCCGTTCTTCGATCAGTTTCCGCCGACGCGCGTGTACAACATCGTCGCCCGCTCGATCGCGCGTTGAACACCGACGCGCTTCAACGGTTCACGGCTCGAACGGAACATCACCGAACACCTGGCTCTCGACTGCCAGGTTCAGCAGAAGGTCGGCGGGCTGGCTCGCCGTCTGGCCGACGTTGCGTCGCGTGACGGACACCTGCACCGTCTCGTGCTCGCCCTCGATCAACGCGATGGCCTCGACTGGAATCGTGAAGCTGCCGGTGTCGCCCGTCGCGCATCTGAGCGACTGCTCCCTTCCGGGCCCGGGCACTCCGATCGAGATCTGAATCTCGTCGCCGGTGCCGGCCTCCCAGGTGATCTCTCCACCGCTCGTTGCGGACACGCTCGTGGGAAAGACCACCGACCCGAGAGACGATGGCGCGATCGCGTCGACTGACACCGGGCCCGTCCAGTCGTCGAGCGTCGCTTCGATCGTGGTGCCCTCGGTGGGCCGCTCCGAAGCCGAGAGCGTTGCCAGGTAGAGCGAGCCGTCGATGAAACCACGTGGCTCGACGACGACGGGAGAGCTCATGCCGCTGACGGTGAGCGTTCCGAACGTGACACCGGCGGACTGCCGGGTGCCGAAGTAGTCGCAGTTGGCCGCGCGCGCAGTTGGCGTCAGCTCTGATGGAATCGTGATCCGACCGAAGATGTCACCGCTGACCGTCCCGCTGGCCATATGGGTCACCTCGGTCACGTGCATCGTGCCGGTGTAGCGAAGCTCGGGGGTCTCGCTCTCGGAAGTACAACCCGTGATGACGAGCCCGACGAGGACTGCGAAGCAAGGAGAACTGCTCATTGGCGCGCCGCACGAGCAACCGATGTGCCGATCGCCGCGCCGCATGTTTGCGAGGACTTACGCGCGCGCGTGGGGTCAGGTGTTCGCGTCGTCCTGGCAGACAGCGTAGCCAGTTCGTGGTGTTCGAGGACCGCACACCAGAATGCGAAACGGCCCGGAGACCGGGCCGCTCGCACGCGTTCAGTGCCGAGAGTTACCGGCTGCCCTTGCGGCCGCCCTTCTTCTCTTCCTGTCGATCGTTGTTCTTCTCCTGCTGATCACGACGCCGATCCGCATCCGGCTTCTTGCGCGATGCATCCTCCTCGGCGCGCTTCGCGTCCGCCTCGGCCTTCTTGCGGTTCGCTTCCTCCTGCCGCCGCTGCTCGTCCTGCTGACGACGCGCGTCCTGCTCCGCCTTCTGCCGGTTCTGCTCCTCCTGACGCTTGCGCTGCTCGTCCGCGCGGCGTTGCTCTTCCTGCTGACGACGCGCGTCCTGCTCCGCCTTCTGGCGGTTCTGCTCCTCCTG
>JABFXX010000214.1 GCA_013368795.1 Kofleriaceae bacterium
CGATGGACGGCATCGTCGGCGGACGCTGGACCGGCGCGTTCGGCAGCGGAACGTTCGACGGCGCCGTGCGATGAGCGGGGCGACGATCAGACGTCGCGAGGCAAGACGCCGGGCCATGATGCGCCTGCGGAAAGCGGTGCGCGCTGTCCTCGTGAAGAGCGGTATGCTTCTGCCCATGAACGACAACGAGCACCGTCGGTTCACGATCGCGGAGTACGTCGAGCTCGAGCGGTACTCGAACGTGAAGCACGAGTACATCGACGGCCTTGTTGTCGCGATGGGCGGCGGTACGGTTCGGCATGCGCGCCTCGCCGCTTCGATCATTGCCGCGCTCGAGCAACAGCTCGCCGATCGGCCCTGTGAGGTCTACACGTCCGACGCGCGGATCCGGATCCAGGATCCGAACGTGATCACGTATCCGGACATCTCGGTCGGCTGCGGTCCGGTCGAGGTCGACGACACGGACGAGTGTGCACAGACCAATCCCACGGTGCTCATAGAAGTCACCAGCCCGTCGAGCGAGGGCTACGACCGGGGCAAGAAGTTCGCCTTCTACCGCGCGATTCCGTCGCTGCGCGAGTACGTGATCGTCGACCAGGAGGAGCCCTCGATCGAGGTGTTTCGCCGCGGCGAGGACGGCACGTGGTCGCTGGCCGAGCACGGCAAGGCGGGCGAGCGCGTGGCACTGCCATCGATCGGCTGCGTGCTCGACGTCGACGCGATCTACCGCAACCGCCGCCCGCGCGCGTCGAATTAGCCCGCCGTCGCCGTTGGGCGACGCTCGCTTGCGCGATGCGTGCGGGTCTCGCTGGCGATCGTCGGCGAGCGCCGGATCCATTCGCCGACACGAAGCTCGTGCAGCATGAACGCGGCGACGTCGGCGCGCGGAATCATGCCGCCGATGATCGAGCCGTCGTCGGCGATGCGCCAGCGGCCGCGCGGTTCGCCGTTGGTCAGGATCGCGGGACGCACGACGGTCCAGTCGACCTCGCTGTCAGCGAGGAGATCCTCCATGCGTCGCTTGTCGGCGATCTCGCGACGGATCGCGAGCGCCGCGATGCTGCCGAGGAGGCTGAAGCGCGCGTTGCCGACGCCCTGCGACGACATCGCGATCACGCGGCGAACGCCGGTATCGCGCATCGCCGTGATGATCGTGCGAATGCCCTCGGAGCAGACGTCGGTGTGGCGCCATGGCCGCGAGCCGAGACATGACACGACCGCGTCCTGGGCGCGCACCGCGGCGCTGACCTCGTCGACATCGAACACGTTGCCCCAGAAGACGCGCAGCGAGGGCGGACGGTCGGCGATCTCGCTGCGTGTGAACGCGGTGACCTCGTGGCCGGAGGCCAGCGCCTGATCGATCAAGTGACGGCCGGTCGCGCCGGTCGGGCCGAAGACGACGAGCTTCATGAGGCCGTACGCGTTGCAGGTTTCGCGCCTCGACGCGGACTACGTGCGAGCACGGACCCGCAGCTCGAGCTCAGCGCTCGAAGTGCAGCTGATACTGAACGGTCATGCTCGAGCCCGCGAATGCAGCCGCGGCCGGGCGCACGCCTCGGATCGGGAGCTCGCACAGGTTCGTCGCGCCGAGCTCGCCGCGCGGGATGCGCACCTCGAACCGGCCGTCGTCGGCGGTGACGGCCTCGTACCGGGAGGGCACGTCGGCGAGGCGGATGCGGAAGCTCGCCTGCATCGACGGGTCGAGCGAAGTGATGCGTCCGCGCACGACGACCGCCGTGACGCCCGCGTCGTCGCACGTATCCATGTCGGTGAGCGACTGCGTCTCGATCGCCGGCGCGACCGCGAGCTGCTCGGGCGTCGGGTCCGGCATGACCGCCGGAGGCCGTGCCGCCGTCCGTGGCGCCATCGCTGCGAGCGCTGCGGTCAGAAGGGTGACGAGGCCGAGGCCAGAGACGCCGGAGACACCGAGGGTGTTGAGCGCGTCGGGACGAGTTGACGTCACGTATGGATGATAGCTCGAAGCGTGTGGGCGCACCTGCCCGAAAATGTGGGTCGCTTAGCGGGGTTCGGGGGGCTACACAGGCCGCGTCAGTCTCGTAATATTGGAGTCATGGTGATCCGTTTGTCGGACGAGAAGAAGCCGCCCGGGCCAAAGCGCGACGGCGAGCGACAGACGGGCCTGGTGCTCGACGAGCGGACCCGCACCAAGAAGCCGCCGATGTACAAGGTGCTGCTTCACAACGACGACTACACGACCCGTGAGTTCGTCGTGTGGGTCCTCCAGACCGTCTTCCACAAGAACGAGAACGACGCGATCTCGATCATGAGCCACGTGCACAACAACGGGGTCGGGGTCGCCGGCGTGTACACGTTCGAGGTCGCCGAGACGAAGGTCACGAAGACGATGTCGCTTGCGAAGGCGCAGCAGTTCCCGCTGCAGCTGTCGATCGAGCCAACGGATTAGCGCCTGCCCGAAATCGCGGGCATCTGCGGGACTACACAGATGTTCGGCGTCCCGTACAATTCGAGGGAGGCCACATGCTGTCACCCGAGCTGCAAGCCACCCTCCAGCGGGCTGTCGATGACGTCCGCGGGCGCCGCCACGAATACCTGACGCTCGAGCACCTGCTGCTCAGCGTGCTCGACGATCCGACGGGCGCCGACATCATCGCCAAATGCGGCGGTGATACCGAGAACCTCCGCGGCGATCTCGAGCGCTTCCTCGAGGAGCAGGTCGACGAGCTGCCCGAGGGCGAGGAGTCCGGGCCGGACCAGACGCTCGCGTTCCAGCGCGTGCTGCAACGTGCCGCGATGCACGTGCAGGCGGCGGGCAGGACGCAGATGACGACGGGCAACGTGCTCGCGTCGATGTTCCGCGAGCGCGACTCGCACGCGGTCTACCTGCTCGAGAAGCAGGGCATCACGCGGTTCGATGTCATCAACTACATCTCGCACGGCGTGTCGAAGGTCGACGCGGGCGGGCCGGTCGTGCCGCGCACGCGCGGCGTCGAGGACAACGGCGAGGAGGATTCGAAGATCTCGAACCCGCTCGAGAGCTTTTGCGTCGACCTGACGCAGCGCGCTCGCGAGGGGAAGATCGATCCTCTGATCGGCCGCGCCGACGAGCTCGAGCGCATGATCCAGGTGCTGAGCCGCCGCCGGAAGAACAACCCGCTGCTCATCGGCGAGCCGGGCGTCGGCAAGACCGCTCTCGCCGAGGGTCTCGCGCTCCGCATCAACGACAAGAAGGTGCCCGAGTCGCTGCTCGAGTCGAAGGTCTACTCGCTCGACATGACCGCCGTGCTCGCGGGCACGCGCTACCGCGGTGACTTCGAGGAGCGCCTGAAGGCCGTCATGAAGGTCCTGATCGGCGACCCGAAGGCGATCCTCTTCATCGACGAGATCCACAACATCATCGGCGCCGGCGCGACGAGCGGCGGCACGATGGATGCGGCGAACATCCTGAAGCCACCCCTGTCCAACGGCGAGCTTCGCTGCATCGGCTCGACGACGTTCAAGGACTACCGCCAGGCGTTCGAGCGCGACCGCGCGCTGTCGCGTCGGTTCCAGCGCATCGATATCGGCGAGCCGAGCGTCCCCGAGGCGATCGAGATCCTGAAGGGTCTCAAGTCGCGCTACGAGGAGCACCACAACGTCCGGTTCACCGACGCTGCGATCGAGGCGGCGGTCGAGCTGTCGGCGCGCCACATCAGCGGCTCGCATCTGCCCGACAAGGCGATCGACGTGATCGACGAGGCCGGCGCGAAGGTGCGGCTCATGCCTGCCGACCAGCGCCCCGAGGAGATTCGCCCGAACCTGATCGAGGATGTCGTCGCGAAGATCGCGCGCATCCCGACCCGCTCGGTGTCGACGCAGGACAAGACGAAGCTCGCGAACCTCGAGGGCGAGCTGAAGCGGCTCATCTACGGCCAGGACAAGGCGATCGACGCGCTCGCGACGGTCATCAAGCTGTCGCGCGCGGGCCTCGGCAACCCGAACAAGCCGACCGGTAACTTCCTGTTCGCGGGACCGACCGGCGTCGGCAAGACGGAGCTCGCCAAGCAGCTCGCCGCCGTGCTTGGCGTCGAGTTCATCCGGTTCGACATGTCGGAGTACATGGAGAAGCACACGGTCAGCCGCCTCATCGGCGCGCCTCCGGGCTACGTCGGGTTCGACCAGGGCGGTCAGCTGACGGATGCGATCAACAAGCACCCGTACTCGGTCGTGCTCCTCGACGAGATCGAGAAGGCGCACCCCGACCTGTTCAACATCCTGCTCCAGGTGATGGACCACGCGACGCTGACCGATAACAACGGTCGGAAGAGCGACTTCCGCAACGTCATCCTGATCATGTCGAGCAACGCGGGCAGCCGCGAGATGGCCGCCGGCCGCATCGGCTTCGGTGACTCGGTCGCCGACACGAAGGACGGCAAGAAGGCGCTCGAGCGCGTGTTCACGCCCGAGTTCCGCAACCGTCTCGACGCGACCGTGTTCTTCGATGCGCTGCCGATCGAGGTCATCCGCAAGGTGGCCCGCAAGTTCCTCGACGAGCTCGATGGCCAGCTCGCGGAGAAGAAGGTGTCGCTCGAGGTCAGCCCGGCGGCGATCGACTGGTTCGTCGAGCACGGCTACGACAAGGCGATGGGCGCGCGGCCGATGGCTCGTCTCGTCCAGAACACGCTGAAGGCGCCGCTCGCGAACGAGATCCTGTTCGGCAAGCTGACAAGTGGTGGCGTGGCGCATGTCGACGTCAAGGACGGGCAGATCGACATCCACTGCGAAGGCAACGACACGAACTGATAACGTCGGGGCATGCGGTCCCGCGTGCTCCGAGTTGTAGTCGTCCTTCTCGCCGTCGCCTCGTGCGGCGGCGGGACATCACACGCGCCGCTGTCGGCGAAGCAGTCGGCGCCGCCGACGATGATGTCGTTCGTGCCCGCGGACTCGCCGTACGTGTTCGCGCAGCTCGATCCGATGCCGCAGAACGTGCGCGACGCGCTGCTCTACTACTCGGATCAGAAGCTCGCGGCCGCACTCGAGATCGTGAAGCAGATCCCACCTGACTTCGACCGCTCCCAGCTTCCCGTCGTGAGCAGGGTCGGGCTCGCATTCCTCGACGAGGTGAAGCACGCCGATATGCGTCACTGGGGGCGCGATCTGGGTCTCGATCCGTCGGGGCGGTTCGCGTTCTACGGTCTATCCGTATGGCCGGTGATGCGCGTCGCCGTCGCCGATCCGGTGAAGCTGCGAGGGGTCGTCGGCCGGCTGATCGCGGCGGCGGATCTCGGCCCTCGCGTCGTCGAGGAGACGCGCGACGGCAAGCGCTTCTGGACCTTCACCGCGAAGGGCGTGACGGTCGTTGCCGCGGTGCTCGACACCGAGGCGGTCGCGGCAGTCGTGCCGACGGCGGCACTCGGCGAATCGCTACCGATCTTGCTCGGCCTCCGGCAGCCGGATCATCCTCTCGCCGAGACACACCGCGTCGCGGACCTCCTGGCCTCGCACCACTTCTCGAAGCTCATGTTCGGCTATGTCGATCTGCGGCAGGTGACGTCGATCCTCACCGGCCGCGGCATGGGGCCGCTCGAGGCGATGCTGCACGACGCGACCGGACCGATCTCCGACGTCTGCAAGGCGGACATCGAGCGACTCGTCGAGATCGCGCCGAGGTTCGTGTTCGGCTACCACTCGTTCGACACGCACGGCTTTCACGCCTCGATCGTCGCCGAGCTCGCGCCGTCGATCCTGCGCGCGCTCCAGACGCTACGTACCGAGGTGCCCGACGTCGTCGCCGGGATCGATTCCGCAGCGATGATGAAGATCGGCGCGGCGTTCAAGCTCGACGCGATGCTTCCGCTTGCCGGTTCTGCGGTCGCCTGGGGGAAGGCGCGGCCGTTTCAGTGCGAGTGGCTCGAGCCGCTCGACAAGACCTTCGGGCAGCTCGAGCAGGTGATCGCCAATCCGCTCCCGCCCGCGATGCAGGGCTTTCGCGGGTTCTCGGCCGTGCTCGAGGACTTCCGCAAGGAGCCGTTCGATATCACCGGCTCGCTGCTCCTCGCGACCGACCGCAGCCCCGATCTCCTCGCGATCATCCAGCAGAAGGTACCGGGGATGAGCGGCCTGACGATCGTCCCCGACGGCCGGCCCGTCGCGTTGCCTGCGATGGCGCTCGGGCTCGATCCGAAAACGCAGCTGCATGCCGCGGCGCGTGCAGATCGGGTTGCTGTCGCAGTGGGTCGCACCAGTCCCGATCGCGTCATCGAGCTCGTGCATGCGAAGACTCCGCAGCACTCGCCGCTTCTGTCATTCACATTCGATGTTCCGCGGATGCAGGCGACCGGTCTCTTCGACGAAGACGACGAGGACGATCTTGGTAGTGACAACATGACAAGCGTTGGGTTGCAGCTCGACGTGAAGGATGACGGTCTGGCACTCGACGTGTTCGGAACGTTTCCCAAGATGTGATGGTTGCGCCTGGCACGGTCGGTGTAGGCTCGCTGAGCGCATGCCGCCCTTGCTCGAGCTCGTCGACATCGCGCGCTACTACCAGATGGGCGACGAGCGCATCGCTGCGCTCGATGGCGTGAGCTTCTCCGTCGACGAAGGCGAGATGGTCGCGATCGTCGGCACGTCGGGCTCCGGCAAGTCGACGCTGCTCAACATCCTCGGCATGCTCGACACACCGTCGGCAGGGCGCTACCGGCTCGCGGGTCGCGATGTCCAGGATCTGTCGGACGACGAACGAGCCCGCGCCCGCAACCAGCAGATCGGGTTCGTGTTCCAGAGCTTCCAATTGCTGCACCGCGCGACCGCTCAGAAGAACGTCGAGCTCCCGCTCGTGTACCGCGGCATTCCGGCGCGCGACCGGCACGAGCGTGCGGCGAAGGCGCTGACGCGCGTCGGCCTCGCGGCGCGCATGAAGCACCGGCCGTTCCAGCTCTCGGGCGGTCAGCGCCAGCGCACGGCGATCGCGCGCGCGCTCGTCAGCGAGCCGTCGCTGCTCCTGTGCGACGAGCCGACCGGCAACCTCGACTCGGCGACCGCGGAGGACATCATGGCGCTGTTCCATCGCCTCCACGACGAGAAGCACACGATCGTGATCGTCACGCACGAGCCGTCGATCGCCGCGCGTTGCCCGCGTGCGATCAGGATCGTCGACGGCAAGATCAAGGCGGACGGGCCGGGGGCCGAGGTCGCGAGAGGGGCGGCGACAATCGCGCTTGGAGGCGCTGCATGAACAAGGTCGTGCTCGTGCTCGCGCTGGCGGCGTGTAGCGGGGAGTCGGGGAAGCGCAGCTCGAGCTCGATCGAGAAGGCGCGGATCGCGACGGTCAAGCGCGGCGAGGTCACCGATCGCGTGATCATCACCGGTGCACTGTTCGCGACGTCCGCCGAGGAGCTGCGCACGCCGCGTACCGACGCGTGGGAGCTACCGATCCGATGGATGGCCGAGGACGGCACCGTCGTGAAGGCCGGCGAGCGCGCGCTCGAGTTCGACAACTCGCAGTTCACCGCGACGCTCGAGGAGAAGAAGCTCGCGCTCCAGGAGGCCGAGAGCGGCCTGCGCACGTTCGCTGACGTCAGTGCGCTCGAGCTCGCACAGAAGCAGTTCACGCTCGAGGCGAACCGGGTCGCGCTCGACAAGGCAAAGGTCCTCGCGAGCGTGCCGGCCGACCTCTTGCCGGCGCGCACGGCGCAGGAGCGCCAGCTCGAGCAGAAGCGCGCGCAGGCGGCGGTCGAGACCGCGGAGAAGGAGCTCGCGTCGGCGAAGGCGACGGCGCAGCTCGATCTCAAGGTGAAGCAGATCGAGCTCGAGAAGGCGCGCACCGAGATCGAGAACGCGGAGAAGGCGATCAGCGCGCTCCTCTTGAAGGCGCCGCGCGACGGCATCATCGTGATCGGCGAGCACCCGTGGGAGGGGCGCAAGTTCCAGATCGGCGACACGGTCCAGCCGGGCTGGACGATCGTCTCGCTGCCGGATTTCGGCTCGGGCATGGAGGTCCGCGCCGGGCTCTCCGACGTCGACGATGGCCGCGTGTCGATCGGGATGAAGGGCACCTGCACGCTCGACGCCTTTCCCGCCGACGCGCTGCCGTGCATGGTCAAAGAGCTGATGCCGGTCGCGACCGAGGAGGGCCGTTCGCTGCGGCGGGCGTTTTCGATCGTGCTGACGCTCGACAAGGTCGATCAGGAGCGGATGAGGCCGGGCATGTCGGTGAAGGTCGAGCTGCATCGCCAGCCGGAGGCCGGCATCGTCGTTCCGCGCGGCGCGGTCGTGTTCGCGAAGGGCAGCAAGACCGCGCGCGTCCAGCTCGCGTCGGGCGGCACGCGCGAGGTCGAGCTTGGCTCGTGCGATGCCAAGAGCTGTATCGTCGCCAAGGGCATCGGCGACGGCGAGAGCGTGCGGATCGGCGGTGCACTGTGAAGAAGCTGCTGCTGCTGGTGCTCGTCCTGTGCGCGTGCACGAAGGGGCATGGCGAGCTCTCGCTCGTCGAGGTGAAGCGCGCCGACCTCGTCATCGGCGTCGAGGTCAACGGCGAGCTCGCCGCGGTCGACTCGACAGACATCAAGCCGCCGGCGTTGCCGAACGTCTGGAACTACAAGGTCGCGAGCCTCGCGCCCGAAGGCGCCGACGTGAAGGAGGGCGAGCCGGTCGCCGGCTTCGATCCGTCGGAGATCATGCGCGAGCTCGAGACGCTGCAGAACGACGCCGATGCGGCGAAGAAGAAGCTCGACAAGAAGCGCGACGATGCCGCGCTCGCGCGCCGTGACGAGGAGCTCGCGATCGCCGAGGCGGAGGCCGGCCTGCGCAAGGCATCGCTCAAGACGTCGATGCCGGAGGACCTCGTCGCATCGGTCGAGGCCAAGGTCGTCGCGCTCGACGTCCAGCTCGCGCAGATGCACGTCGAGCAGGCCAAGGCGAAGGCCGCAGCGGCGAAGCGCTCGGACGCCGCCGAGATCGCGAAGCTCGCCGACAACCACGCGTACCTCGAGGGCCGGGTGAAGGAGTCGCAGACCAACGTCGCGAAGATGGACGTCAAGGCGCCGCGCGGCGGCACGATCGTCTATCCGACGAACTGGCGCGGCGAGAAGAAGAAGGTCGGCGATCCGTGCTGGCGCGGCGAAGCCGTGATCCAGATCGTCGGGCTCGGGAAGATGGTCGGCAATGGCGAGGTCGACGAGATCGATATCGCGCGCATTGCCGTCGGCCAGTCGGTCGCCGTTCGGCTCGATGCTCTGCCCGACGTGAAGGTCGTCGGCACCGTCGAGTCGATCGCGAAGGCGGTCGCGCCGAAGTCGCAGGCGGACCGCAGCAACATCGTCAAGATCAAGATCAAGATCGACGCGGGCAAGGACGTCCCGCTGCGTCCAGGCATGCGGTTCCGCGGCCAGGTCGACACCGAGCGGCTCGCGAACGTCCTCCAGATCCCCGCCGACGCCGTCTTCGTCACGCCGGAGGGCCCGGTTGCCTATCGCGCCGACGGCGACGACGTCACGAAGGTCAAGATCACCGTCGGCAAGCGCAACTCGTCGACGATCGAGGTCCTCTCGGGCCTGAACGCCGGTGATCGGATCTCGCGCGTCGATCCGGAACGGAGCGCGCCGTGAAGAAGGCCCTCGTCACCCTCGTTATCCTCGGCGCGCTCGGCGTCTTCGGCTGGAAGCTGCTCGGCAAGAGCGGCGCGAGCAAGGACGCAGTGCCGACCTACACGGTCACCAAGTCAGCGTTCGTCCGTCGCGTCACCGCCGAGGGCAACCTGCGCGCGGTCAAGGCGACGCCGGTCGCCGCTCCGTCGCAGGGCGGCGGATTCGGGCCGATGAAGATCGCGTGGCTCGCACCCGACGGCAAGCCGGTCAAGGCCGGCGAGGTCGTCGTCCGTTTCGATCCGTCGCAGCCCGAGAAGGAGCTCAAGACCGGCCAGGCCGACCTCGCCGCCGCCGAGGCAAAGCTCGCAGGCGAGCAGATCAAGTCCAGGACCGCGGTCGCAGGCCGCGACAGTGCTGCCGATCTCGCGGCCGCCGAGCTCGACCAGCAGCGCAAGTTCCAGAGCAAGGACGAAGAGATCTTCTCGCACAACACGATCGTCGAGTCGGCGATCGACGAGAAGCTCGCGACCGCGAAGCAGGCCCACGCCGAGCAGACGAAGGCGATCGAGCGCAAGCTCGCGCAGTCCAAGGCCGGCGTGATCGCCGTCGAGAAGCAGAAGGCCCAGATCGCGATCGCGCACGCCAAGACCGCGCTCGAAGGCATGGAGATCAAGGCGCCGCACGACGGCATCCTTGTCCTTCGCCGCAACTGGCGCGGCGAGCTCCCTCGCGTCGGCGAGCAGCTGTGGCCCGGCCAGAAGGTCGCCGAGATTCCGCTCCTCGACACGATGGAGGCCGAAGTGTTCGTGCTCGAGGTCGACGGTAGCGGCCTCGCCAACGATCAGAAGGCCGAGGTCGTCGTCGAGGCCAAGCCCGACATCACCTACGAAGGCAAGGTCAAGCTCGTCGACAAGCTCGCCAAGCCGCGCCAGCCCGGTGTGCCGGTCCAGTACTTCGCGGTCGTGCTCGCGCTCGCCAAGACCGACCACGACGTCATGAAGCCCGGCCAGCGCGTCCGCGCCACGCTCATCCTCGACGCCGCCGACGCGCTTGTCGTGCCGCGCCAGGCGATCGTCGCCAAGGAGGGCAAGAGCTTCGTCTACAAGAAGGGCAAGCTCGGCTTCGAGCCCGCGGAAGTCGAGCTCGGCCCCGGCACCTCCGGCCGCGTCGTCGTCACCAAGGGCCTCGCCGCCAACGACGTCATCGCCCTCCGCGACCCGACGCGCTCCGTCGATCAGGCCACCGGCAGCGGCAGCGCGTCCGTCAGCGACAAGGCAGCCAAGCCGTGAGGCGCCTCGTCGATGCCTTCGTGCTCGCGCTCGAGACTCTCCTCGAGCACAAGCTGCGCACCACCCTCACCATGCTCGGCATGATGTTCGGTGTCGGCGCCGTCATCGCGATGCTCTCGATCGGTGCGGGTGCCGAACGCCAGGCCCTCGCCCTCATCGATCGGCTCGGCACGCGCAACGTCGTCGTCCGCAGCAAGACGTTCAAGCCCGAGGAGCTCGAGGAGATCCGCAAGAAATCCCTCGGCCTCTCGCAGCGCGATGTCGAGGCGATCGAGGAGGCCGTGCCCGGCGTCCTGTTCGCCGCCCCTCGCATCGAGATCGAGCCCTACAAGATCATCGCCGCAGGGGCCAAGACCAAGGCCCAGGTCTACGGCGTCAGCCACCGTCACCGCGAGGTCACTTCCTTCGCGCTCGCCGAGGGCCGCTTCCTCGATCTCGGCGACGAAACACACCACGGTCAGGTCGCCGTCATCGGCGCGGGTGTTCGCCGCGAGCTGTTCGGTGCCGACCCCGCCATCGGTCACGACATCAAGATCAACGATGTCTGGTTCGAGGTCGTCGGCGTGCTCGCCCCCGAGCCAGGCGCGGTCTCCGACGTCCAGGGCGTCGCCGTCTCCTCGACGGAGCGCGAGATCTATCTCCCGTTCACGACCGCGCTCCGCAAGCTCGACCGCGATCCGATGAAAGCTCCGCTCGGCGAGATCGTCGTCCGCCTCGACGCCAAGGCCCCCGCGGGCGAGACCGGCGCCATCGTCGGCGCGCTGCTCGATCGCCTCCATGGCGGCGCGCGCGACTACGACATCATCGTCCCCGAAGCTCTCCTCCGCCACAGCCAGCAGACGCAGCAGCTCTTCAACCTCGTCATGGGCCTCATCGCCGGCATCTCGCTCCTCGTCGGCGGCATCGGCATCATGAACATCATGCTCGCCTCGGTCCTCGAGCAGACGCGCGAGATCGGTGTGCGCCGTGCCGTGGGTGCCCGCCGCTCCGACATCCGGTTCCAGTTCCTCGTCACCGCGTTCTCGCTCGCGCTCCTCGGTGGCCTCGCGGGCGTCGCGCTCGGCCTGGGCATCTCGCGTGGTGTCGCGAGCTACGCGAGTTGGCCGACCGTCGTCACCACGTGGTCGATCGCGCTGTCGCTCGGTGTCTCGGTCGTCGTCGGCGTCGCGTCGGGCCTCTACCCGGCGATGCGTGC
>JABFXX010000315.1 GCA_013368795.1 Kofleriaceae bacterium
GATGACAACGACGGCCGCATCAACGACGGCTGCCCGCCCGTTGGTAACGCCGAGCCGAACAACCGTTGCAACAACAACGACGACAACGACAACGACGGCTTCGTGAACGATGGTTGCCCGACGGTCACCACGGGCGTCGGGCCGGAGACCGCGTGCGCCGACTCGACCGACAGTGACAATGACGGTGTCGTCAACGACGGCTGCCCGAGCTTCGACGGCGGCGCCGAGACCGGCAGCCAGTGCACGAACACGACGGACGACGACGGCGACGGCGTCGCCAACGACGGCTGTCCCGAGATCGGCGCGCAGGCGTGGGTCGAGGACTACACGCCGGCGCCGCAGCAGAACTCGGGCATGTCGAACATGCGCGCGCTGCCGAACCTCGGCACATCGATCACGACGGCGAACGCGCCGACCGCATCGCCGCGCCTCGACTACCAGATCAACTTCCCGACCGCGGCGACGGACTGGCGGATCTACGTGCGCATGTACTCGGCGATCAGCGCCGATCACACGGTGCACGTCGGCGTCGGCACGACGGTGTCGCCGCCGGCCGTGCCGTCGATGACGCTGTCGACGACGGCGAACGGCAGCTGGCAGTGGGTCCAGAGCCCGCAGATCAACATCCCCGCCGCAGGTAACCGGTTCGTCAGCCTGTTCATGGGCGAGGATGGCCTGAAGGTCGACGCGATCTTCATCGTCCGCGGTACGACCGTGCAGCCGCCGACGGCGCTCAGCGGCGCCGGCGGGAACTGGTCGTACGCGACGAACCCGACGACGTATCAGGCGGCGACCTGCAACGGCGCTGACCAGTCGGCGGTGAACGACGACATCCTGCGGACGGGCTTCTTGACGAGCTGCTACGCGGATCACCCGGCCGGCGACGTGTTCGACATGTCGGGCAACGTTCGCGAGTGGACGAAGGCGCGGTCGCCGGGCCAGAACCCGATCCGTGGTGGCTCGTCGAGCGACCTCGCGACGGGTATCAGCTGTCCGCTGAACTTCTCGCTCGCATCCGATGCGTTCTTCTTCCCGAACGTCGGATTCCGCTGCTGCCGCTGATCAAGTCCGCTGCCGGGCGACCGGCAGCGAACGCGTCAGCCATTGCGAGTGAGCCGGCGTGAGCAGCGCGTAGGGCTGGATCCACGACAGGCAGAGTAGGTTGTACGCGGCATAGCCGAACGCCCACCAGGCGTGACGGGGTTCGCGGAGGTGCGCGTAGAGCACCGCCGGGAACACCGACGTGAGCACGAGGGCGGCCGCGATCCAGATCAGCGTCCCCGGGTCGACGACGGCGAGCCCGACGACCGAGATCAGCGCGAGCGGGGCCAGGAGCATCGCCAGCGCGGAGGACACGACGTTGATCCACGTCCCGAGATCCGAGGCACGCAGTCGCGAGATGAGGAGCTGGGTCAGACTGAGGGTCTCGCGGACGTCGCTGCGCGCCCACCGCAAGAACGTGCGCGCGAGCTGAGCCGTATCGGTCGGCACCTTGGTGACGACGATCGCGTTCGCCTGGAATCGCACCTCGCGATCGAGGCGAAGTACCGCGTTCGTCATCGCGCGATCCTCGCCGATGCTGGCCGGCGCGCCGAGGAATGTCTGCGTCACCCACTCGTCCTTGAAGACGTCGACGAGCTCGCGGCGATATGCGGACAGCGCGCCGGGGCAGCACATGACGGCACCCACCTCGCTCTGCGTGACGCGGATGAACTCGAACGAGGACGTGAACACGACATCGACCATCGTCGGGATCGCACCCTGAGAGCGGTTGAGCACGCGGACGTTGCCGGCGACGGCGCCGACGCGAGGCTCGCGGACCAGCGGCGTGACGAGGTTGCGAAGCGCGTCGTCGTGGAGCTCGGAGTCACTGTCGACGGTGACGATCACGTCGCCGGTCGCACGGTTGAACCCCTCGTAGAGCGCTTCGCGCTTGCCGCGGTTCATCGGGCAGCGGAGCGCGATCACGTGATCGGGAAACGCGGCCGCGCCGCGCTGGATCCACGTCCACGTGTCATCGAGGCTGCCATCGTCGATCGCGATGACGGACAGCTTGGCGTGAGGGTAGTCGCTGAACATGATGCTCTGGATCGTCGTCAGGACCTGCGGGCCCTCGTTGTAGGCAGGGACGATGACCGTGACCGTCGGCAACTCGTCGTCGCTCGCGCCGGGTAGCGCGCGGTAGCGACCGAACAGGATCGTGCGCCACAGCAACACGAGAACGGCGAAGATGGCGACAACCTGGAACGCCGTCAGCAGGCCGCGAACCGCGAGCACGTCGGGGATCACGGCCGGGATCGGTTGCGTGATCGTCCAGATGATCGCCGCGAGCTGCGCCAGCACCACGGCGACGAGAACGAGGACAAGTCTGCGCGCGAAGCGAGAGGGATTGCTTGTGAAGATATGTGAACCACGAGGCACGTCGAGAGCTCCTGCGATTGCTGAGTTGCGGGTGCTCAGCAAGCGCGGCGCCAGGTCGCTTTCCTCCCGTATTCAGTAACTTGGAGCTGCTGCGCGCATCGACGCGGCTCGCGACCAGGGAGGTTCGTCCGCGGCGACCCTCGCTGCCCGGGAAAAACTCCCTGCTCCACGCCAGCGCGGTGCCCTCTATATTCGTCGAGCAAACGTTCGCGGCAGTCGATGACGAACCAACGCGGTCGCATACTCGTAGTCGACGACGAGTCGGCCATGCGAGAGGTTCTCCAGGCACGGCTCTCGGAGTGGGGCTTCGATGTCCGGACGGCCTCGACCGCACGCGCTGCGCGCATGATCGCGTCGAGCTTCGATCCGCACGTCGTGGTCTCGGACCTCGTCATGCCGGATGACACCGGGATGGGGCTCCTCGAATCATTGCGCGCGAACGACCCGGAGCGGCGCGTCGTGATGATCACCGCGTACGGCACGATCAACACCGCGGTCCAGGCCATCAAGGCGGGCGCGATCGACTTCATGACGAAGCCGCTCGACTACGTCGCGCTCCGCCGCCTGCTCGACGAGGCGTGCGCCAAGCCCGTGACGCGACATCCAGTCGTGCCGAACCTCCACCCTCCGCACGCGGATGCGGAGACCGGAATGCTCGGCCACAGCGTCGCGATGACCCGCCTGCGCCAGAACATCGAAGCGGCGGCGATGAGCGATGCGCCGGTCCTCATCGTCGGCGAGAGCGGGACCGGCAAGGAGCTCGTTGCCCGTACGGTTCACGAACGAAGCCGGCGTCGGGGCCGTCGCTTTGTTCCCGTGAACGCGTCGGCGATTCCGGAGACGCTCGCCGAGGCGGAGCTGTTCGGCTTCGAGCGCGGTGCGTTCACGGGCGCCAGCGAGGCGCACGCCGGGCTTCTCGAACAGGCGCACCGCGGCACATTGTTCCTCGACGAGATCACCGAGATGCCGGTCGCGCTGCAGCCGAAGCTCTTGCGCGTGCTCGAGGACGGCATCGTCAGGCGAGTCGGCAGCCGCGCCGAGATGGTGTGCGACGTTCGCATCGTCGCAGCGACGAATCGCAGTCCTGCCCAGGCGGTTGCATCCGGCCGGCTGCGGCACGACCTCCTCTACCGACTCGATGTGTTGCGGATCGATGTTCCGCCGCTGAGCGCGCGGCGAGAGGACATCCCGGTGCTCGCGACGCACTTCCTCGCCCAGTGCATCGACCGCGACGGCGATCGGAACCCGGGATTCACGAACGCGGCGCTGGAGCGGCTCACGCTGCACGAGTGGCCGGGCAACGTGCGCGAGCTGCGCAACATCGTCGAGCGTGCCTATTCGACTGCGCGGCGCGAGCCGATCGATGTCGTTCATCTTCGACTCGATGCCGGTCGCGAGGACGCGTCGGATCGTCACGGCATCGTGCTGCCGCACGGGGTGACCGCGGCCGACGCGGAGCGGATCGTGATCCTCGAGACGCTCAAGGCGACCGACAACAACAAGGCGGAGACGGCGCGCCGCCTCGGCCTCGACGTCAAGACGATCCGGAACAAGCTCAAGCAGTTCTCGCTCGACGGAGCCGACGAATGAGGTTGTCGACGCGGTTCGGCATCGGCGCCGCGATCGCCGTGCTGCCGCTTCTCGGTCTGATCGGCTTCAGCCTCGAGCGGATGCAGTCGCTCGCGCGCAACAACGAGCGGCTCACCGCACGCACTGCGATCGCGTCCCAGGTGCGCGTCGGAATCCTCGCGCGGCTCGAGCGAATTGACGAGTACTCGCGAAAGCACACGATCAGCAAGGATGCAGGCTACGCCCAGCTCCTCGCCACCACGATCGCGGCAGTCTCGGACGAGCTCGCCCAGCTTCGCACCGCCGACCTCTCGGATGGCGAGCGCGTCGCGCTGAGCCGGCTGGAGGAGGCGTTCCGGACGTTCGCCGAGCACACGAATGCTGCGCTCGCGGCACACACGGGCCTGCCGCTCTCCGCGGAGCGTGCCGAGGTCGTCGCGCGTGCCGAGGAGTATCAGGTCAGCACGCGCGCGGCCGGCGAGGCCGAGGCCGTCGCCGCGAGCCAGACGCGCGCACAGACGAGGCGGACCGCTGCGATCGTCGCGATCTGCGCGCTCGTGTCGAGCGTGATCGCGCTGCTCTGGACCGTGCGCGCGTTGCGCGCCAGGTTGCGCGAGTTCATCCGAGCGACCGAGCTCGTGTCGCGTGGCAAGTTCTCGCCGCAGCTCGACACCTCGCGCGACGACGAGCTCGATCGAGCCGCTGCGGCCTTCAACCAGATGGTCGGCGCACTCGGCGAGCTCGATCGGATCAAGGCCGACTTCATCTCGAGCATCTCGCACGAGCTGAAGACCCCATTGGTCGCAATGCAGGAGACGACGAACCTCCTGATCGACGAGGTCATCGGCCCTCTCAACGAACGCCAGCGGCGAATGCTCGTGCTCAGCGCAGATGCCGGTTCTCGGCTGTCGCGGATGATCGCCGAGCTACTCGACCTGTCGCTCGTGAGAGCCGGCCTCGAGTGCTCCACGGATCGTGACCTCGTGAAGCTGACGTGGGTCGCGGTCTCTCAGCTGGAGGCGCTGGCGCTCGAGCGCGAGATCGAGCTGCGGTCCGAGCTCGCCGCCGAGGATCTGCTGGCTCGCTGCGATCCGGATCGGTTCGTCCAGGTCGTCCAGAATCTCATCGAGAACGCGCTGAAGTACACGCCGAGAGGCGGGGTGATCTCGGTCCGGCTCGCGCGTCATGCCGGGAGCGAGCTGCCGAGAGTCGGCGACCTCGACAGCGACTGGGCGCTCCTGGAAGTCGAGGATTCCGGGCCTGGGATCCCGCAGGTCGATCGCGAGCGCGTGTTCGAGAAGTTCTTTCGACGCGAAGGGCTGGCGTCCGACGGTGGCGCAGGCCTCGGGCTCGCGATCTGCCGCGAGATCGTCGAGGCACACGGCGGTAGCGTGTGGGTCGACGACGCTGCTGTGCTCGGCGGTGCGGCTTTGAACGTCGCCTTGCCGCTTTCTGAAGGAGTTACGTGATGCGGTTGTCGTTCGTGATCCTGGCCGTGGCGCTCGCGTCGTGCGCGTCGTCTTCGCCACCTCCGCCACAGACCTCGCTGCCGCACGCCGATCACCAGCTGAGCGCCGACGAGCTGTTCGCGCGCGGTCGCTATGCCGCGTCGGTCGAGGCCTATCGCAACGAGGTCAAGCGAGGCGAGCGCGTCGCCGAGATGCGAACGATGGTCCTCGTCGCGCAGCTCGCGCAGCGGGCGCCGGGCTTATCGCTCGTCGGCGATCTGCGTCTGGTCGAGCGCGAGTTTCCAAGCTCGCGGTGGGGACGGATCGCTGGCGTCATCGCGTCCGAGATCGATCGCGGCACGTTTCTACGGCAAGCGGTCATGGCGGCCGGTGCCGACCTGCGCGCGGCCAATGCGAGCGTCTCCGACCTCGAAGCGCGAGTCGCGGCACTCACGGCACAGGCGAGCGATCAGCAGGCGCTCGTCGCATCTCTGAAGGAAGAGCGGACGAGGCTGCAGGCGCAGATCAAGGACGCCGACGAGCGCGCGACGGCGAAGGATTCGCGCATTCACGAGCTCGAAGCAGAATTGCTCGCGCTCAAGCAGATCGACATGGAGCGCACGCCGTGAGCGTTCTCAATCGATCAGACGACCGACGATCGCGAGCACGAGCATCAGCACGAGCCATCCGAGCAAGATGCGGTGCGTGTGGCGTTTTACCCAGCTTTGCTCGTCGGAATTGCGATTCACGCGCGGCCGCCTTGGCACGCACCGTGTAGCAGGGCCACGTCCATGTCCTCCTTACTCGATGGGCTGCGCGCAAAGCTCGACGAGCTGCGCTCGACCGATGCCGCCATCGCGAGATGGCGTGCATTGCAGCTCGAGATCCTCGTCGCCGCGCGTGTGGCCCAGCGCGCCGAGCCGAGCGAATCCGCGCCTTCGTTCGAGACGCTCTGGGTACTCCTCGATGATCCGTTCTGGGTCGAAGCGGATGTCGAAAAGCTCGCCGGCATGGTCGATCGTGTCCTCACCGAGCTGGAATCGCTGACCTGATGCAGTAGATGCGCCATCGCGCGTGCGGGCACTTCGGTGACGACGCGCACTCCACCGTTGCGATTTGCAAGAGCGAGCCGTGCAAGTTGCAACGCCTGCCCGCTCCACGCACGAGCACGGGCGACGACGGATTGGCACACGCGGTGAAGAGTGCCGGGGCGATGCCGAGACGCCTGCGCGAGCTCGATGGCGCGCTCGTGTTCGTCATCGTGACGGTCGCGCTGACGCTCGCGACCGCTGCCGTGTGCATTCCGGCGGCGCGCGCGAACGGACCCGGCGCGGCCGCGATGCTGCGCGCGTCGGTGGTCTACGTTGCGATCGTCGGCTGGCAGCCGGTCGTCGCGCTGGTGATCGCGCGCAAGCTCGTCGGCGATGCGCGCGCATACGACCCCGGCATCCGTCCCCTGCGGCTGCGAGAATCGATGTTCGCGGTCGTTGTCGCGATCGTCGTGATCGTCGGCGCCGTCATCGCCGAGATCGCGATGCTCGGGCCGGCGCGCACACCGCTCGCCGTCGATCTCGACGAGCTGTCGCTCGTTCGCGTGGTGGTCGCGTTCTGCGTCGCCGTCGCGATCCTGTGGACCCAGGCGATCGTCGAGGAGCTGGCGTGGCGCAGCTACGTGCTGCCTCGCCTCATGCGGACACTCGGACCCTGGCCCGGCCTCCTGGCACACGGGATCCTGTGGGGGCTCTGCTATTCGCCGTGGTTCGCGCTCACCGGTGCGAGCATCGAGGCGTCGCTCGGCTTCGTCGTCACGTGTGGCCTTCTCGGTGCGCTGCTCGGCTGGCTTCGGCTTGCCACGCGGAGCATCTATGCGAGCGCGGCCTCGAACGCGACGCTGACGATCTGCGCCGGTCTGCCGATGCTTCTCGTCGGCGGCGGCTCTCCGTACTCGGCGGCATTCGAGCCTCCGGGGTGGATCCCACTCGCCGCGACCATCGCGGTGATCGCCTGGCGGCGCCCATGGCGTGCGGTCGTCCGCATTCCGTGGCGCCGCATCCCCGAGCACGTGAACTGATGGAGTAACGCATGAGAGCTCTCGCAACCTCGACCCTCGTCCTCGCCTTGCTCGGGTGCGGCAAGTCCGACCCTCCCGCCAGCCGAGCGGCCGAGACGGGCTCCGGTTCTGCGCGCCCGGCGCCCGCGGTCGAGCCGCCTGCCGCGAGCCCGCCGGCTGCCGACGACTGGACGGCGAGGGAGCTCGTGCCGACCGAGGCGATCCTCGACGGCGTCGCGTTCACGATCGGGATCCCCGAGGGGCTGCCAGCGCAGGAGGTCGGGGTGTGGGCCGACGCGCGAGTCGGCGACGATCTGACGTTCCAGGTGTTCACGACCGTGGTCGAGGGCCGGCTCGTCACCTCGCTCGACAAGGCGAAGTATCACTCGACGGCGCATGTCGCGGAGACGAAGTTCTTGCGCGCCGAGGCCCGGGACGACGGCTACGCGATCACCGGGGTGCCAGCCGACGACGTCGTCGAGGCGGCGACGTTCACGAAGGCGGGCGATGGCTGGCTGAAGTGCAAGGCGACGCGCGCCGGGGGCGGCCGCCGCGAGGAGGCGAGGGCGCTCGTCGAGGGGATCTGCGATTCCGTCCTATTGAAGTGACAGGCGCCCCGCTCCCGATCGGGTAAGGTGGGGCCTTGCCCGTCGAGAAGTGCCAGCGCTGCTTGCTCCAGCAGCGTGTCTGTCTGTGCGCCGAGATCCCCGCGATCTCGACGCGGACGCGCGTCGTGATCGTGCGGCATCACCTCGAGAAGTTCCGGTCGTCGAACTCGGGCCGGCTCGCCCACCTCGCGCTGGCGAACAGCGAGATCGTCGACCACGGTGGCGCCGGCGGACCCGCGCGGCTGCCAGATCTCGAGGGTGCGTGGCTCCTCTATCCAGAGGGCGAGCCGACCCGCGTCACCCCGGTCCCGCCGCCGACGAAGCTCGTCGTCCTCGATGCGACCTGGTCGCAGGCGCGCCGGATGTATCGCAAGCTCGATCGGCTGCGCGGCCTGCCGATGCTGCGGCTCCCCGACGAGCCGATGCCGGCGGCGCGGCTCCGGGAGTCGCCCGGCGAGGGCAGGGTGTCGACGATCGAGGCGATCGCGCGCGCGCTGCGGATCCTCGAAGGTGACGATCCTGCAAGTGCGCTCGAGCGGCTTTTCAGCGTCGCGGTCGAGCGTGCACAGTCGAGCGGCCGCATGATCCGAACGCCGCTCGGGTTGAGTTAAGCTGCTCCATACGTGAGCGCCACCGAGGCCAAGACGGGCCGCGCCGGAGTTTCGATCTCCGCGAAGCTGATCCTGACCACGTCGATCGTGGTGGCGGTCGCCGTCGCCGCCGCGACGTGGTTCAGCCAGCGCACGATCGACGAGCTCACGTCGACGCAGATCGCCGCGCGCCGCACGAGCGGCGAGAAGTCGATCACCCGCGAGTCCGAGCTGGTCGTCCAGGCGGTCGCGACCGCGGTCGCGCTGCCGCTCGCCCAGTCGACGTATCCGGAGATCAAGCCGGTGCTCGACGCCGCGATGCGCGACGATCATGCGAGCGGCGACGATCGCCTGCAGTGGCTCGTCGTCACGGACTCGACCGGGCAGATCGTCGCGGCGACACAGAAGGCGCCGAACCCGGTCGTCCTTGTCGACTACGAGAAGCTGATCGCGACGGGGGCCAAGAACGGCGACGTCGTTCACGCCCGGATCGGCACCGGCGCGGACTGGGTCTACGGCGCGGCGATCAGGCTCGGCGACAACGCGGTCGGCGCGCTGCGCATCGGCGTGTCGACGGCGGGCCTCGAGGCCGAGCTCGCGAAGTCGATCGCGCAGTCCGACGAGCGCAGCAAGGCATCGCAGCAGCGGCTGCTGCTGATCGCGCTGCTCGTGCTCGCGATCGGCGTCGTGTTCGCGGCGCTCCAGGGCGTCGGCCTCGCGCGGCCGATCCGCGCGCTGACCGTGCAGGCGAACCGGATCGCCGCCGGCGACCTCCATAGTCGCGTGCCGGAGGACCGGCGCGACGAGCTCGGCGTCCTCGCGCGCACGTTCAACGTGATGACGAACGAGATCGTCCGCCTGCTCCACGAACAGGCGCAGAAGGTCTCGCTCGAGAAGGAGATGGAGCTCGCGCGCCAGGTGCAGCAGGCGATGCTGCCGCCGACCGCGCTCGACCAGCACGGCTATCTGAAGGTCGTCGGCTACTGCATGCCGGCGTCGCAGTGCGGCGGCGACTGGTGGATGTACCAGAAGCTGTCGGGCGGTCGCATGCTGCTCGTGCTCGGCGACGCGACCGGCCACGGGATCCACTCGGCGATGATCGCGGCGACCGCGCGCGGTGCCGTCGAGGCGCTCGCCGCCGTCGACGAGCGGCTATTGACGCCCGAGCAGGTGCTGCGCGCGATCGATCACGCGATCCGCATGGTCGGCGAGCACAACGTGCTGATGACCGCATTCGCGGCGGTGTTCGACTCGTCGAGCGGCGCGCTCCACTACGCGAACGCCGGCCAGAACTTTCCATACGTCGTGTCCATGGGAAATGCGCGCGTGCTCGAGCGCGCGAGCATCATCGCCGCGAGCGGCAACCCGCTCGGCGATCGCTACAGCGCCGTCGAGATCCGGCGCGGCTCGCTGCAAATGCGGCCCGGCGATCTGTTCGTGTGCTTCACCGACGGCGTCGTCGAGCGCGCGAACCCCGCGGGCAAGCTGTTCGGCGACCGTCGGCTGCGCAACGCGTTGACTGGCCAGCCGCTGCCCGACGATATCGCGCTCGTGTCGCTGCGCGATCGCGTGCTGCAGGCGCTCGAGCATCACGCCGACGGCAAGCAGGCCGACGACGACATCACGTTCGTGCTCTGCCAGTACGATCCGCAGACGCGATCGAGCACGCAGACCGGCTTCGGGCGAGGTGCCGCGTGAAGCGCGCGCTCGCGATCGCCGCGTGTCTCGTCGCGCTGTCGGCGCCCGCGTCGGCGCAGCGTCCGAATCAGGGTGAGGACGAGAGCGCGGCGTTCGTCGAGGAGGGGCGCCGCGCGCTGCGCGAGGGCGAGCTCGACGACGCGGCAAAGGCCCTCGATCAGGCGCTCGCGCTGAACCCGCGCCGCATCGAGGCGTACGTGCTGCGCTCGGCGGTGCACGCGGCGCGCAAGCAGTACAAGGACGGCATCGCGCTGATGCGTCGCGCGCAGGCGCTCGCGCCGACCGACTCCGACGTGCTGACCGCGCTCGGCTCGCAGCTCGTGCTGGCGGGCTCGGTGCAGGATGGCGTACCGCTGCTCCAGCAGGTCGTCGCGAAGGATCCGGCGCGCTACGACGCACAGCTCCTGCTCGGTCACTACTTCCACGACAGCGGCAAGTGGCCCGACTCGATCGCCGCGCTCGAGGCCTACTTCCGCAATCGCCCGTCGGAGCTGAAGCGCGAGGACGCGCGGCACTACATCGAGCTCGCCGACGCGTACCTCAGGTTCCGCCAGCCGAAGAAGGCGCTCGCGCTGTTCACGACGGCGCAGAAGGCGAGTAGCCGCGGCGGCGACCTGCGCGCGCGGATCGGCATCGCGTGGGCGACCGCCGCGCTCGACTGCAAGAAGGCGCGCCGGCTGCTCGAGGAGCTCGAGCCGATCGCCGACACGTTCCCCGATGTCTGGCTCGTCGATGGCCAGTGCGCGCTCGCACTCGGCGACACCGGCGGTGCGCTCGGCCTCGGCCGCAAGTACCTCGAGAAGATGCCGAAGGCGAGCGCTGCGGGGCACGCGCTCGTCGGCGAGGCGCAGGCGGCACGCGGCAACCTGAGCGAAGCGCGCAAGGAGCTCGAGACCGCGGCGTCGCTCGAGCCGGAGCGCCGGCGCTGGACGGTGCGCCTCGCCGTCGTGCTGCGCCGCGCGGGCCTCGCGGCCGACGCGGCCTCCGTGCTCGACAAGCTCGGGCCCCCGGCGAACCCCGCGATCGATCCGGACTGGTGGACCGAGCTCGGCGAGGCGCTGCTCGGGCAGAACGATCCGGGCAAGGTCGTCGAGCGTCTGACGCCGGTCGCCGCGGAGCTGACCGACTACGCGCCGATCCGCGTCGTGCTCGGCGCCGCCCAGCTGCAGGTCGACAAGCCCGAGCTCGCGGTGAAGACGCTCGAGGAGGCGGAAGCGCTCCAGACGACGCCGCGCACGAAGAAGCTCCTCGGTGAGGCGCTCGTCTCCGTCGGTGCGGCGAAGCTCGCGGCCGGCGATGCCGCGACGGCCGAGCCGCTGCTCGCGCGCGCGGATCAGGTCGACGGCAACGCGCTCGTGTGGCGCAACCTCGGCATCGCGCGGCTCGCGCTCGACAAGAAGCCGGAGGCGGTCGCCGCGCTCGACAAGGCGGCGAAGGCTGACGGCTCGCCGATCGTGCTCATGCTCGCGGCGCGCGCACACGCGGTGAACGGCGA
>JABFXX010000182.1 GCA_013368795.1 Kofleriaceae bacterium
TCGATCACCGCACCGTGGTTCGTGAAGAAGAAGCGCACGAGCAGGTGGTCTCCTTCGCGCGCCCAGACGTAGGCCATCGCCTCGTCGCGCGTCTCGGAGAACCCGTGCTTCTCGATCAGCTCGGGCACCGGCGTCGCGGCGCGCACGTGCTCGGGCGAGCCGACCGGGATCACGAGCTGCTCGACGCCGGTGTTGACCCACAGCGGCTCGTCGCTCACCGCGTTCGCGGGCAGGCTCAGCATCTGCGCGAGCTCGGCGCGCGTCGCGCTGACCGGTCTCGTCGCGGGCGGCTTCGCGGCGCGCAGTGTCCAGGTGTCGCCGCGCGAGGTGACCTCGACGATACCGGCCTTCATCTCGAACGCGACGCGATCGAGTCCGCGCAGCGAGCGCACGACGTGGGCGGTGCCGAGCGTCGGGTGACCCGCGAACGGCATCTCGAACCCCGGCGTGAAGATCCGGACGTGCGCGGTCACCTTGTCGGACGGCAGCACGAACGTCGTCTCCGAGAGGTTCATCTGTCGGGCGAGTGCCTGCATCTGCGTATCCGACATGTCGCGCGCGTCCTCGAACACGCACAGTGGATTCCCGGAGAGGCGGTCGCCATCGACGGTGAATACGTTGACGATGCGGAACGCGTAGCGCATGAGTCTCGTGTAACGGGTAGCGGTCGGCTAACGCAACTACAGGTCCTCGCGCGGCGGCCGACACAGGCGGCATGTCTCGCTGGTCTGCGGCCCTGCTCGTCCTCGGCGTCGTCGGATG
This sequence comes from Kofleriaceae bacterium, assembly GCA_013368795.1. GTDB lineage: Bacteria > Myxococcota_A > Polyangia > Haliangiales > Haliangiaceae > JABFXX01. The sequence goes on from JABFXX010000182.1 coordinate 763, forward strand.
TACGCCCTACATGTCTGCCGGCTACGATGCCCACTCGTCGATCAAGGGCCCGATCAGCAACATGGTCACCCAGCCCGCGGCGACCGCCCGCAACGAGCAGGCGACCGTGGCTCCCATCGAGGACACGCACAGCTATTCGTTCGCGGTCGGTGGCGGCGGCAAGCGGATCGGCCTCGAGGTCGGCGCTCACCTCCACGACGTCAAGGGCGCGAGCTTCTCGCTGCCATCGGTATCGGAGATGGGTGTCGATCCGACGTCGCCGCGCTATCTGTTCGCGACGACCTCCGTCGATTTCCGGTTCCGCTGGATCCTGACGCGCTTCTTCGTCTCCGACATGCACATCGGTCCCGCCGGCGGGTTCGTGCTCGATCGCGGCACCGCGGACTACGAGCTCGGCAAGGGCTTCCGCGTCGGCCTCACCGTCGGTGCACGCCTCGGCATCCTCAACGCGTTCGCGGACCTCTACACGACGGATATGTCGTTCAGCGAGGGCCCTGCCAAGGGCATCTCGAGCCTCACCGGCCTGACGCTCGGCTTCTCGCTGCGCTGAGTGTTACGCTCGCGTCCGTGCCCGCGACTGTTGTCGACGCGGTGAAGACGCCGTACCCGTGCACCTGCAGGTGTCACGAGGTGCTGTCATTCGACGAGCGCGTCGCCGGCATCGAGGCGCTGTATCGGATCGACGATGCGATGCGCGGCTGGGGCCAGACCGTGATCTGGGACCTCGCCGCACCGACGTTATGGCGCGTCCAGCAGCAGCTCGGCGAGGTGCGCTGGGTGACGGTGCGCGACGGAGCCTGCATCCACAGCCGCCTGCTCGGGTTCTGCGTGCACGAGACGATTCACGCGATCTGTGGCGATCCGGCGGCGCCGAACTGGGGCACGCCGGTCGGTCTGCCATACGGCGTTCCCGAGTCGGTGTCGATCGCCGACGAGGCCGCGTACCTCCATCCGTTCAACCAGAACGAGGCGCGCGCGTGGGTCGGCCTCGAAGCGGTCGCATACCGCCTGTTCGGGATCGAGTGGACGCTCTTGCCCGCGCGCGATGTCGGCACGTACGGCTTCGTCGGTGGCAACGCGATCGTCGACGTGCCCGAAGGGTATCGCCGCGTCCCGCACTTCGATCACCAGCACCACACGCGCCGCTATCTCGCGCTGGCGCGCAAGCTCGAGGACGAGGCGCGCGCGTGGTTCTCACCGCAGAAGCTCGACGAGATCGCGGCGAGGTTCGAGGCCGCGGAGGCGCTCGGTCGCGCGAGCCGCCCGCTGCCGTTTCCGTCGGCGAAAGAGATGGCGCGCATCAAGCCGAAGAAGCCGGGCCGCAACGACCTGTGCGTGTGCGGCTCGATGCGCAAGTGGAAGCAGTGCTGCGGCGCGCTGGTCGCCGACTAGATCTCGCAGCTCGCGCCCTTGCAGCAGAACGAGCCGCAGCCGGCGGGATCGACGCCTCCGCCGCAGATCTGATCGGCGGCGCAGCGCGACGTCGGGCCGCACCGGCACACGCCCTCGACGCACGCCTCGCCCGCGCCGCAGCACGTGCCACCGCACACGGGCCCCGGGCACACGTCGCTCGCCTGACAGCTCGCCGACGATGGCGCCGGCGCGGTGCACTCGAACATCGTCTCCGTCGTGATGCCGCCCTCGATGCGGAACGCGGCGCAGCTCGGCGGACGCGCGCACTCGCCGGGCTCGATGACGAGCGGCAGCACGAGGTGCTTGCCGTTATCGAGCTCGAGCTCGGCGAACATGTACGACGCGCCGCCGCCGGGGTTCAGCGGCAGCATGCCCGACCACTCGATCGCGGCCTCGCATGGCTGGTCGAAGCTCGTCAGCTTGAACGTGCCGGTGCCGAACTGGACATGATCGGAGAACCCGCCGCGGAGCGACATCGGGTCGTGCAACGCGATGCGCTTGCACTTCGTCGAGCCGCCCTGGACCATCGCCCCGGCGTCGAGCTTCGCGATCGCGGGGTCGTGGTCCGGGCAGATCGAACCGTCGGGTTGCACGGGCAGCGTGCAGCGCAGGTGGCTGAGCGTGTTGCTCGAGACGCCCTGCGCGATCGCCGACGTGATGCACGCGGCATCGGCGGGCGCACAGGCGCAGAGCTGCAGCGGCGCGCAGTAGTCCTCGTCGAGGTAATCGCACTCCTGCCCGGGCGTGATGCCAGCCTCGGTGCAGGGAGGTCCGCCGAGCATGCAGATCGACTTCGGCGTCGCGACAGGCAAGAGGCAGCTCGCTTCGTCGATCGTGGCGGCGATGCCGACCGCGTTCGGCGTGTACCGCGCGCACTCCTGCGCCATCGGAACCGCGTCGCAGTCGCGATCGCCGTCGGGTAGGAGCGCGTCGCGCGTCACGCGGTCGGCCTCCCAGTGCTCGACCATCACGCACGACGGCAGCGTCTGGTTCGGGCTTTGCCAGATCTTGATGCGCTCGGTGCCCGCAGGTGGGCGAGGGTGGGCGGTGTCGATATCGACGAGCGGTGACGCCGGCAGCAGCGTCGTGCGCCAGAGCACGGCGTCGTTCGCGGGGATCGAGATGTTGTAGAGCGTGCGCGTCGCGACCGGCGTGTGATTCGCGTCGAACCCGACGATCACGAGGGCAGGGACGTCGGTGTCGGTATCGCTCTCGAGCCGGATCCCGGCGACGCCGCCTTCGACGGTCGCGGTCCACGGCCGCGGATCGGCGACGAGGTACAGATCAGCGGCTTTCGGAGACAGCTGCGGTGGGCGCATGCCGCCCGGGCAGCCATTGCAGTGCTCGCCGACGAACAGCTCGACCGTCGTGATCGAGGCGTCGTCAGCTGCAATTTCGAGCGAAATTCCGGGCGGCTCGCTGCATCCTGCCAGGACAACGGTCGCGCCGACGAGGAACGCTCGCACGGTCCGATCATAAGCGATATCGTCGCCGGCGATGAGGAACGCCGTCGCGCCCGTCGCTGTGCTCGCTCTCGTCGCCTGCCGGACGGCACCTCTGCCACCCCCGCCCCAGCCAGCGCCGGTCACACCGACGCCGAGCGTCGCGCTGCCACCGCCCGTCGACACGTCGGCCGAGGTGCCGAAGCTGCGCCTGCCGAGGACGTTCGTGCCGACGAGCTATGCGGCGAGGCTAGAGATCGATCCGGGCAAGCTCGCGTTCGGCGGTGAGATCGACATCACCGGCACGATCGCCGAGCGCGCCCAGATCATCTGGCTCCACGGGCGCGGCCTGGCGGTCACGTCGTCGGTCGCGAAGCGCGACGGCGCCAGCGTGCAGCTCGCGGTGACGCCGCGCGGCGACGACCTGCTCGAGATCCGGCCGGCATCGCCGCTCGATCCCGGAACGTGGACGCTCGCGCTCGCCTACACCGGCACGCTCACCGAGATCGAGACCGCGGGCGCATTCCGCCAGGTCGCCGGCGGCGTCTCCTACGTGATGTCGCAGAGCGAGGCGGTGTTCGCGCGCCGGATCTTTCCGTGCTTCGACGAGCCCGACATCAAGGTCCCGTGGACGCTGACGCTCGACGTGCCGAACGGCAACATCGCCGTCGCCAACGCGCCCGTCGCGAAGGAGACCGCGCTCGACGGCGGTCACACGCGCTACGAGTTCGAGAAGACGCTGCCGCTACCGAGCTATCTGATCGCGTTCGGCGTCGGCCCGTTCGACATCGTCGACGGCGGCAAGACCAAGCGCGGTGTGCCGGTGCGGATCGTGACGATGAAGGGCCGCGCCGCCGACGCCGCGTATGCCGCGAAGACGACCGCGCGCATCGTCGACCTCGAGGAGGAGTGGTTCGGTATCCCGTACCCGTACCGCAAGCTCGACATGCTGACGATTCCGATCACCGTCGGATTCGGCGCGATGGAGAACCCAGGCCTCATCACGTTTGCCGAGACGCTGATGCTGTTCGATCCGCAGAAGCTGTCGTGGGAGCAGCGCGAACGGTACGTCGGCGTCGCGGCCCACGAGATCGCGCATCAGTGGTTCGGCGACTACGTGACGATGAAGTGGTGGGACGACATCTGGCTCAACGAGGGCTTCGCATCGTGGATGGGCGACAAGATCACGGCGAAGTTCGACCCGTCGTGGCACGAGGAGGTCTCCGAGCTCGACACGCGCATCACCGCGCTCGAGGCCGACAGCATCGTCAGCGCGCGCAAGGTGCGCCAGCCGATCGAGGTGCCCGACGACATCAACAATGCGTTCGATCGGATCACGTACCGGAAGGGCGCGACCGTCCTCAACATGTTCGAGGCGTACGTCGGCGCCGACGTGTTCCAGCGCGGCGTGCGCGAGTACCTGAAGTCGCACGAGTTCGGCAACGCGACCTCGGCGGACTTCGGCGCCGCGATCGCCGCCGCCGCGAAGCAGGACATCGCGCCTGCGTTCGCGTCGTTCCTCGATCAGGCGGGCGCGCCGGAGATCACGACGAAGCTCGCGTGCGAGAAGGGCCATGCGCCGCGCGTCGAGCTCTCGCAGGAGCGCTTCGTCCCGCCGGGCTCGCCGCCGCCTCCCGCGACGACGCCATGGATCGTTCCGGTATGCGTCGCGTACGAGAAGGCCGGCAAGCGCGCCGAGGCGTGCACCCTGCTCTCGGCGCAGACCGGCACGCTCGCACTAGAGACGAAGACGTGCCCGCGCTGGCTCTACGCGAACGCGAATGGCCGCGGTCACTATCGCGGTCACTATTCGGTCGCACAGGCGACGGCACTGCGCGACGAGGCGTGGTCGCATCTCCTGCCGACGGAGCGCCGCTCGCTGTTCTTCGATGTCGCGCAGGCGGTGAGGCTGCCGCGGACGAAGCTGCCGCTGACGCTGATGCTGTCGCTCGTGCCGAAGATGCTCGCCGCAGGTGACCGGTTCGCGATCGACGACGCGACCGATGCGCCGCTCGTCTACAAGCGGTTCATCGCCGACGATCAGCGCGCGAAGTTCGAGGGCTGGGTGCGCGCGACGTTCGGCCCGGGCGCCGCCAAGCTCGGCTTCAAAGCGAAGGCGAGCGACGACATCGATGCCGAACAGTCGCGCGTGAAGCTCCTCGAGCTTGCCGCGTGGTACGGCCGCGATCCCGATCTCGTGAAGCAGGCGACCGACCTCGCGCAGAGCTGGCGCGACCTGCCGATCGCGACCCGCCGCCTCGTCCTCGAGATCGCCGCCGACGCGAGCCCCGACGTCCACGCCAGGCTGATGCGCGACGTCAAGACCGAGCCCGATCGCCTGCGCCGCAAGGACATGTTCTCCGCGCTCGGCTCGGTGCGCGATGCGAAGCGCTACGAGGCCGCGCTCGAGCTCCTGCTCGATCCCAAGGTCGACTTCCGCGAGTCGAGCGACATGCTCGAGATCTACTCGACCGAGCCGCTTCGCCAGGTCGCGGAGCGGTTCGTGCGCGCCCACGAGAAGGAGCTGCTCGCGCGGATGCCGCACGAGACCGTGACCGGCGCGGCGGGACTCCTCGTCAAGCTGTTCACCGATGGCTGCAGTGCGGCGACGCGTGACGATGCCGCGAAGTACGTCGCCGACCACTTCCACATGCTGTCGGGCGCGAAGCGCGTGATCGAGCAGGACATCGAGGCGATGGATCAGTGCATCGCCAAGCGCGCGCTCGTCGAGCCCGAGCTGCGCGGCTGGCTGTCGGGCGTGAAGCTCCCCAAGGCTGCGAAGCCGTGACGACTCACGCTGCGTACGCGGCGGCGCCGTCGGGCTTTGCCGCCGGGTGCGGCTCGAGCTGGCGCGCGAGCTTGCGATAGAGCTGGCACGTCTTGAGCAGCTCCTGGTGGTTGCCCTGCGCGACGATGCGGCCCTGATCCATGACCAGGATGCGATCGGCGTGCTGCACGGTCGACAGGCGGTGCGCGACGACGAACGTCGTGCGTCCCTCCTCGAGCCGCTTGATCGCGTCGACGACCTGGTGCTCGGCGATCGTGTCGAGCGCGGCGGTCGGCTCGTCGAGGATCAGGATCGGTGGGTTCTTGAGGAACGCGCGCGCGATGCCGAGACGCTGGCGATCGACGGCCGACAGCCTCGCGGCGCAATCGCCGACCTGCGTGTCGTAACCGTCCGACAGGTGCTCGATGAACTCGTGAGCGTTCGCCGCGCGGGCGGCATCCTGGATCTGCTCGCCGGTCGCATCGAGGCGGCCGTACGCGATGTTGTCGGCGACGCTGCCCGACGCGATGATCGCGTCCTGGAGCACGATCCCGATCTCCTGGCGCAGGCTCGTCAGCTGGAAGTCTTCGACGTCGACGCCATCGATCGTGATACGGCCGCGGCTCTTGTCGTAGAAGCGCATGAGCAGGCTCGCGAGCGTCGTCTTGCCGGCGCCCGAGGGACCGACGAGCGCGACGGTCTCGCCCGGCTGCGCGGTGAAGCTGATGTCATCGAGTGCGAACCCGTCGCCGTAGGAGAACGACACGCCGTCGAAGCAGATCTCGCCGCGGATGCCGTGCGCGGGGCGCGCACCGTCGGCACCGTGGTCCTCGGCGTCGATCTCGAACGCGGCGCGCACGCGGCGCGCGCTGGCATAGGCGTGCTGCAGCGAGCTCGTCGTGTTCGCGATCGCGGCGAGCGGTCCGTAGACATAGCCGAGGTAGGTGAGGACGAGCAGCAGCGTGCCGAGCGAGATCTGGCCGTGGAGCACCGCGCGGCCCCCGAGAAGCAGCACGAGCGTCGAGCCGACGATCGTGAGCGTCGACGTCACGATGGTGAACAGCGTGCCTTGGCGACCGACGCCGATCCACGCGTGGGCGTTGTCACCCGCGAGGTCCGCGATCCTGGCTTGCTCGTGCTTCTCGCGCGCGTGGCTCTTGATGAGGCGGATCGACGAGATCGCGTCGAACAGGCGCGTGCTGAGGCGCGAGTCGGTGAACCGCGCGTGGTCGGCACCCGGCGCCATGCGGCGCGCGTAGTAGCGGAGCCACAGGTACATCGGCGGCACGATCGCGAGCGACACCAGCGCGAGCTTCACGGAAATCGTGAGCAGCACGACGAACATCACGACGAGCGTCAGCAGCGAGAACACGACCGGGAACAGGCCGCGCATCACGAGCTGGTCGACACACCGGGTGTCGGACTCGAGACGCTGCACGGCGTCACCCTTCGGCATCACGCCGTGGTGCTGGAGCGCCCACGCCTGCATGTGGCCGAACAGCTGCTCGCGTGCGTCGCGGATCATGCTCTGACCGACACGCACGGCGAGCCGGCCCTGACCGAGCACGACGAGCTCGTGCAAGAGTTGCAGGGCGAGACCGCTGAGACCGAACGTCAGCAAGAGATCGCCGCGCGCCGTCGATAGGCCCAGCGCCGAGATCGCACTGGCGACCCAGCCCGATAGGGCCTTCGTGTTCAGCACGTGATCGACGACGAGGAGCATCGCGAACGGCGCCGCGATCCTCAGAAAGATCTCCAGGACGGAGAGGATCGAGTAGACGATGTGGAGCCGGCGATACGGTCGCGCGAACGACCAAGCCCAGCGGAGTTGCTCTGGCATTGGCATCGGTTGGTCTCAACCGGTTAGCATCCACGCCGCGCTGTTGATCGCTCGTGCGGCAATCGACCGCGCGGCGACGAAATCCTTAGGCGCCTCGACGATCGAGGAATCCTTCGACTCGGTGCGCCGTCGGTTGCGGCAGGTGCGGATCGACGAGCTGCAGCGCGAGCTGGCGGTAGAGCGGGCTCGTCTCGAGCAGGGCCTCGTGCGTCCCCTGCGCGACGATGCGGCCGCGGTCCATGACGAGAATCCGGTCCGCGTGGCGCACGGTGGAGAGGCGATGCGCGACCACGAACGTCGTGCGTCCGGCCCACAGCCGCTTGATAGCGTCGACGACCTGGAGCTCGGCGATCGTGTCGAGCGCGGACGTCGGCTCGTCGAGGATCAGGATCGGCGCATCCTTCAAGAACGCACGCGCGATGCTGAGGCGCTGGCGCTGACCGCCCGAGAGCCTCGTCGCTCCTTCGCCTAGCTCGGTCTCGTAGCCCTGCGGCAGATGCTTGATGAAGTCGTGCGCGTTGGCGGCCCGTGCCGCGTCCTCGACCTGGAGGTCGGTCGCGTCGAGTCGGCCATAGCGAATGTTGTCGGCGACCGTACCGGAAGCCACGATCGAGTCCTGGAGGACGAGCGCGATCTTCTGACGGAGACTCCGCAGCTGAAACTGCTCGATGTGCACACCGTCGATCGTGATCCGGCCTTCGGTCGCGTCGTAGAACCGGACGAGGAGGCTCGCCAGCGTCGTCTTGCCGGCGCCCGACGGTCCGACGAGCGCGATCATCTCGCCGGGGCGAGCGGAGAAGCTGACCTCGTCGAGGACGCGGTGACCATCGCCGTACGAGAACGACACGCCGTCGAACCGAACCTCGCCGCGCATCGCATCGGCAGCCAGCGCGCCTTCCGCGCCGTGAGTCTCGGCGACGATGTCGAATGCTGCGCGCACGCGGCGCGCACTCGCGAGCGCCTGTTGCATCGTGCCCGTCGTGTTGGCGATCGCCGACAGCGGACCGTAGACGTAGCCGAGGTACGCGAGCACGAGCAGCAGCGTGCCGAGCGAGATGCCGCCGGTGAGCACCGCGCGGCCACCGAGCAACAGGACGAGCGTCGAGCCCGCGATCGTCAGCGCCGCGGTTCCGATCGAGAACACCGTGCCCTGATGCCCGACGCCGATCCAGGCTCGCGCGTTGTCGCCGGCCAGATCGGAGAAGCGCTCCTGCTCGTGCGCCTCGCGGGCGTGACTCTTGATGAGCCGGATCGCGGTCATCGCCTCGAACAGCCGCGTGCTCAGCCGTGAATCTGTCGAGCGGGCGTGATCGGCGTGCGGCCTCATCCGGCGCGTGTAGTAGCGAAGCCAGATGTACATCGGCGGCACGACCGCGAGCGAGACGAACGCGAGCGTCACGTCGATCGTGACGAGCACGGCGAACATGAACGCGAGCGTCAGGAACGAGAACACGACGGGAAATACGCCGCGCATCACGATCTGGTCGACGCAGCGCGTGTCGGCCTCGAGCCGCTGCACGGCATCGCCGGCGGGCATCGCACCGTGATGGCGCAGCGACCACGCCTGCATGTGCGCGAACAGTTGCTCGCGAACGTCGCGGATCATGCCCTGGCCGACGCGAACGCCGAGCCGGCCATGCCACATCACGACGAGCTCGTGGAGCAGCTGCAGGCCGAAGCCCGCGAGCCCGAGCGCGACGAGCAGATCACCGCGTTCGGTCGAGAGCCCGAGCGCGCCGAACCCGCGCGCCACCCAGCCCGCGAGAGGCGTCGTGCCGAGCGCGTGATCGACGACCAGGGCCATCGCGAAGGGCGCCGCGATGCGCAGCACGATCTCCGCGGTGGACAGCGCCGCGAGTGCGGCCAGGAGGCGACGGTATGGGCGCATGAAGGACCACGCCCAGTGCAGTTCCCCAGGTGCTGACATCTGATACTTGGCCTCATCGCTAGCACCCGAGGTAAGTAGATGCGGCTCCAATCGAGCTCCGACGATCGCCGATGCAAGAGGTGCGGGCCGTGCATGACGCCTCGGCATGATCGATCTCGACTGGATCACCACGGACCTCGCGGTCGGCGGCAGCTTCCCGAATGCGGCTGTGGAGGTGCTCGCGCGCGATCACACGGTCGCCGCGGTGATCGACGTCCGGCTCGAGGCGCACGACGACGAGCAAATTTTGCGCGCCCACGGGCTTTCGCTGCTGCACTTGCCGACAGCCGACCATTGCGCGGTCGCTCCCGGCATGCTCGAGGACGGCGTCGCGTTTGCAGCGCGGCACCACGAGGTCGGAGGGCGCGTGCTGATTCATTGCGAACACGGCATCGGTCGTTCGGCGCTCGTCGCGTTGTGCGTGCTCGTCGACCGAGGCCACGAGCCACTCGCGGCACTCGCGCTGGCAAAGGATCGGCGCGCGCAGGTCTCGCCGAGCCCGGCGCAGTACGAGGCGTGGGTGGGGTGGCTGCTGGCGCGTGGTGCCGCGCCTCCGACATTTGCGGAGTTCGCGGCGATCGCCTACCGCCACCTCAAAGGCTGATGCTGGTCTTCGGCGATCATGTGCGGCGTCGCGATCCTCGCGACGTGATCGAGGACCTCGACGCTCGGTTGGTCGCGATCGCGCGCATGCCTCGAGGTCTCGCACGGCACGCCGCACTCGTCGGCGCGTTCATCGAGGCGAGCGAGCTCGCGCAAGGGCTCGCGGACGCGGAGCGCGCGTTGCGAGGCGTCGATGCGCGCAGCCCGATGACCGACGCAGCGATGCACGTGCTCGTGTCGCTCGCGCAGGCGATCGACGCGTCGTGGACGGGGAGGATCACGCAGCTCGGGAGCTGGTGGCTCCGCGTGCTCCGCGCCGTCGCGCTGCCGGATCGCATCAAGATGAAGCGGGCGGAAGGCTACGCATTCTATGCGGTCTATCCGGAGGCCTACATCGCGGCGGCCCGGCGTGCAGGCATCGTCGATCGGCGCGTCATCGGCATCCGCAGCATCGGCACCGGCCTCGCCGCGCTCGTCGCAGCCGCATCCGGTGCGCCCTTGCCAGCGACGCTCAGGCCCTACGGGAATCCGTTTGCTCGCGAGGTCTCGGCGAGCCCGGAGCTCGTCGCGGAGTGGTCGAAAGATCGTCACGCCCGGATCGCGATCGCCGACGAGGGACCGGGCCTGTCGGGGAGCTCGTTCGGAGCGGTCGCGGATCTCCTCGAGCGCAACGGCGTCGACAGGACGCGCATCGAGATGTTCCCGAGTCACCGCGGCGAGCCTGGTCCTGCGGCGAGCGCTCACCACCGCGCACGGTGGGCGAAGATCGCGCGGCATGTCGTCGACGCCGACGAGCTGCTCGTCACCACGCAGCGGCTCGCCGGCTGGGTTGCCGGGCTCGTCGGTCCGCCGGTCGCGCCGCTCGAGGACATCTCGGGAGGTCACTGGCGCGCGCGCCACTACGGACGCGAGCATGCGTGGCCTCCGTCGATCGTTCACCAGGAGCGCCGCAAGTTCCTCGTCCACACGCGCGACGGTACGTGGCTCGCGAAGTTCGTCGGGCTCGGCCGAACGGGCGAGCACGCACTCGTGCGCGCGCGGCTCCTGCACGCAGCGGGGTTCACGTCCGAGGTCGCGGGGCTGTGCCACGGATTTCTCGTCGAACGCTGGCTCGACGATGCGAGGCCGCTCGACGCGAGGGCGATCGATCGCACATACCTCATCGAGCGCGCCGGCGCATACCTCGGCATGCGCGCGCGCTGGGTCTCATCCGTCGGAGCCACGAGCAGCACGCTGATCGAGATGGTGCGGCGGAACGTGTCCATCGCGGTCGATACGTCGACCGCTGTCCGGATCGCGGGTCGGCTCGTTCCGCGGCCCGCAGTGGCTGTCGAGATCGACGGCAAGCTCCAGGCGTGGGAATGGCTGGTACGCGGCGACGGCACGCTCGTGAAGGCCGACGCGTACGACCACCACGCCGCCCATGACCTGATCGGGTGTCAGGACATCGCCTGGGACCTCGTCGGCGCGGCCATCGAGCTCGGTCTCGATCCGAACGAGCAGGAGCGGCTCGCCAGGCGCGTCGAGGAGGAGGCAGGCCGCTCGCTCGATCGCGAGCTCGTCGCGTTCATGCGGCCGTGTTACCTCGCGTTCCAGCTCGGCCGGGCCACACTTGGCGCGCAGAGCTGCGCAGGAGCAGAAGCGCTGCGCCTGCAGGGTGCGGCGGCGCGTTACGCGAGGCTGCTCATCGCTACTTGATGCTCGCGACCTGCGAGCGCCGCGTCTTGCGGTGGCCGTTGCCGCGGAAAGCCGGCATGCGGGAACGATAGTAGTCGATCGTGTGATCGAGCCCGTCCCGAAGCATCACGCGCGGCTCCCAGCCGAGGACGCGCTTGGCCTTCGAGATATCCGGACGCCGTCGCGTCGGGTCGTCGCTGGGCAGCGGTTTGTACTCGAGAGGCGAGGACGAGCCGACGAGGTCGAGGATCACCGAGGCGATCTCCCGCACGGACATCTCGATCGGATTGCCGAGATTGGTGGGCCCCGGATCGTGGTCGCACGCCATCATCGCGATGAGACCGTCGATGAGATCGCTCTGGTAGCACAGCGACCTCGTCTGACTCCCGTCCCCGTAGACTGTCAGCGGCTCTTCGCGCAGGGCCTGGTTGATGAAGTTCGAGATCACGCGGCCGTCTGCCTCGTTCATGCGCGGGCCGTACGTGTTGAAGATACGGACGATCCGCGCGTCGACGCGGTGTTGTGCTGCGTAGGCCGCGGCAAGTGCCTCGCCGCAGCGCTTGCCCTCGTCGTAGCAGGCGCGCTTGCCGATCGGGTTGACGTGTCCCCAGTAGTCCTCGCGTTGCGGATGCACCTCGGGCTCGCCGTAGATCTCGCTCGTCGACGTGATGACGAGGCGCGCCCCTGTCTGTTGCGCGAGCTCGAGCATGTGCATCGTGCCCACGACGGACGTTTTGAGCGTGCGCACGGGATTGTGCTGGTAGTAGACAGGCGAGGCGGGACAGGCCAGGTGATAGATCTCGTCGACTTCGGCGTAGTAGCGGTCGACGACGTCGTGCCTGACAAGCTCGAAGTACGCAGCGTACGCACCCTCGCGCAGGTGACCGACGTTCTCGAATCGACCTGTGTAGAAGTTGTCGAGGCAGATGACGTGATGTCCCTGTTCGAGCAGGCGCTCGCACAGATGTGATCCGAGAAACCCGGCGCCGCCAGTCACGAGGATCCGTCTCATGATTCGATCGTGTGCAGGGACTGATCCGGCAAAAGGTAAGTACCTCGACGGATCCTGTCAGAACGCACGGAACGGATCGGTTCATGCACTTGGCGCGTTCTCATGATTCGACGCGTCTTGATCACGGGCGGTGCGGGCTTCATCGGTTCGCACCTTGCCGACGAACTGCTCGCACGCGGACTCTCGGTACGCGCGCTCGACTCGCTCCATCCGCAGGTTCACGGAGAGCGCACGCGTCCCGCGTACCTCGCACGCGAGGTCGAGCTCGTCGTCGGCGACGTCCGAGATCCCGTCGCGGTGAGGCGCGCGCTCGAAGGCGTCGACGCCGTCTATCACTTCGCTGCGCGCGTCGGCGTCGGGCAGAGCATGTACGAAGTCACCGAGTACACGAGCGTCAACAACGTCGGTACGGCGGTGTTGCTCGAGGCGCTGATCGAACGGCCGGTGCAGCGACTCGTCGTCGCGTCGAGCATGAGCCTCTACGGAGAAGGTCTGTACCGCGGCGCGGACGAACAAGTCCACACGAACGTCGTGCGCACCTCGACGCAGCTTTTGCGAGGAGAGTGGGAGCCGCACGCTCCGGATGGATCCGCGCTCGTTCCGGTACCGACACCGGAGTCGAAGTCGCCGACGCTCGCGTCGATCTACGCACTGTCGAAATACGACCAGGAACGTATGTGCATGATGATGGGCGCGGCTTACAAAATTCCGACCGTCGCGCTGCGCTTCTTCAACGTCTACGGTCCGCGTCAGGCGCTGTCGAATCCGTACACGGGCGTTCTCGCGATCTTCGCGGCGCGCTTCCTCAACAACAAACCACCACTCGTCTTCGAGGACGGCCTGCAGCGCCGCGACTTCGTTCACGTGAAGGACGTGGTCGCGGCGTGCCGGCTCGCGCTCGAGGTCGAAGAAGCGGCGGGCGACGTGATCAACATCGGCAGCGGTCAGGCATTCACGGTCGTCGAGGTCGCCAATCGCATGGCGCGCGTGCTCGGCAAATCGATCGCGCCCGAGATCACGGGCAGCTATCGCGTCGGCGACATCCGTCACTGCACGGCCGACATCGGCCGCGCGCGCCGCGTCCTGGGCTATCGCCCGAGCGTCGACTTCGACGCCGGCCTCGGCGAGCTCGCCGAGTGGTTGACGAGTCAGCAGGCGACCGATCGCGTCGAGACGATGCGCGCCGAGCTGGCGAGCAGGGGGCTGTCGCTATGAGCCCGCCGGTCGTCCTCGTCGTCGGTGGCGCCGGCTTCATCGGCTGCAACCTCGCCGCTCACCTCGCACGCATGAAACATCGGATCCGGATCTTCGACGATCTGTCGAGACCGGGTGTCGATCGCAACCTCGCATGGCTGCAGCGCACGTTCGGCGATCGGATCGAGGCGCGGATCGGTGACATCCGCGATCGGCCGCGGCTCCGCGAGGCGGTCGACGGCGCCGACGTCGTGTTCCACTTCGCCGCGCAGACCGCGGTGACCACGAGCATGGTCGAGCCGCGCCACGACTTCGACGTCAACGCGCGCGGCACGATCGAGGTGCTCGAAGCGGTGCGCCACGGCGGAGCGCGCACGCCGCTGATCTTCACCTCGACGAACAAGGTCTACGGCTGCCTGCCCGACTTGCCGCTCCGCGAGGACCAGTCGCGCTGGGTGCCGATCGACACGAAGCTCGCGTACAACGGCATCGACGAGACGAGGCCGCTGCAGTTCCGCACGCCCTACGGCTGCTCGAAGGGCTGCGCCGACCAGTACGTCCTCGACTACGCGCACAGCTTCGGGATCCCGGCCGCCGTGTTCCGCATGAGCTGCATCTACGGGCCGCACCAGTTCGGCACCGAGGATCAGGGCTGGGTCGCGCACTTCCTGATCCGCGCGATCGAGGGCAAGCCGATCACGATCTACGGCGACGGCAAGCAGGTCCGAGACGTGCTGTTCGTCGACGATCTCGTCGACGCGTTCGTGCGCGCGTGGTCGCGCATCGGCGCGATCTCCGGCCGCGCGTTCAACATCGGCGGCGGCCCGGAGAACACGATCAGCCTGCGCGAGCTCGTGGCGATGATCGAGACGCTGCGCGGTATGCCGCCGACGGTCCGGTTCGAAGGTTGGCGCGAGGGCGATCAGAAGTTCTACATCTCGAACACGACCGCGTTCGCGCAGGCGACGGGCTGGCGGCCGCGCGTCGGTCCACGTGCCGGTGTCGAGGCGCTGCACGGCTGGCTGACCGATCAACGCGCGCCCGCACTGGAAGGAGCCCGCCATGCGTGAAGTCGCGATCCCGCGCCGGATGCGTGCCGCCGTCCTGACCGCGCCGCGCGTCTGCGAGATCCGCACCGTCGAGACGCCCGCACCGGAGCGCGATCAGGTGCTGATCCGCGTCGAGGGCTGCGGCGTCTGCGGCTCGAACCTGCCGCGCTGGGAAGGCCGGCCGTGGTTCAAGTATCCGACGGAGCCCGGCAGCCCTGGCCACGAGGGCTGGGGGCGCGTCGTCGCCGTCGGCTACGGCGTCACCGGCGTCGACGTCGGCCAGCGCGTCGCGTTCCTCTCGGACCACGCGTTCGCCGAGTACGACGTCGCGTCTGCGAGCTCGCTCGTCTCGCTGCCGTCACGCCTCGACGGCGCCGCGGTGCCCGGCGAGCCGCTGGGCTGCATCATGAACATCTGGCGGCGCGCGATGATCACGCCGGGTCACACCGTCGCGATCATCGGGCTCGGCTTCCTCGGCGCGATGCTGACCCAGCTCGCGTCGCGGTCGGGCGCGCGCGTCATCGCGATCTCGCAGCGCGCGTTCTCGCGCGACCTCGCACGGTCGATGGGGGCGCGCGAGCAGATCGATCTCAACATGACCGACGAGGAGATCGTGAAGCGCGTCGACCTGGCGACCGATGGCGCCGGGTGCGATGTCGTGATCGAAGTCGTCGGTCTCCAGCGTCCTCTCGATCTCGCCGCGAGGCTGTGCAGAGTTCGCGGTCGGCTCGTGATTGCCGGGTTCCATCAAGACGGACCACGCCACGTAGATCTCTTCCTTTGGAATTGGCGCGGCCTCGACGTGATCAACGCCCACGAGCGCGAGCAGGCCGCCTACGTCTCCGGCATGGCGGCAGCGATCGATGCACTGGTCAGCGGGCGTATCGAACCCGATCCTCTCTACACGCATCGCGTCCCGCTCGACCTCGCCTCCGAGGCGTTCGACGCGCTCGGCACGCGACCCGATGGGTTCGTGAAGGCGCTGGTGCACCCGTGATGCCTCGCCTCGGCTATCTCGGCGTCGGCTGGATCGGCCGGCACCGGATGGAGGCGATCGCACGGCACACCGGCGCCGAGGTCGTCGCGATCGCCGATCCGGACCGCAGGCGTCGCGAGACCGCGGTCGCGATCGCACCGAACGCGCAGTCGTGCGAGCACCTCGGCCAGCTGCTCGAGCTCGACCTCGACGGGATCGTGATCGCGACCCCGAGCGCGCTCCACGCCGAGCACAGCATCGCGGCCCTCGAGCGAGGCGTCGCGGTGTTCTGCCAGAAGCCGCTGGGTCGGTCGGCCGTCGAGGCGCGACGGATCGTCGATACCGCGCGCTCCGCCGATCGCCTGCTCGGCGTCGACCTGTCGTACCGGCACACGACCGCCGTGCAGAAGATGCGCGAGGTCATTCGCAGCGGCGGCGTCGGCCGTCCGTATGCGGTCGACCTCGTGTTCCACAACGCGTACGGGCCAGATGCGGAGTGGTTCTACAAGAAGGACGCGTCGGGCGGCGGTTGCGTCATCGACCTCGGCGTGCACCTGGTCGATCTCGCGCTATGGCTGTTCGACTACCGCACCGTCGTCCAGGTCGACAGCATGCTGCACGCGGGCGGCCGGCCGCTCGTCGTTGGCTCCGACAAGGTCGAGGACTACGCGAGCGTGCAGCTGCAGCTCGACGGTGGCATCTCGGTCAGGCTCGCGTGCTCGTGGCGGATCTCCGCCGGACGCGACGCGGTGATCGAGGCGTCGATCTACGGCACCGCGGGTGGCGTCGCGCTGCACAACGTCAACGGCTCGTTCTACGACTTCATCGCCGAGCGCTTCATCGGCACGAGCCGCGAGCGCATCGCGAGCCCGCCCGACGACTGGGGTGGACGTGCCGCGATCGCGTGGGTGCGCCAGCTCGCGCGCGAGCCGCGCTTCGACCCCGAGGCCGAGCGTCTCGTCCAGCTCGCCGGCGTGCTCGACCGGATCTACGACGGAGGTAGCCATTGAGCCTGCGCGTACTCATGACGGCCGACACCGTCGGCGGCGTGTGGACCTATACGTGCGAGCTCGTCAGGGCGCTCGCGCCGTTCGGCGTCGACGTCACGATCGCGACGATGGGGCGCGAGCCGACCACCGCGCAGCGGCGCGAGGCCGACGCGCTACCGAATGCGCGACTCGTCTCGAGCGAGTTCGCGCTCGAGTGGATGCGCGATCCGTGGCGCGACGTCGATAGCGCCGGCGAGTGGCTGTGCGGCGTCGCGCGGCACCTGCAACCCGACATCGTCCACGTGAACGGCTACGCACACGCGGGCCTGAGGTTCGACGCGCCCGTCGTGTGCGTCGCGCACTCGTGCGTGTGCTCGTGGCATCGCGCGGTGCGAGGCCAGGCGGCGCCGGCCGAGTGGAACGAGTATCGCCGTCGCGTCACGATGGGCCTCTTCTCCGCGGACCGCGTCGTCGCGCCAACCCACGCGCTCGCGCGAATGGTGAAGGCCGAGTACGGCGCCGAGCTCGACATCCGCGTGATCGCGAACGGCCGCGATCCGGATCTGTGGACGACGGGGCCGAAGGAGCCGTTCGTGCTGTCGGCGGGCAGGCTGTGGGATGAAGCGAAGGGGCTGCAGATGCTCGACGCGGCGGCGGCGCGCGTGTCGTGGCCGATCTACGTCGCCGGTCCCACCGAAGGTCCGCGCGGCTTCGACTGCATCTCGACCGGCGGCGTCGCGATGCTCGGCGAGCTCGATCGCGAGTCGCTCGCCGGCTGGATGAGCCGCGCCGCGATCTATGCGCTGCCAGCACGCTACGAGCCGTTCGGGCTGTCGGTTGTCGAGGCCGCGCTGTCGGGCTGCGCGCTCGTGCTCGGCCGCATCGACTCGCTTCACGAGGTCTGGGGCGACTGTGCCGTCTACGTCCGCACCGACGAGCCGGACGCGCTCGCCGCCGCACTCGACACGCTCGCGCAGGATCCTCTGCGCCGGCGCACGCTCGCCGCCGCCGCCAGAGCGCGCGCGCTGCAGCTCACGCCGGCACGCATGGCGACGTCGTACCACGCGCTCTACACCGAGCTGCTCGGCGCAGCGACGGAGGTCGCGTGAAGTTCGCGCTGTTCTATCACTCGCTGATCTCGGACTGGAATCACGGCAACGCCCACTTCCTGCGCGGTGTCGTGCTCGAGCTGCTCGCGCGCGGCCACCAGGTCACCGTGTACGAGCCCCGCGACGCGTGGAGCGTCGAGAACCTCGTCCGCGATCACGGCGCGGCCGCGCTCGTCGCATTTCACTCGGTCTATCGCGGGCTCGACAGCCGCCGCTACGGTGCCGAGCTCGATCTCGACGCCGCGCTCGACGGCGTCGACGTCGCGATCGTCCACGAGTGGAACGAGCCGAAGCTCGTCGCGAGGATCGGCGTGCATCGCGCGCGCTCGCGGTCGTACTCGCTGCTGTTTCACGACACGCACCATCGCTCGGTCACTGCGCCCGCAGAGATGGCGGCATACGATCTGTCCAACTACGACGGCGTGCTCGCATTCGGCTCGGTGATCCGCGACCTGTATCGCGATCACGGCTGGCACGCTCGCGCCTGGACCTGGCACGAGGCCGCCGACACGCGGACGTTCTTCCCGCATCCGTCGACGACGCGCGACGGTGACCTCGTGTGGGTCGGCAACTGGGGCGACGACGAGCGCTCGGCCGAGCTGCGCGCGATGCTGATCGATCCGGTCGCGTCGCTTCGCCTGCGCGCGCGCGTCCACGGTGTTCGCTATCCCGATCACGCGCGGACCGCGCTCGAGGCGGCCGGGATCACGTACGCGGGCTGGTTGCCGAACTTCCACGTCCCCGCGGTGTTCGCGCGTCACGCGGTGACCGTGCACGTGCCGCGGCGGCCCTACGTCGAGAAGCTGCCCGGGATTCCGACGATCCGGCCGTTCGAGGCGCTCGCGTGCGGGATCCCTCTGGTGTCGACGCCGTGGCACGACACCGAGGGCCTGTTCACGGCAGGCAAGGACTACCTCGTCGCGCGCGACTCGGCGGAGATGAAGGAGCAGCTGCGGCTATTGCTCCACGACCGCGGTGTCGCGCTCGCGCTCGCACGTCACGGCCGCGAGACGATCCTCGCACGTCACACCTGCGCCCATCGCGTCGACGAGCTGATGGGAATCCTGAAGGAGCTGACATGAAGATCGCGTTCTTCGCTTCGAGCCTCGTGTCGGCGTACTGGAATGGCGCGGCGACGTACTACCGCGGCATCGTGCGCGCGCTCGCGGACCGCGGGCATCGCGTCACGTTCTACGAGCCCGACGCGTACGATCGCCAGAAGCATCGCGATATCGCCGATCCGCCGTGGGCGACCGTCGTCGTGTATCCGCCGACCGTCGAGGCGGTCCACCAGATGCTCGATCGCGCGAAGGGCGCTGACCTCGTCGTCAAGGCGAGCGGCGTCGGCGTCCACGACGCGCTGCTCGAGCGCGCGGTGCTCGACCTGCAGTCGCCTCGCACGCTCGTCGCGTTCTGGGACGTCGACGCGCCGGCGACGCTCGATCGCGTCGGCGCCGATCCGACGGATCCGTTCGGCTCGCTGATCCCTCGCTACGACCTCGTGTTCACCTACGGTGGCGGACCGCCGGTCGTGAAGGCATACGAGCGGCTCGGCGCGCGGAGGTGCGTGCCGATCTACAACGCGCTCGATCCCGAGACGCATCACCCGGTCGCGCCCGATCTGCGGTTCCGCGCATCGCTCGGGTTCCTCGGCAACCGTCTGCCGGATCGCGAGGCGCGCGTCGACGAGTTCTTCCTCGGTGCGGCCGAGTCGCTTCCCGATCACACGTTCCTGCTCGGCGGAGCCGGCTGGGACGACAAGCAGCTCCCGCCGAACGTCGACTACGTCGGCCACGTCTACACGCGCGACCACAACGCATTCAACATCTCGCCGGTCGCCGTGCTGAACATCAGCCGCGACTCGATGGCGAGCTACGGCTACTCGCCGGCGACGCGCGTGTTCGAGGCCGCCGGTGCGGGCGCTTGCCTCATCACCGACGCGTGGGTCGGCATCGAGCAGTTCCTCGAGCCAGGTCGCGAGGTGCTCGTCGCCGAGCGTGGCGAGGAGGTCGCCCGCCACATCGCGACGATCTCGCCGCAACGTGCGAAGGAGATCGGCGACCGCGCCTACGCACGCATGCTGCGCGAGCACACCTATGCGCATCGCGCGCTCGACGTCGAGGCTGCACTCGGGGTCACGTCGCGCCACGCGCAGACGAGACCGAAGTCGGTCGTCGTGCTCGGCCTGTCGATCACGTCGTCGTGGGGCAACGGTCACGCGACGACATATCGAGGGCTCGTGCGCGCGCTGGCGGCGCGAGGTCACGAGGTGCACTTCCTCGAGCGCGACGTGCCGTGGTACGCGGACAACCGCGACCTGCCGCAGCCGGCGTACTGCCGGACGTCGATCTATCGCTCGCTGTCCGAGTTGCGCGACCGCTTCACCTCGCTCGTCCGCGACGCCAGCGTCGTCATCGTCGGGTCGTATGTCCCAGAGGGCATCGAGGTCGGCGACTGGGTCCTCGACAACGCGCGCGGCATCACCGCGTTCTACGACATCGACACCCCGGTGACGCTCGCGAGCCTGACCGCCGGCTCCTGCGCCTACCTCGCACCCGAGCACGTGCGTCGCTATCGGCTCTACCTGTCGTTCACCGGTGGCCCGACGCTCGATCGGATCGAGCGCGACTTCGGCTCGCCTCACGCGAGGGCGCTGTATTGCTCGGTCGACCCCGAGCTCTACGCGCCCGACCCCCAGACGCAACGCTGGGACCTCGCGTACATGGGCACGTACAGCGACGATCGCCAGCCGATCGTCCAGCGCCTGCTCGTCGAGCCTGCGAAGCGCTCGCCGTCGCGCCACTTCGTCGTCGCCGGGCCGCAGTATCCCGAGCACCTCGAGTGGCCGGCGAACGTCGAGCGCATCGAGCACCTCGGGCCCGATCACCATCGCGCGTTCTACAACCGCGCCGCGTTCGCGCTCAACGTCACGCGCCGCGAGATGACGGACTGCGGCTGGTCGCCGAGCGTGCGCCTGTTCGAGGCCGCGGCATGCGGTGTGCCGATCATCAGCGACACGTGGCGAGGCCTCGATCAGCTGTTCGAGCCCGACCGCGAGATCTTGCTCGCGCGCGACACCGAGGACGTGATGCGCTACCTGAGCGACATCTCCGACGACAAGCGTCGCGAGATCGGCAGGCGAGGGCGGGCGCGCGTGCTCGCCGAGCACACGCCGGCGCATCGCGTCGGCGAGCTCGAGCGCTATCTCGACGAGGTTCACTGATGCAGAGCTCGCTCGAGGCAAGGATCCGCGAGCTCGGGCCGTGGTTTCACAACCTGACGCTCGACGGGATCGAGACCGCGCCCGACCACTTCCTCGGCGACTACCCACGCACCAAGTTCGCGCGCTTTGCGTCGGCGTTGCCGGCCGATCTCGCGGGTAAGTCCGTGCTCGATATCGGCTGCAACGCCGGCTTCTATGCGTTCGAGATGAAGAAGCGTGGCGCGGGGCGCGTCGTCGCCGTCGACTCCGATCCTCGGTATCTCGCCCAGGCGAGGCTCGCGGCCGACGTGCTCGGTCACGACATCGAGCTGCGCGAGCTCGACGTCTATCGCGTCGCCGAGCTCGGCGAGCGCTTCGATCTCGTGATCTTCATGGGCGTGCTCTACCACCTGCGCCATCCGCTGCTCGCGCTCGACCTCCTGCATGACCACGTCGCGCGCGACCTGTTGTTGTTCCAGTCGATGCTGCGCGGCCCCGAGCCGGTCGCGGTCGCCGGCGACTATCCGTTCGAGGAGACCGACGTGTTCGAGCGCCCCGGTCACCCCGCCATGTACTTCGTCGAGAAGTGTTACGCCGGTGACTGGACGAACTGGTGGATTCCGAATCGCGCGTGCGTCGAGGGCATGCTGCGCAGCGCGGGCTTCGCGATCGAGACGCGCGCCGAGGACGAGGTCTACCTGTGCCGCCACACGGCGCGGCGCTCGATCGAGTCCGACGCGGAGGTCGTGCCGTGATCGAAGCAGTGATGATCTGGAACGAGCCGAACAACAAGTCGCACTGGGACTTCCAGCTCGATCCCGACTGGAGCCGCTTCGCGACGATGGCAACGCTCGCCGCGCGGGCGGTCCACGCCGAGAATGCCGGCCTGCCGCGCGTCCTCGGGGGCATCTCGCCGATCGACCCGGGCTTCATCAAGAACATGGAAGGTCAGGGCGTGCTCGATCACGTCGAGGCCGTCGCGGTGCACGGCTTCCCGCTTGACTGGAACCACTGGCAGCTCGACGAGTGGCCGGCGAAGCTCGCCGAGGTCCAGGCCGTCACGAAGCTCCCGGTCTGGATCAGCGAGGTCGGCGTCTCGACGTTCGGGGCCGACTGGGTGCAAGCACACGGCCTCGCGCGCACGATCGAGCTGATCCGAGGGCTCTCGCCGCGCATCCACTGGTACAGCCTGCTCGATCTGCCTCGCGCATGGCCGGCGACAACGCGGCATCGCGAGGCCGAGGGCTCGTCGTACTACCGGCACTTCTACATGGGCGTGATCCGCGAGGACGGCACGCCGAAGCCATCCGCGCGCGTACTCGCCGATCACACCGACGAGGTCGGCGTGTGCCAGTGGTTCCACTTCGAGGACCATCGCCTCGACACCGCGGTGAAGTGGCTCGAGGAGATGCGCGTCAAGAAGCTGCGCACCGGCCTGTCGTGGTCCGACTACGCGCGACCGGGCCGCGAGGCCTGGTTCGATCGCCAGATGAAGGCGCTCGAGCCGTTCGATGTCACCGTGACGTTCTGCTTCACGCCCGAGGACGCCGGCATCGAGCCTCACTACACGAGTCCTCCTCGCCATCCCGAGGAGTACGCCGAGTTCTGTGCAGCGATGGTGCGGCGCTACGCGTGCTGAAGGACGCCGGCGGGGATCCGGATCCGGCTCAGCCAGTGCCTGGCCGCATCGGACATCCTCGCGAGCGTGTACGCGACCTTCTTCGCGGTCTGCTCGGGACCGAAGTACGCGAGATAGCCAGGGCTGTTGAGCGAGAAGAACGACAGCGCGTCGGCGTCGTTGACCAGCTGGACCGCATCGGAGGGGCCCGCACGCTCGTGCGTCTCGACGAGCCTGAATGCTTCGTCGGCGATCTCCTGCGGCACGCCGGCACCGTCGAAGATCTCGCGCGCGACCATCGCGCCGGCGCGTGCGTGCGCGTCCTTGAACGCCTGATAGTCGGCCGCGTGCTGTTCGATGCGCGTGTCGGCTTCGCTGACGAGTCGCTCGATATCGTGGAACAGCGTCGCCAGCTGCACCGCGGCGCTCGCCTGCGGATCGAGCCTGAGCGCCCACTGCCACGAATCGATCGCGTGATCGAGGTCGGCGAGGACGAGCGGCTTGCTCGTGTCGTGCCGTACGCGATGTGCCGCGAGCGCCACGGTGAACCAGCTAACCTCGGTCGCCCCGTTGCGCTTCGGCACGAGACGCTGCGTGCGCAGCGCAACCTCCTCGACGATCTCGGGCACGACGCACAGCGGCTCACCGCGTGCAGCGAGGAGGTCGACGTGGCGATCGAACGCCCAGAAGTCGAACGTGTCGGCGCGCCACGCCGCCGCCGTCAATGTCGCGTCCGCGGTCGCGATGATCTCGAGCGACATGCGATCGCTTCTTACCGGATCGAGCCAGGGAGGCAACGATGCGAATCGTGATCTTCGGTCTCACGGTGAGCTCGTCGTGGGGAAACGGCCACGCGACGCTCTGGCGCAGCTTGATTCGCGCACTCGATCGCGAGGGACACGAGGTGGTGTTCTACGAACGCGATGCCCCGTACTACGCAGCACACCGTGATTTGCCCGTGCTTCCCGGCGCCGCGAAGCTTCGCCTGTACGGCGCGTGGGAGGACATCCGCGGCGAGGCGCGCGCGACGATCCACGACTGCGACGCCGCGATCGTCACGTCGTACTGTCCCGACGGCCGCGCGGCGTGCGCGAGCGTGCTCGACGCGAAGACCGCGACGCGCGTGTTCTACGATCTCGACACGCCGGTGACGCTCGAGAAGCTCGAAGCCGGCAAGGACGTCCCGTACCTGCCGCCCCAGGGACTCGGCGACTTCGACCTCGTGCTCAGCTTCACCGGCGGCCGTGCGCTCGAGCTGCTCCGCGATCGACTCGGCGCTCGCGAGTGCGAGCCGCTGTACGGCAGCGTCGATCCCGACCACCACAAGCCGGTTCCCACGGATCCGGCGTGGCGGGCGGCATGCTCGTATCTCGGCACGTGGTCGCACGATCGCCAGGACATGCTCGACGCGCTGTTCCTCGCGTCTGCCCGGCGACGGCCGGCGGAGACGTTCGTGCTCGGTGGCTCGCAATATCCCGATCACGTCGAGTGGCCGGCCAATGTTCGGCGCCACGATCACGTCCCACCGCCCGCGCACTCCGCGTTCTACTGCTCGAGCCCGGTGACGCTGAACGTGACGCGAACGCCGATGGCCCGGCTCGGCTACTGCCCATCGGGCCGGCTGTTCGAGGCGGCCGCGTGCGGCGTGCCCGTCATCACCGACAGCTGGCCGGGACTCGATACGTTCTTCACGCCCGAGGAGGAGATCCTGATCGCGACGACGACCGACGATGCGCTCGCCGCACTCGGCCTGTCCGCCGAGGAGCTCGCCTCGATCGGCAAGCGCGCTCGTGAACGCACGCTCGACGAGCACTCGGGCACGCAGCGCGCCCGCGAGCTGCTCTCCCTCATCACCGGAGCATGACCATGACGTGGGGCATCATTCCCGCCGCAGGCATCGGCAGCCGCATCCAGCCGCTCGCGTTCTCGAAGGAGCTGTTGCCCGTCGGCAGCCGGATCGACAACGGCGTCGAGCGACCGCGCGCGGTCAGCGAGTACCTGATCGAGCGCATGCTGCTCGCGGGCGCGACGAAGATTTGCTTCGTCATCTCGCCGACGAAGTCCGACATCATCGAGTACTTCGCGGGCGGTATGCGCGACGTCCGGTTCGCGTACGTCGTGCAGCAATCTCCCGGTGGCCTGTGCGACGCGATCTTCCAGGCGCTGCCGTTCATCGCGCCCGACGAGCCGGTCCTCGTCGGCCTGCCCGACACGATCTGGTATCCCTCCGACGCGCTCGCCGAGCTACCCGACGATCGGTTCTCGTTCCTCTGCTTTCCCGTCGACGAGCCGCAGCACTTCGATGCGGTCGTCAGCGGTCCCGACGGACGCGTGCGCGAGATCCAGGTCAAGCAGGCGACCGCCACGAGCCGCTGGATCTGGGGTGCGTTCAAGCTGCCCGGGCGGATCCTCGGCGAGCTGTACGCGCTGTGGCGCGAGCCCGGCCGCGGCGACCCCTACATCGGCACGCTCGTCACCGAGTGGGTGTCGCGCGGCGGAACGGCGTGGGCGGCACACGCCGGCACCGCGTATGTCGACGTCGGGACACTGCACGGCTGGCGCGACGCGGTTCACCTCCTCGAGTCGGCCGAGCCCGACGAGGACGCGCCGCAGCCTTACCGCAGCATCGCCGTCGTGCGCTGACGTGCAACCCGCGCGGCGGCTGCCGTGTCGATCCGTGCGTGAGGCTCCTCCCGCTCGCGCTCGGCGTCCTCTGGCCCGCGATCGCAATCGCCGGGGCGAGCGAGGAGGAGCTCGCCTCGCCGACGCAGGTCGACGAGAGCGAGGACATCCTGATCGCGAGGATCATCCACACGCCGCGGCTGCCCGCCGCCGGCGACGCGGTGTTCGAGCTGCTCGGCAGGCTCCTGGAGGACGGACGCATCTCCGAGCTGCACGAGTGGGTGGAGCGCCTCGCCGATGATCCCGTGATCACGTTTCGCCGCCCCGAGCTCGCGGGGAGGCTCCGCGAGATGCAGATCCAGTTCGCGCGCGAGGACGCCGACGAGCTCGAGCGCGCGGCCCGCAAGACGCACGCGAGCGCCGACTACGGACGCTGCGCCGATACCTACGCGTCGCTCGCCGACCGGCTCGCCGAGACGGACGTGGCCAATTCGTACTGGAAGCAGCGCCAGCTGTCGGAGATGCGCTACAACGCCGCGGTCTGCGCCGAGCACGCGGGGCATCCGCTGACCGCGCTGTCGCTCTACCGTCGCGTCGCCGAGGCCGACGAGGCGCTCGCCGAACAGGCGAGCGTGCGGTTCGTGCGCCTGCTCGGCGCGCTGCCTCAGATCGGGATCGCGAGGCTGACCGGAGCGCCGATCTCGACGGTCGAGCTGCCGCGCCACGAGTACAACTTCCCCGACGACATCATCGAGTTCTAGCGGTCGCGGCCGCGGCATCGGCGGTATTGAGCTGGACGCGGACCTGGACCGGGCGTTCGTCGGCGTCGAGATCGAGGAAGATCGGGAACACGCCGTCGCCCCAGCTCGTGAAGAACAGGCAGATCTTCGCGTCGCCGACGGTGATCGTGCCCGCGCCGTTCTTGCTCTTGCGCGCCTCCGCGAGCGCGTGGAAGTGGTGCGAGTGCGGCCGGTAGTCCATCGCGAGCAGCCAGTGGTTCTCGGCCTTGATCTTGTCGGCCTCGAGCGCCTTCGCCTCGGCCGCCTCGACGGTCAGGTCGCTCCAGCCGAAGCCTTCCTTCGTCGATGGTGCGCGCATCGCACGCGCGAGCGACGCGGCATCGCGGCCCCAGAACACGAAGTCGGCGAGACCGTCGAGCGAGTCCTCGTGCTGCCAGTGATCGAGCGCGCCGTGGTCCATCGCGACGAGCCGCGCGAAGTCGACGCCGGCCTCGCCGAGCTTCTTCGAATGGGTCACGTCGCCGTCGCCGAGCTTCACCGCGACGTGGTCCCAGCACTCGGCGAACCGGCCCTTGCCGACGCGGCGGCCGAACACCGGGAGCGCGCGGTCGCGCGGCACCTCGGCCTTCACGAGCGCGGGCTCGAGCGCGGGCCGCGGCAGGTAGCCGACGAGCCCGACGTCGAACAGCGCGAGCGTTCCCGACGGCGCGGTGACCTCGCCGAGCTTCTCGACCGCGCTCGCGATGATCGGCTCGGAAACGGCAACAGCCGGCCTCGCGTGGGCCGGCTGCTTCTTGTTCGGCGGCGCCTTCTTCGCGGCCGCCTTCTTCTTCGGTGCCGGCTTCTTCGCTGCCGGCTTCTTCTTGGCTACGACTTTCTGCTTCGCCGCCATCGGCGACGAGCTTACTCCAGCGCGCCCTTCATCATCACGTAGCCGTCATCCGACGTGATCGACAGGTCCTTCATCTGCAGGCCCGCCGGCAGCGAGGGCAGGGGGATACCGCCGAGCAGCGCGCTGATCGTGGCGATCTGCGAGTTGAGCGTGATCTCGACGGCCTTGCCGAGGTCCTCGTCGGCGAGCGTCGTCTGGTTCTCGATGTCGTCGAGGACGTCGGCGTGAATCTCCGGCTTGCCGAGCTCGACCGCGATGCCGTAGCCGTTGTTCGCCGGCATCACCTTGAGGTCGACCGTCGCGTTGATCGCGGCGCGACCGACCGGCGTGCCCTGCAGCGTGAACGTCGACATCATGTCGGGGAGGACGAGGCGCATCTTGCCGTCGGCCGGGTCCGCGCTGATCATCGGCGGCGAGGTCATCGCGATCTCGGTGCCGTCGAACGTGCCGCCCTCGGCGGGCATGTGGAGGTTCAAGAGGCCGGTCGCGACGAGCTGCGAGACGACGTTGTTCGCGAGGTCGTCGGCGAGACCGACCTCGAGGCCGTTGCCCGGATCCATCGTCGGGATGCCGTTGTCCGTGAAGATGAAGCCCTTGCTGTTCTCGGTACCGCCGATCAGCATCTTCATGTCGAGCGTGATCAGGCCACCGTCGGTGTCGAACGCGATGTCCGACGGATCGACCTGCACGGTGACCTGCTTGCCGAGGACGTCGAGCGTCTGCGGACCGCTGAGGCCGCCGAGCGCCTTGTTCATCATCGGGCCCATGAACAGCTTCGCCGCGAGCGGCGCCGCCTTCGCGATCAGCGTGTCGAGCGGGATCATGTCGAGCACGGTGCCCGGGATGCCCGAGGCCGAGATGTTGAGACCGGTGATCTGGACGGTCTCGCCGGCGAGGTCCGTCTTGAAGCCCTTCATGCCGTCGGGCGTGATGACGAGCGTGCCCTTGACGAGGACGCTCGACGCGGTGACGCGCACGTTGTTGCTGCCATCGGCGCAGGCGACCGCGTAACGCGCGCGGCCCGGGATGTCGACGTTGTCGAGCTTGGCCGAGAACGCCAGGCCGCCGTTCACCGGGACCAGCGTGATCGTCGCGTTCGACATCTTGAAGTTGTCGACGTAGAGGCGCGCGAACAGGCAGTCCTCGCCGCTCTCGTCGCCGGAGTGCATCAGCGGGTTCATCGGCGCGAGGAGCGCCGCCATGTCGACGCCCTCGATCATCGTGCCTGCCGCGTCGGCGATGCGCGCGAACGCCGGCTTCGAGACCGCCATCGTCACGGCGTTCTCGATGTTCGCGCTCGGCGCGCGGAGCTGACCGGCCTCGACCGAGCGCGTGTCGGTCGCCTTGCCGCCGGCCTCGTCGACCGCCTCGGTGTGGATCAGCATCGCGCCCGGCTTCACCTGGATCGACGCCGTGAACGTGCCGTCCGCCGCGACCGCCGCGGGCACGTTGTTGACCGTGACCTTCTTGATCAGCGCACCCGAGTCGTTCGGCGCCACCGTGCCGGTGACCGTCACGAGACCCGCCTTGTCCTGGATCAGGCTGCGCTGCGGGGAGGTGACCTTGAGGACCGGAGGGTCCACCAGATCGCCGACCGAGTCATTGCAGGCGGCCGTAGCGAGGAGCGTGAGGCTGGTCGCGAGGAAGAGGTTGCGCATGGCTGCCGGCTCTTTCAGCAAGGCCGAGGCCAGCTCGTTTGACGCGCTGTGAGATCGACGATCGCAGCAGATCGCGTTGGTTAGCGGCGGCCAGCGCGCAACGCATCGCGTTGAAGATCAACTGGATCAGCCAGCGGGGCGGCTGGTCGACCCCACCACGGCAAGTCGATTAGCCGCTGCAACCTGTGGGCACCTCTGGGACTTTTCTAACCGACGGTGACCTTGCCGACGCCCTTCTTCGTGAGGACGTCGGGCACCCGCTTTCGCAGATCGCCCTGCAGCATGATCGCGTCGCCTTCGACCGAGCCGCCGCAGCCCAGGGCCTGCTTGAGCTCCTTGCACCACTTCTCGAGCTCGGCGGGCTTGAGCTCGAGCTTCTCGATCACCGTCACCTCCTTGCCGCCGCGCTGCTTGCGCTCCATGCGCACGACCGCGCGCGATGGACCCTTCGGCTGTGCAGGCGCCTTCTCCACCGGCGCGGGTCCGGGCGGGAGCTGGTCGCGGAGCTTCTCGAGACTCGCGAACGAGGAGTCACGCTTCGTCGTCATCGTCGTTCCACGAAGCTTACCTCCTCGCCGGACCTCCGCTGTAGAGTGCGCCCGATGAGGGGTCTTGTTGGCATCGCGGTCGCGGTCTTGCCGTGGCTCGCGGCTTGTGGGGACGGCGGCGCTCCGCCGCTGCCGGAGGTCGTCGATGCGACCGAGTACGTCGATCCGCGGATCGGCACCGGCGGCCTCGGGTTCGCGCATGGCAGCTGCTTCGTCGGCGCCGTGTTCCCGCACGGCTTTGCCAAGCCCGGCCCCGATACGAACGGCCTGTTCGGCACCGTCAACTTCCAGCACTACTCCGGCTACTTCGCAGAGGACAACCGGATCCAGGGTTTCTCGTCGGTGCACATGCACGGGACGGGCGCGACCGACTACGGCGTGCTGTCGCTGATGCCGACGCTCGCGTTCGATGCGAGCAAGACGAGCGTCGTCGACTACGAGGCGCTGTTCGCGAAGGAAGACGAGCGCGCCGAGGCCGGCTACTACGCGGTGAAGCTCGCGAGCGGCATCGACGTCGAGCTGACCGCGACGGCGCGCGTCGCGGTGCATCGCTACACGATGCCGGCCGCGGGTGCGGTCGTCGTCGATCTCGCGAAGGTGCTCGACGGCGGCATGATCGACGCGCAGGAGATCACCGTCACCGCCGACGAGGTCAGCGGCTCCCTCCATCACAAGGGAGGGATGTCGGGAGGGTTCGGCGGCTACACGATCTACTTCTCGATCCGCGCGACCGCGCCGCTCGCCGCGGCGAGTCAGTGGGCGACCGGCGTCGCGCTGACGTTGCCGCAAGGCACGACGACGCTGGCGATCGGCATGTCGCTCGTGTCGCTCGACGGAGCGCGCGGCAACCTCGCGGCAGAGGTCCCGGTCGTCGACTTCGATGCCGTGTACGCGGCGACGCGCGATGCATGGCGCGCGAAGCTCGAGGTCGTGCGCCTCACCGGCGGCTCGCCCGCGCAGCGCCGGACGTTCTACACGAGCCTCTATCACGCGTTCCTCATGCCGACGGTGATCGAGGATCACGATCGCCAGTTCGTGCTCGCCGGCAAGCCGGTGCGTTCGCACGACGCGGGCTGGCAGATGGTCTCGGACATGTCGCTGTGGGACACGTACCGCACCGTCGCGCCGCTCTATTCGTGGCTCGCGCCGCAGAGTGCGATCGATCAGACGTACTCGCTCGTCACGTTCGCGAGCGAGCTCGGCTCGTTCCCGAAGTGGCCGGTCGCGATCGGCGAGTCCGGCACGATGCTCGGTGCGAGCGCCGAGATCGCGATCGCCGACACGATCGCGCGCGGTGCGATGCAGGAGGTGCCCGACAACGGCTACCAGCTGCTCGTCGATGCCGCGATGGGAACGGCACCGCAGCTCGGCGGGCGCGATCGCGTCGCCGATTACATCCAGCACGGTTACGTGCCCAATGGTCCGTACCGCTCGGCGAGCCTGACGACCGAGTACGCGCACGACGACTTCGCGCTCGCGCAGATCGCGACGTCGCCGATGAAGGAGATGTTGCTCGAGCGCAGCCACGGCTGGCGCGAGCTCTACGATCCGAGCGTCGGCTTCATCCGCGCGCGGAACGCGGACGGCTCGTTCCCGTCGGGGCCGTTCGATCCGACGACGTGGCTCGACGAGTATGCCGAGGCCGATGCGTGGCAGTCGCTGTTCATGGCAGGCATCCACGATCCCGACGGCATCGCCGAGATCCTCGGCGGCCGCGACGCCGCGATCGCCAAGCTCACCGAGATGTTCACGCTGACGAAGGACGACTGGGATAGCTCCGACGAGTCGGCGGCGAACTTCCCGCGCCGCTACTACTGGGCTGGCAACGAGACCGATCTCAACGCGCCGTTTCTGTTCGCCCAGCTCGGCCGGCCGGACCTGACCCAGGAGTGGGTGCGCTGGCTCGTCGACACGATGTACTCGGACCAGCCCGATGGCGTTCCGGGCAACGACGACGGCGGCACGATGGGCGCGTGGTACGTGTTCGCGACGCTCGGCCTCTATCCGGTCGCCGGCAGCGATCAGTGGATCCTCGGTGCGCCGCTGTTCCCCAAGGCGCGCGTCACGCTCGGCGGCAAGGATCTCGTGATCGTCGCCGAGGGCGAGGGGCCCTACGTCAAGAGCGTCGAGCTCGACGGCGTCGCACTCGGCCTGCCGAAGCTGACCCAGGCCCAGCTCGCGGGAGCCGGCGAGCTGAAGTTCACGATGTCGAGCGAACCGACAGGTTGGGGCAGGTAAACCGATCCGCGGTCTCGCGGCTCTCCTGGGACGGAGGACCCATGCAGAGACTCGCGTTCGTCTTCGGTTTCGCCTACCTCGCCGCGTGCGCGGCCCGCGCCCAGACCCCGCCGCCGGCAGCTCCGCAGCCGTACGGTCAGCCGGTCGAGGGCGGGGTCGTCGTCTGGGACGGGCGCGGCCAGGACTGCCCGAGCGGCGGCATCTGCGACTGGAGCTGCGACGGCGGCAACTGCGCGTTCCACTGCAGCGAGGGCGCGGTCTGCAATGCCTCGTGCGACGGCGGCAACTGCACGCTCGCGTGCGACGAGGGCTCGATCTGCAACCGCGAGTGCGACGGTGGCAGCTGCCTCGCGCAGTGTGAGGGCGGCGCGACGTGCAACCTCGAGTGCGACGGCGGCAACTGCACGTCGTCTTGCGCCGAAGGCTCGACGTGCTCGACGAGCTGCGACGGCGGCGGCTGCGGCTGAAACAGTCCGTTCGACGAAGCGGCGAGCGCTCGCGCGCGCCGGTGTAGGGTGTGCTCCTTGCACGATCGAATGACATGCGAGTCATCTCGGTCGTCGTCGGAGCGCTGGTCTGCGGAGGATTCGGATGCAGCAAGAAGGAGCCGCCTCCGCCACCTCCGCCCGCCGCGAAGGCGCCGGTGCGCGGCGCGGCCGGCGATGCCGATCTGCGCGTGATGCTCGCCGAGGTCGCGTCGGCGAAGGCGTGCGAGATGATCCGCGGCGCGTTTCGTGGCCTGCGCGATCCGGTGCGCCACGAGGTCGTCAGCGGCATCTTGTGGATGCGCGACTGCGAGATCGAGAACGCCGGCACGAACGTCACGTTCACGCTCGGCGGTCTCGGCTGGCAGTGGGCCGACAAGTCGCAGAAGAAGGGCGGCGGCACGTTCGACGTGCACGAGTACGTCAAGTTCCGCGTGACGGCGACGCTGCGCGGCTCGCTCGACATCGCGTACGCGCGCGGCGATCACGTCGTGTCGCTGTGGTTCACGCCAGCGGCGCCGCCCGATATCAAGTTCGAACCGATCGGCGATGTCGACGTCGACGAGCGAGGCCTGTGGTCGTCGGTCGTCGGCGGCATCTCGTCGATCTTCGGCGATTCGCCCGACGAGATCGGCACGAACGAAGCGAAGAAGGAAGGCACGCACCAGTTCGCGAAGGAGCTCGCCGACGGCATGACCGTCGCGATCGACCTCTGCTCCGGCTACCAGCGATTCACGCTCGGCCGGCCACCGAAGGGTCAGCTCGGCGCTCCGGAGCCGGGCGAGTCGCACCGCCGTCAGATCGAGATCAGGCCCGGTGGCCTCATGGTGTTCGGGCCGTACCTCGCGCCGCGCGGCATGACCGTGTCGCTTCACACGGGCGGCCCGCTGCGCGCGGGGCTCGCGTGCGAGGAGGATATCGCAGCGGCCGCCGAGGCGTTCGTCGACGAGCACACCCAGCCGGCGATCCCGACGCTCGCACAGACGATCGTCGGCAGCAGCGCCACGCTGAAGACCGGTCCGCAGAGGTGCCGCGTCGCGGTCGTCGTGCGGTCCGAGGCGGCCTCGACCGTCGCGTTCGACTGGCAGCGACCACCGAGCGAGAGCGCACGCTCGACCGGTGGCCCAGCCGTTCGCTGCGCGCGCAAGACAACGGTACATTCGGCCAGCGATGTCCATCGAGCTCGAAACGCTGCAGCTCACCGACGCTGAGCTCGAGCTGATCCTCATCTCGAGCGAGCCCGGCGACCCGGCTCGCAATCGCGTGCCCGCGTACAACTTCGAGATGCGCGTCGGCGGCGAGCGCGTCGGCAGCATCAGCCTGCGCCTCGGCCACACCGAGTTCATCGAGAAGTACGCCGGCCACATCGGCTACGGCGTCGACTATCCGTTTCGCGGGCATCGCTATG
The DNA here is from genome assembly GCA_013368795.1 of Kofleriaceae bacterium. Taxonomy (GTDB): domain Bacteria; phylum Myxococcota_A; class Polyangia; order Haliangiales; family Haliangiaceae; genus JABFXX01. The sequence goes on from JABFXX010000182.1 coordinate 34,172, forward strand.
CGGCGCGCGCGTGCAAGCTGCTGTTCCCGATCGCGAAGCAGCACGGGTTCTCCGTCCTGTGGATCACGTGCAACCCCGAGAACGTCGCGTCGCGGCGGACGTGCGAGCGCGCGGGCGGCCAGCTGATCGACATCGTCGATCTGCCGCCCGAAACCGAGATGTACAAGGAAGGTGAGCGGCAGAAGTGTCGCTATCGGTTCGTGCTGTGAGCCGGCTCGTCAGCGTGATCAAGCTCGGTCGCCCTTTGTTCCTCGGCGGCGGCTTCATCCTCTACGGGCTCGGCGCGGCGATCGCGGCGGCGACGGGGCACACGATCTCCGCCGGTCGCTACGCACTCGGCCAGGGCGCGGTCACCGCGTTCCAGCTGATGACGCACTACGCGAACGACTACTTCGACTACGACGCCGACCGCGCGAACGCGACACCGACGAAGTGGTCCGGCGGCAGCCGCGTGCTGCCCGACGGCGAGCTGCCGCGCTCCGTCGCGCTGATCTGCGCGCTCGTGTGTGCCGCGATCGGCATCGCGGTCTCGGGCGTGATCGCGACGAGCGTGGGCTCGCTGGCGCTGCCGATGCTCGCGATCATCGGCGTGCTCGCATGGTTCTACAGCGCGCCGCCGCTGCGGCTGTGCGCGACCGGCCTCGGCGAGCTCGACACCGCGGTCGTCGTCACCGTGCTCGTGCCGTGGCTCGGGTTCTACCTGCAGGCGGGCACCGACGACGCGGGACTCCGGATGCTCGCGTTGTCGGTCGTGCCGCCGGCGCTGCTCCAGCTCGCGATGCTGCTCGCGATCGAATTTCCCGACGCTGCGGGTGACGCGGCGACCGGCAAGCGCACGCTCGTCGTCCGGCTCGGTGCGCGCACCGCGGCGCGGCTGTACGTCGCCATCACGGCGGGCGCGTTCGTGTGGCCCGCGATCGCATACGCGTGCGGTCTTCCGGCGCGCGTCGCGCTCGCGATGCTGGTGCCGACGCCGATCGCGGTCTGGCGGATGCTGCGCGTACGCGATCACGCCGACGCCAGCGCGTTCGAGCGCCTGACGTTCTGGGCGGTCGGGTTGCTCGTCATCACGTCGGCGCTCGAGCTTGCGGCCTGGCTCCCGTTCACCCGGTAGAGTGCCCGCATGCCGATCCTCTACCTCCACGGCTTTGCCTCGGGCCCGCAGTCGAAGAAGGGCGTGGAGTTCGAGGCGTACTTCGCGAGGAAGGGCGTCGCGATCCAGCGGCTGAACCTACGCGTGCCATCGTTCGAGCACCTGCGCCTGTCGGCGATGATCGACACCGTGCGCGGCGCGATCGATCACGCGACGTCGCTGATGCCGGTGGGCACCCGCCATCGCACGGTCCTGATCGGCTCGAGCCTCGGCGGCCTCACCGCGGCGCGCGTCGCCGCGCTCGACGAGCGCGTGACGGCCGTCGTCCTGCTCGCGCCCGCATTCCAGCTCGCCGATCGCTGGCGGGAGGCGCTCGGCGAGGCGGCATGGAACGAGTGGTACACGACGGGCTGGCGCGAGGTCGATGACTACACGACCGGCGCCAAGTCGCGCGTCGACTTCGGCTTCGTCCAGGACGTCGAGCGCGTCGACGTCGGCTATCCGGACGTCACCGTGCCGACGCTCGTCATGCACGGCGTGCACGACGACGTCGTGCCGATCGAGCGCTCGCGCAAGTTTGTCGCGCACCGGCCGAATGCGCGCCTGATCGAGCTGCCCGACGGCCACGAGCTCGTCGCCTCGCTCCCGACGCTGCTCGCCGAGACCGAGGCGTTCCTTGACGCGCTGCCTTGATAGTGTACGCTTGACACCATGATGGACGCACTGGGCCGCGCGCGGCTCTCGCTCGAGGGACTCTCGGTCGCCGATGCATTCGGCGAGCAGCTGCTCCACATCGGCCCCGAGGGCCGCATCCTCGCGCTCGACCATCACACCGCGCCGCTGCGCAAGAAGTGGATGTGGACCGACGACACCGCGATGGCGCTGTCGATCGTCGAGACACTCGCGGCGTTCGGCGAGATCGACATCGAGGAGCTCGCGTACCGGTTCGGCCAGCGCTACCACCTCGAGTCGGCGCGGGGCTACGGCGCTGGCGCGCACAAGGTCCTCGACGCGATCTACTGCGGCATTCCGTACGCGACCGCGGCGCGCATGGTGTTCGACGGCCAGGGTTCGTGCGGCAACGGCGGCGCGATGCGGTCGGCGCCGATCGGGGCGTACTTCGCGGGCGACCTCGACGCCGTCGTCGAGCACGCGCGGCGCTCCAGCCAGCCGACGCACGCTCATCCCGACGGGGCGGCGGGCGCGATCGCGGTCGCCGTCGCGGCGGCGCTGGCGTTTGCGGGCGAGCGCGATTCGCGCGCGCTGCTCGAGACCGTCGTCGAGCGCACACCCGCGGGTCCGACGCGCGATGGCCTGCGCCGGGCGATTCCGCTGCTCCGCGCCGAGCACTACACGGTCGCCGCCGAGCTCGGCAACGGCAGCCGCGTGCTCGCGGCCGACACCGTGCCGTTCGCGGTGTGGTGCGCGGCGACGCACCTCGACGATTTCGCCGGCGCCTGCTGGGCGTGTGCCGAGGTCGGCGGCGACATCGACACGACCTGCGCGATGGCCGGCGGCATCATTGTCGGCGCGGTCGGCGCCGACGGCATTCCCGCCGACTGGCGGACGTGTCGCGAGCCTCTGCCGCCGCTGTCGATCCCGTCGTAGTATGGCGGCGTCATGCGGCTGTCCCTCGTGCTCGTGCTCTCGCTCGCCGGGTGCTGGCGCGGCGGTGCGGAGGCCGGGGCCGAGGAGCTGCCCGCCGTGCGCGTGAAGGGCGCGAGCTGCGACGAGGCGAGTGACAACGCGCGCAAGGTGATCGCGGCCAGCGAGGACCCCGAGCTTGCCGCGCGCGCCGAGCCGCTCGCCGAGATCGTGCACCGCCGCTGCGGCGTCGATGGCTGGTCGATGGAGCTACGTCGCTGCGTCACCGGCGCGCCGACGTTCGCCGACCTCGACGGCTGCGAGAAGCTGGCGACCGGGCAGCAGCGCGCGAAGCTGCAGCGCGACATCGAAGTGTTCGAGATCGCCGAGGACAAGCAGTGAGCGACGAGGACGTCAAGTTCGCCGTCGTCGCGCTCTCGGCGATCTTCTTCGTGATCGATCCGATCGCGAACGTGCCGCTGTTCCTCACGATCACGAGCACCGACACGCCCGAACAGCGCCGCCGCGTTGCCCTGCGCGCCGCGTTCGCCGCGTGGCTGACGCTGTGCACGTTCTCGTTCGCTGGCGGTCTCATCTTCAAGGCGTTCGGCATCTCGCTCGGCGCGTTCAAGATTGCGGGCGGCATCATGCTGCTGCTGATGTCGATCGACATGATGCGCGCCCAGACGTCGCCGACGCGCAGCACCGTCGAGGAGCAGGATGAAGGCCGGCGGCGCGACGACATCGCGGTGTTCCCGCTCGCGATCCCGATGCTTGCCGGTCCCGGCGCGATCGCGACCGTGATGGTCCTCATGAGCCGCGCCGCGTGGCATCCGGTGCGTACGCCCGCGGTGTTCGTCGCCGTGACGATCACGTGCATCGCCGCGTGGCTGCTGATGCGCAGCGCCGCGAGCGCCGAGCGGTTCCTGCCGAAGACGCTGCTGCGCGCGCTCGAGCGCGTCATGGGCCTCCTGCTCGCCGCCGTTGCCGTCGAGTTCATCGCCGGCGGCGTCCGTGACATGATCGCTGGATGAAGCTCGCCGTCGCTCTGTTCGCGATCGCCGCGTGCGGCGGCTCCCCGATGCCCGCGGCAGCGCCGCCGAAGCCGGCGACGAAGTGCGCCGCTGTCGGCGACCAGCTCGTGTCACTGATGAGCGACACGGCGCGCGAGGCGACCGAGGAGGTCGACGCGATGCGCCGGCAGATCATCGCGCGCTGCGAGCAGGATGGGTGGAGCGCGGAGGCGCAGGACTGCTTCATCCACGTGTCGACCCGCCAGGAAGCCGCCGAGAAGTGCGCGAGCCTGCTCACCGCCGAGCAAGGCAACGCGCTCATGCAGCAGCAACAGCAGGAGACATCGCCGGAGGCGCCCGCCGCGCCCGCGGCCGCACCGCCGGAGACTCACACGAGCGATCCGTGCGAGGGCGGCGAGTAGATCGTTGGTGCTCGAAGCATTCTTTCGGTGCACGAAGTGTCACCTGGCTGACCTGGATCCTGCGTCTCACGCGCAGTTCACGTTGGGTTCGATCTAACGCTCGACGAAGATCGAATCGTCACGCGAACTTGCGAGAGCCGGTCCGGCAGGCATCACACACGAATCGACTCGCCTCCCACATGCCGAGATCACTAGTGTGGATCTCATGGGGAACGATCTCGCAGCGATGCGGGTGCAGACTCGTTTTGCGACGACGGAAGCGGTGATCGAGAGCATCGGGGCCTCGCTGACGCGCGGCTCGTTGCGCGTGCCGGTGCAGATCAAGGCGAAGCAGCCGTTCGATGTCGTGCTCGAAACCTCGTCGGGGGACGAGGCCGTGCGCGGCCCTGCCGAGGTGATCGGTCACGCAGGCGACGCGACGTGGATCCGGTTCCTCTCGGCCGCCGACAACCAGGGTGACGACGCGCGCTGGATCCTGTCCGACGTCAAGGTCGTGCTGCAGGGCGACCTCCGCGAGACGAGCGAGCGCAAGGTCGCGACCGAGCAGTTCGAGGCGATCACCGCGGTCAACAGCGAGGTGCAGGCGATCGACGCGATTCGCGCCGGCAACGCCGAGCCGGTCCCGCTCGCGCCGCTGATGCAGGTGCCCGTCGTGATCCCGCGCCCGCCGATCCTTCCGCCGAAGCCACCCGTCCAGGCGTTGAAGACGAAGCTCGATCGCCGTTTCGATCTGTCGACCGGCGAGGCCGCGCCGCTCAAGCTCGCCGAGCTCACCCGAGCCGCCGGGCTCGCGCCGAAGCTGCAGCTTCCGCCGCTCATGGATCTCTCGCCGAAGGCGGGCGCCGCATTCGTCGACCTCGGCCTCAAGGCAGACCTCGCGCCCGAGCAGGCGCCGTCGGAGCTCGCGGCCGGCAGCGGCATCGTTCCGAGGGTCGTCGAGCGTCCGACGACGAACAGCGACGACCTCGCGATCCCCGTCGAGCCCGTCGCGACCGCGCCGACCGTCGCGGTGTCGAGCACCAACCTCGAGCAAGCATCGACGCAGCCGATCGGCATCGTCGTCGCCGCGAAGCTCGCGGCCGCCGAGTCCGTCCGGGTCCGGCCGCCGACGATGCCGCCGATCGAGACGCGCGCGGAGACGAAGACGACTCCGCCGCCCGTCGCCGACACACCGACGGCGCACGCCCGGACGCAGCCGCTGCCGCTCCTCCACCAGCTGACCGTCGGTCCAGCCCCGGACGCACCGGCGCCCGAGCAGCGCGACGCGGGAGACGCCAAGACGCCCGAGCCGAACCTGGATGCCAGCACGCCGAAACTCGAGACGGCGAGCGACGCGCGGTTCGAAGCGAAGACGACGGAGAACGCGCCGCTCGTCGCACCGAAGCCCGAGGATCCAGCAGTTCCGCTCGACGGTGCACCGAAGGCGGTCATCACCGAGGAGGCCGAGCCGATGGTGATGGAGTCGGAGAGCTCGACGCGACCGACGGAGCAACAGGAGCCGCTGCGGCTCGAGATCAAGTCCGACGCGATGAAGCCGCTCGCGATGCCGCTCGGTTCGACGTCCGTCGTGGTGACGATGACGGCTGCGCCGTCGGAGACGACAACGCCAACGCCGATCCCGCGTACGCCGGTCGCGGCGATCACCGCCGGCCTCGATCTCGATCAGACCAAGCCGAACGAAGCGCCCGCCGACGAGCGCGATGCGAAGCGCCCGCACGTCACCGATCAGATCGCGCGCGAGCGCGGGATCCGGCCGATCACGTCGCCGCCGCGGCGCGCGCCGCTGCAGCCCCGGCCGATCATGATCGCGTGCGCGGGCATCGCAGCGGCCTGCATGATCGCGACGATCAGCACGATCGTCTGGGCGCGCGGTGCCGTCTCCGAGGCGCGCGCGCAGTCGCAGGCCGCCGCGTCTGACACCGCGGGTGCGCCGGTCGCCGCTGGCACGCCGGTCGTCGCCGCCGCGCGCGTGACGCCGGTCACCGCCGCGGCTGCTGCCACGACCGAGCCGGTAGCCTACGGCGCTCCTGAGGCAGCCGTCGCGGAACCGCTGACCGCGAGCGAGC
>JABFXX010000237.1 GCA_013368795.1 Kofleriaceae bacterium
GCGCCGCCGCGAGCCTGCGCTCAAGATCGGAGAGCGCCGTGCGGTGACGGAGGATCTTCGCGCGCGGGTGCAGGCCGGCGAGCTTGTGATGGAGCGCGTGCAGCTGGCCGCGCGTCGCCGCCAGTGCGCGTTCACCGCGGGCGTGCAGCGCCATCGTGTGGCGATCGAGATCCTGGCGCGCGCGATCGAGCACGTGGTGGATCTCGCGATCGAGCCGGCGCCGCTCCTTGCGCAGCGCCTCGACGATCGCCGCACCGTCGGCGACTGCGAGCTCGGCGGCGGCGGTCGGCGTCGACGCGCGCGCATCGGCGGCGAGGTCGGCGAGCGAGAGATCGACCTCGTGACCGACGGCGCTGATCACGGGCACCGGGCAGCGCGAGATCGTGCGAACGACGCGCTCGTGGTTGAACGCGGTGAGGTCGGTGGCCGCACCGCCGCCGCGCCCGACGATCAGCACGTCGACGCCGGCGCGCACGAGCATCGCCATGCCCTGGACGATCTGGTGCGGCGCGTTCTCCCCCTGCACGGCCGCGTCGGCGATCAGGATCGGCGTCGGTAGCCGGCGCTGGACGGTGCGGATGATGTCGTGCACGGCCGCGCCATGCTTCGACGTGACGACACCGATCCGCCGAGGAAACCGCGGCAGCGGCCGCTTCTTCTGCGGCGCGAAGATGCCCTCGGCGGCGAGCTTCTGCTTGAGCTGCTCGAGCGCGAGCGCCTCTGCGCCGAGCCCCGCCGGCTCTGCGAAGTCTGCGTAGAGCTGCATGCCGCCGGTCCGGTCGTAGACGCCGAGTCGGCCCCGGACGCGCAGCCGCTGCCCGGGCTCGATGCGAAATTTCATTCGCTGACTGTCGCGTCCCCACATCACGGCGGGGAGCACGGAGTCCTTGTCACGCAGGGAGAAGTACAGATGCCCCGACGCCGGCTTCGTCACCTGCGTCACCTCGCCCTCGAGCCAGACGACGCCGATGGCGTCGAGCGTCCGCGATGCGAGGCGCACGACATCCGCGACGCTCAGCGGGCGCTCGCGGGTGCTGCTCGGCGGGGCAACTGCCACATCCAACGGTAACCAGAGGGCATCTTCGTCGCAACCGACCCGGGTGGCGTGGTGTCGTTAGGAACGGTAGGATGCCGTCCGCCTCCGTCATGGCCGAAGAAGTCACGCAGCAGCGCGAGCCGGGCGCTCCTTACCCCAAGGACAACCCGACCGATCCCGAGCTCACCTCGCTGCGGCGTCCGCCGCCGAAGGTCACGATCGTGACGGCCGCGGGCATCGTGTTCCTCTCGGTGTTCTTCTTGCTGAAGCTCAATCCCGATCGCCGGTTCGCCGGTGCGGGCGGAGACCGTCAGCAACGAACGGTCGCCGACATTGTCGCGGACAAGGTCGAAGAGGACTCGCTCGTCGCCGTCGCCGGCGAGCCGCTGATGGCGCACGCCATTCGCACGGGCACGCAGAAGAACAGCCTCGGCATGCGCGTCGTCCCGCTGCGCGGCTCGAGCGAGAAGGTCTGGGTCGTGCTCCCCGGCGATGGCTGGGAGGATCCGACGAAGGGCCCGTACGTCGGTCGCCTCCGCAAGCTCGATCGCCTGCCGTTTGCCGACACGATCCGCCAGTTCGTCGCCGCCCATCCGCGCCCGGTGTTCGCGCCGGCGTCCGCGGTGCGCGCCGGCTTCGCGACGGGCAAGGTCGCGACCGTCTCCGGCGACGAGGCGATCGTTCGCGACGCCGACAAGGTCGGCTTCGACGTCATCGATCCCGACGCGGCGACCGTCGTCTGCACGTACAACGAGCGCCACCAGAACGTGCAGGCATGCGCGGGCGCGCTCGCCCAGGCCGGCATCGAGACGAAGGGCCAGCCGCGCGACACCGACGGTCAGGCGTACTTCGACGTCGCGATGCCCGGCGCGGTCGCGACGGTGCAGACCAAGCTCGAGGCTGCGAGCCTGTGGTCGACCCGCGTCGATCCGGTGACGCGCCACTACGAGACGACGTGGGGCGCGCTGAAGGGCTCCGCCCCCGCCGGATTCACGGTCAACGGCACGACGCTGCCCGATGCGACGCTCGACCTCGTCGGCCTCTACGTCGCCAAGTCGATCCCCAGCGACGCGTACGCGGTGATCATCGGCGAGAATCCGAAGGACTACTGGTACGTGCTGCCGGTGACGATCGTCGTCGCGCTCATCGGCCTGTTGTTCGCCTGGGCGCTCGTTCGCGCGGTCAAGCGCGACCTCCTCCCCACCCGCGCGTGACATACTCGTGCGGTGGCGGATGGCGACAAGCCAGACGTGACCGCTGACGGTCGCAGCCCTGCGACCGCGCCCGCGAAAGTATCGGCGTTCGACCCGGCGCCTGCGATGCAGACGGCTCCCGGCGCCGCCATCACGACGACGCCGCCCGCGCTGCCGACCGAGGACAACGCGCCGCTCGGCACGATGCAGCTGCCTCGTGGCGCCGTCGTGCAAACCGGCGCGCCGCCGCCGATGCCCGGCGAAGCCGCGCCGCTCCTGCCGACCGTCATGCCGAACACGGCCGCGCCGATGCCGAGCATCGCGCCGCCCACGATGCCGCAGGACTGGCGCTACACGATCGACTCCGAGATCGCCCGCGGCGGCATGGGCCGCGTCGTCAACGCGACCGACACGGTGCTCGGCCGCACCGTCGCGTTGAAGGAAGCGCTGTCGGTCGATCCCGAGTCGATCCGGCGGTTCCAGCGCGAGACGCGGATCACCGCGCGGCTCGAGCATCCCGCGATCGTCCCGGTCCACGACGCCGGGTTTTCGCCGAGCGGCTCGCCGTACTACGTCATGCGCAAGGTCGGCGGCCGGCCGCTCGAGGAGCTCGTCGGGCGCGCCGATACGCTGAACGCGCGGCTCGCGCTCGTCCCGCACATCGTCACCGCGGCGCAGGCGGTCGCCCACGCGCACGACCGCGGCATCGTTCACCGCGATATCAAGCCGTCGAACATCCTCGTCGGTGACCACGGCGAGACGATCCTCATCGACTGGGGCCTCGCGAAGGCGATCGGCGAGGCCGACGAGCACGGCGCGCCGGTCCAGCGCGTGATCGAGGAGGACGACCAGCTGAAGACGCGCGCCGGCATCGTGTTCGGCACGCCCGGCTTCATGGCGCCCGAGCAGCTGCGCGGCAATCCCGTCGACGAGCGGTGCGATGTCTACGCGCTCGGCGCCTCGCTCTATCACCTGCTCGCGCGGCGGCCGCCGCACCACAACAAGATCCCCGACGAGATGATGCGTGCGGCGGTCACCGGTCCGCCGAAACCGCTGTCGGAGATCGTCGAGGGCGTGCCGCCCGAGCTCGCGACGATCGTCGACAAGGCGCTGATGCACGACGCGACGAAGCGCTACCAGAACGCGGGCGCGCTCGCCGATGATCTCCAGCGCTTCCTCACCGGCCAGCTCGTCGCGTCGCACTACTACACGCCGCGCGAGAAGCTGCTCCGGTTCCTGCGCAAGTATCGCGCTGCGGTCGGCGTGTCGATCGGCGCGCTCGTCGTGCTCCTGTTCGTCGCCGCCGTGCTGGTCGGTCGCATCATGGACGAGCGCGATCGCGCCGATACCCAGGCGAGGATCGCGGTCGGCGAGAAGAAGATCGCCGAGGAGGCGAAGGAGAACGCGATCCGCAACGCACGCGAGCTCGTGCTCGCGAACGCGCGCCACGCATCGACGAGCGACCCGACGCGGGCGATCGCGCTCGTGAAGCCGCTCGCGACCTCGGAGCTGTGGCGCGAGGCCCGCGATGTCGGTGCTGCCGCCCGTACGCACGGCGTTGCGTTCAGCGTTCCCGCATCGGCGCACACGATCTCGCTCGAGCTTTCGCGCGATGGCGAGCGCGCGCTCGCCGCCGGCGACGACGGCATCGTCCGCATCTACGAGCTCGCGAAGCGCGAGGCGCACGTCCTCGCCGACATGAAGGGCGCGGTCGCCGCGCGGTTTGCCGACGGCGAGCGCAAGATCCTGCTCTATCAGGGCAACCGCATCACGATCCTCGACACGGCCACCGGCGACAAGCGCGAGGTCACCGCGCCGACGCCGATCGCGACGCTCGAGATCGCGGGGCCGCTCGCGTACTGGACCGACCCGGCGCAGAACGTGTGGAAGCTCGACCTCGCCGGCGGCGTGCCCGCCCAGGTCCCGATCGCCGAGCCGGTCAGCCGCGTCGCGCCGTCGCCCGACGGCCGGTGGATCGCGCTCGGTGGCAGCCAGCACCTCCTGCTCGTCGATCGCTCGAGCCCGAGCTTGCCCGCCGAGATCCTCGTCGAGGGCGTGACCGCGCACATGACATGGGCGGCCGACTCCGAGCACCTGATCGCGCTGATCGACGACGAGGTCGTCGATCTCGTGATGCAGCCCGACCCGCACCTGGTCCGCCGCATCACCGTCGGTCAGCGGTTCAGCGTCGCGTACTCGAACGGCCGCATCTTCAGCGCCGGCCCGACCGGCGTCGGCCAGGTCGAGCGCGACGGCACACGCATCCGCTCGCCCGGCAACGAGCACACGCTCGGCGTATTCGAGGGCCGCGACCGGGTCGTGATCTCGGCCAAGCCGCAGGGCGCGATCATCGTGCTGTCCGACAACGGCGATCACACGCTCGCGTGCCCGCAGCCGATCGCGAGCGTCGCGACGTCGGCGCACGGCCCGTGGATCGTCGCTGCGACCGAGGGCCGGCTGCTCGTGTGGAACCTCGATGCGATCGAGCCTCGCCTCGTCACCGAGCGGCAGCCGAGCACCGCGCGGTTCGTCACCGGCGATCAGGTCATCCTGACGTACGAGGGCGAGCCCGCCGAGTGGATCGACCTCCGCACGAAGAAGGTCACGCAGCTCGGCGAGCTCGACGCGCTCGAGTCGATCGCGACTGCACCCGACGGCACGCAGGCGATCGTCATCGCGCTCGCCGGCCGCGCTCACCTCGTGGCCGGCGTCGGCATCCCGCAGGCGATCGACGGCGAGGTCACCGCCGCCGCGTTCGTCGACAACCACCGCTACGTGCTCGCCCGCCCGACCGGCCTGGTCCTCGAGGATCAGCAGCTCCACACGAAGGGCTCGCTCTACGCGCACGACGCGCCCGCCCGCAAGGTCCTCGCGAACGAGGCCGGGTGGATCCTCGCCGTGTTCGCCGACGGCGTCGTCTGGCGCAAGAACCTCGCCTCCGGTGTCGCGACGGAGCTACCACTCGCGCCGCAGCCTCTCCCTCGCATCACGCTCGCGCCCGATGGCACCGCCGTGCTCGGTGTCGGCGGCGAGGTCCGCGCGTGGCGCACCGACGGCAAGACCGACGTCCTCATCACGGGCAAGAAGCAGATCGCCTCGGTCGAGCTCGTCGGGCCGCAGCGCGCGCTCGCCGTCACCGACGACGGCAACGGCTACGTCACCGAGCTACGTCCCGGCTCGGTCGCGCCGCCGATCGAGATGACGCGCGATCCCGCCATCGCGCTCGACGGCTCGCTCGCCGCGGCGCACACGAGCCTCGGCGGCGTTCAGGTGATCGATCCGCTCGCCGGCTGGAGCTGGTCGCTCGCGACGCCGCAGAAGGGGCAATCTCCGTACGCGTCGATCGCGATCGCGCCCGATGGCTCGCGCGTGATGGCGATGAACGACGGCGCCGTGCTCGTCTGGACGCTCGACCTTCCTCGCAGTCCCGACGCAACGGCTGCGTGGCTCGACAAGCTGACGAATGCGACGGCGGATCGACCGATGGGTCCGCTCGGCTGGCGCTGAGGTTGCACCTCGTGATCGAGGAGGCCAGCCATGAACGTCGAACGACAAATCACCAATCAGACACGTCGCGAGATCCTCGGCCTGCTCTCGGATGACGAGCTCCGCTACGTCAGCAATGCCGAGCAGGCGCGCATTCCGGAAGGTGACGAGTACCTCGATCTGGAGCACCTCGAGCTCGGCGTGCAGCAAGCCGAGCCCAACACGCCGGGCGATAACGCATTGCCGCGCAGCGCCGTCAGCGACGACACCTGGGGCAAGATCCTGAACGTGCTCGAGACCCCGATCGGGCAGGCCTAGTCACCACACGAGGTCGAACAGCTGAAACGCGCGCTGCCAGTGCGTGGTCACGATGCCGACGACGTCGGGGTCGATGATCCTGAAGCTGCGCGCGAGCGCGACCGTCATTCCGCCCATCACCTCGGGCAAGAGGGCGTAGGTCTCTTCGTCGTAGTCGAGATCCTGTTGCGGCTGCTTGCCGAGCTTCTCGAGCACCGGGGTCAGCGCGAGGTTCTCCTGCGCGTCGATCCGGCGGAACTCCTCGATGCACGTGGCGAGTCCCTTCGTGATCGGGAGATCGTGCGGCAGGATGAGCCTGCGCTTGCTGTAACGCGCGACGTCGCCCGCCCGCACGAGCAGGTCGGCGACCTTGGCGTCGAGGAATGCCTGGTAATGGCGCAGGTCCTCCTTGTCGATGTCGACCTGAGCCGCGACGCGAAACAGCCGCTCGAAGCGGGCGATGTTCGTCGGGCGAACGGGTGGGACCGGTTTGGGAGGTGTGGTGACCGACATGCCTAGCGCTCCTCTCTGCGCGGGACCCGCAGCACGATCCGCCCCCGCACGTGGCCCTTCTCGAGGCGGCGGTGCGCCTTCGCGCCATGGCCGAGCGGATACAGCGCGGCGATCGGAACGTGCAGGTCTGCGTCGGCGAACACGCGCGCGAGCCGCGTCAGCTCCTCGGTGGTGCCGACCGCGTCGTACGGATACCAGTGCAGCCTCAGCTGATGCTTCGGCGGCGGCTCGACGCCGACGGGATAGGCGATGCGCCCGGTGGGCCGCACGTGATCGATGCACTGCTCGAGCAGGTCGCCGCCCGCGAGCGCGAGCACGGCGTCGAGATCGAACTGGGCGAGTCGCGCGCGGCCGCGAATGTCACGGACGTCGATGACGGCGTCTGCGCCGAGCCTGTGCACGAGCTCCTGCGCGTCGTGGCCGGTGGCCGTGCCGATGACGAACGCGCCGCGACGCTTCGCGAGCTGCACTGCGTACGAGCCGACGGCCCCCGACGCACCGAAGATCAGCACGCGCTCGTAGTGGCGCACGTCGAGGTGATCGAAGATGCCCTGCATCGCGGTCAGCGCAGCGATGCAGGCCGTGCCCGCGTGCAATAGATCGAGCTCGGGCGGAACCGGCCCGACCTTGTCGGCGTCGACGGCGACGTACTCGGCGTAGAACCCGCCCTTGGGATCGCACGCCCAGACGCGGTCGCCGATGTCGAATTGATCGACCTCCGAGCCTTTCGCGACGACGATGCCCGCGCCATCGGTGCCGAGTACGAGCGGAAACTCGACGCGGTCGGGCGCCCAGACGCCCTCGCGGATCATCGCGTCCCAGCTGCCGACGCCGGCCGCGCGCATCTCGATCAGGACCTCGGTCGGTGCGAGCTTCGGTACCGGCAGCCAATGCGGCTGCAGTACGCCCGGTGGACCGAACTGATCGATCGCCTCGGCGGTCATCGTGTCAGGGGTAACGAGCGCGCGCCGCTCGGTGAGCGCGATCAGTAGCTCTAGCTCGGCAATCTCCTCCGTTACCACCATGATTCACCTGGTCGTCACGTCACCTCGAGGGGAATCTTCGCCGTCGGCGCGTCGAACACGTTGTCGAGATCGCGCAGATCTCTCGGGGTGAGCTGAATGTCGAGCGCGCCACGATTGTCGCGCACGTGCTCTGACTTGCCGGCCTTCGGGATCGCGATGACATCGGGATGCCGGAGCACCCATGCGAGCGCGACCTGCGCCGGCGATGCGCGGTGGCGCTCGGCGACACGGTCGAGCGCACGGTTGCCGATCAGCGTGCCTTCGTCGATCGGCGAGTACGCCATCGTCGGCATGTCGTGCTTGTGGCACCACTTCATCAGGTCCCACTCGATGCCGCGATGGGTGAGGTTGTAGAGGACCTGATTGGTCTGCGGATCGATCTCGATGATCTCGAACAGATCGTTCATGTCCTTGACGTCGAAGTTGCTGACGCCCCAGTAACGGATCTTGCCGTCGTCGACGAGCCGTTCGAACGCTTCGACGGTCTCGTCGAGCGGAACCTGGCCGCGCCAGTGGAGCAGGTACAGGTCGATGCGATCGGTGACGAGCTGGCGCAAGCTGTTCTCGCACGCGCGGATCGTCCCCGCGCGCGTCGCGTGAGCCGGCAGCACCTTGTCGACGATGAAGCACTCCTCGCGCCGGCCCGCGATGGCTTCACGGATCAGATCCTCGGCACCGATGTACATCTCGGCCGTATCGATCAAGGTCATTCCGAGATCGAGCCCGGTGCGCAGCGCCGCTACCTCGTCCTGGCGCAGCGCAGGGTCCTCGCCCATGTGCCAGGTCCCCTGCCCCAGGGCGGGCACCCGCTCGCCGGATGGGAGCGTGACCGTACGCATGGCCGACTTCGGCTCCATGTCTCGCAAGCTGGGGCCTTCCTCGAAACGAGCAATCGGAGAGACCCGGTCGGCGATGCGACGACCGAGCACCGCCTCGACGAGGGCCGCCGCCGTCACGAAGTGGCCAAACCGGCCTGGTTCAACCCCAGTCGCGGCTGCTAAAAAACGACGGTGACCGCCCCGATCCGCCTCTACGATTCGATGCGCCGTCAGAAGGTGCCGTTCGAGCCGCTCGTCCCGGGCAAGGTCGGTGTCTACGTGTGCGGTCCGACGACCTACGCGCCGGCGCATATCGGTCACGCCTACTCGGCGATCGCCTTCGACACGGTCCGTCGCAGCCTCGAGTTCCTCGGCTGGGACGTCACGTACGTCCGCAACGTCACCGATATCGACGACAAGATCATCAAGCGCGCGCACGAGACGGGCGAGGACCCGTTCGCGATGTCGGCGCACTTCGCCGACACGTACAACCAGGACATGGCGCGCTTCAACGTGCGCCCGCCGACGATCGAGCCAAAGGTCACCGGCCACATCCCGCAGATCATCGCGCTCGTCGAGCGGCTCGTCGCGAACGGCCACGCGTACGCCGTCGACGGGGACGTCTACTACGAGGTCGAGAAGTTCCCGCCGTACGGCAAGCTCTCGGGCCAGACGCTCGACGAGCTGAAGGACGGTGCGCGCATCGGCGTCGACGAGCGCAAGAAGAACCCGGCCGACTTCGCGCTGTGGAAGAGCGCCAAGCCCGGCGAGCCGTCGTGGGACTCGCCGTGGGGCAAGGGCCGTCCGGGCTGGCACATCGAGTGCTCTGCGATGACGGTCACGCACCTCGGCGAGACGTTCGACATCCACGCCGGCGGCAAGGATCTCATCTTCCCGCACCACGAGAACGAGATCGCGCAGTCGCAGGGTGCCGACGGCGAGGGCACGTTTGCGCGCTACTGGCTGCACAACGGCTTTCTCAACTTCGAAGGCGTGAAGATGAGCAAGTCGCTCGGCAACGTCTTCAACTGCGATCAGATCGCAGATGCCGTCGGCGGCGAGGCGCTGCGCTACTTCTGCGTCAAGCACCACTACCGCTCGCCGGTCGACTTCGAGGTCGAGGTCACCGTCGACGGCCAGCCGTTCGACCCGATCAAGCACGCCGGCCGCGACAAGCAGGTGCGCTTCTACAGCCTCGAGGCTGCCGACCGCGAGCTCGCGAAGTTCTACGAGACGCTCGCCAAGGTCGACGCGTTCATGGCGACCGGCGGCGACGGCGGAACCGGTGCCTACGCGCCCGGCGCCGAGGACCTCCTGCCCGCGGCGCGCGACGCGCTCGCCGACGACTTCAACGCGCCTGTCGTGGTCGCGTCGCTGCACGCGTCGCTGACGCTGGCGAACAAGCTGCTCGAGTCGGGCAAGGGCATCGACAAGGAGATGCGCCGGCGCACGCTCGGCAAGCTCGCGAAGGACATGCGGACGGCCGGCGGTGCGATCGGTGTGTTCACCCAGGAGCCGGCCGCCTACCTCGCCGAACGGCGGGCCCGCCTCGTGAAGGCGAAGAACATCGACGTCGCCGCGGTCGAAGCGGCGATCGCCGAGCGCGCCGCCGCCCGCGCGGCCAAGGATTTCGCACGCGGCGACGAGATCCGGAAGCGGCTCGGTGAAATGGGCGTCGCCCTGCACGACCTGCAGGGCGGAACCGACTGGTCCGTGCAAGACTGAAGTAATGGCCGATCCGGCGAAGCCCGAAACCGCGCTTGCGCGGCCGATGATCGCCAGCGACCTCGATCGCGCCGGCAAGGGTCAGCTCGTCTACGTCGGCCGCGACGGCGAGGTGAAGAACCCCGCGCGCGTTCGCACCCAGCAGCTGATCCAGTACGCCGCGTTCGGTGGCATCAGTGCCGCCGGCGTCGCGCTCGCGGCGACGTCGTTCCCCGTGCTCGTCCCGTTCTACCTAGCGCTCGGCGGCCGCTTCTTCGGCACGGTGCGCGCGGTGAAGCGCGTCAACGAGGCGAGCGTCGCACTGTCGAAGGGTGATGCCGCCACCGGCCGTGCGCTCGCCGAACCGGTGACGCGCGCGTGGTGGGCGCCTGGCCGCGTCCGCGCACTCGCCGAGCTGCGCGTCGCGATCGCCGACGCGCTCGAGGGTCACGGCGAGCAGGCGCTCGATCGCGTCCGCAGGGCCCGCGGGAGGCTGTCGCCGCGCCTCATCCAGCACCAGTTCTCGTACTACACGGAGATCAACCTCCTCATCGCCCTCAACCGCACGAAGGAGGCGCGCAACCTCCTCGAGTCGCGCGGCCCGGTGCCGACGGGCGAGGTGCTGAAGCTCTCGCACTGGATCGCGCAGATGCACCTGTGGGTCGCCGAGCACGCGCCGCAGCCGGTGTCGGCGAGCGAGCCGTTCAAGGCGCCGGCGGAGAAGCGCCCGCTCGAGATCGACGATCACGAGCTGCACGAGCGCATGCGCAAGGGCCTGTCGATGACAGCCGGCGCCGACCTCCTGATGCTGTGCGCGTGGTGCTACGCGTACAAGGGCGAGCACGAGGACGCGCGGTTCTCGTATCGCCAGGCAAAGGATCGCGAGGGCTCGCATCGCCTCGACGTCGCGATGCCCAAGCTCGCGCAGTGGATCGACGAGTACCGCAAGGAACACCCCGATCTCGATCAGCCCGACACCGACGAGCCCTGATCGAACCTGCACCTGCACGCACGCGGGACGCCGCGTCTCAAACGAGAAGTGCAAGCAACGACGAGCCTCGACGAGGCGTACTCGAGAAGGTTCGGCGACGAGAGACTCGGCGGCGAGGCCCTGCGGCATGCGATCGAGGACGCCGCGCTCGTCGAGCGCGCGAGTTGAGCACGAGGAAGTGGTCGACCTTTCCTCTAGGTGCAACAGCGGTAGGTCACCGCCCCGAGGATGAACCTCGATGACGGGTGCTCGAGAAGGTTCGGCGACGAGAGGCTCGGCGGCGAGGGCCTGCGGGCATGCGATCGAGGACGCCGAGCTCGGATCGGCCCGACCGAGTCAGCGGGGATGAAGAGCGCGCAGACCGAGTCAGCGGCTCTGCCCGCAGGGCAGGTGCAGGTGCAGGTGCAGGGTCAGAGTGAGGCGTTCTTCTCGTTGCCCGCGAGCATGCGATCGAGGACGCCGCGCTCGTCGAGCGCGCGAATGTCCGTGTAGCCGCCGACCGCTTCACCATCGATGAAGATCTGCGGCACGGTCGTGCGGCCCGTCGCTTCGACGAGCCAGCGCCGCATGTCGGGGTTACCGGTCACGTCGATGTGCTCGAACGAGACGCCCTTGGCCTTGAGCAGGCGCAGAGCAGCGGTGCAGTAGCCGCACCACTCACGCGTGTAGATCTTGACCTCCGCAGCCATGATCGACTGTAGCGTGCCTCGTACGCGGTGCTACGTACGACGCGCCTCTCGTCGGGAAATCACTTTCCCGCGAGGGTTCAAGCAAGGTGCACGCG
>JABFXX010000153.1 GCA_013368795.1 Kofleriaceae bacterium
GGACCACGTCAGACCGGGTGCGAGGCGAACCAGCCGGTCCGGTAAGTACGAGCGCATCTGGTCGGACTTACGGGACAGCTCTTAGTCGGCTTCGTTGAAGTCCGGCATCGTCGAATCGGGCTCGTCGTAGGTACCCTCGTCGGGCAAGCGACCGCGCGGCTGGTCGGAGTCGCCGAGCCCGCCGAGCGAACCGAACATCGAACCGCCGTGCTCCCCGCACGCGGCAGGCTCGGTGATCGGCAGCGCCTTCGCCGTGGCGCGCATCGAGGTCAGCGAGCGGCGCGCGATCGTGCCGTCGTTGCGGCCGAAGTACACGCGGTCACCGTCGACGGCGAGCGACAATACGTTCGCCGCCGACATCGATGTCGCGGACTTCGCGTCGACGTTCCAGGCGACGAGCGATGGTCCGGCAAGCGCGAGGACCTCGCCGCGATTCGACCACGCGATCGTGCGCTCGGCGGTGTCCTCGGTCGGCAGGCCGAGTGACGCGATCTGCTTCGCGTCCTGCGTGCTGAACACGAACACGCCCTTCGCATCGATGAGGGCGAACCGCTTGCCGTCGGGCGAGATCTTGGGGCCGCTGCTGCCGCAGCCCGTGTACGGACGAGTCGCGAGGACGCGGCGCTCGATGCCCGAGATCACGCTGAGCGTGTTGCCGGATCTGAGGACGATCGTCGCGCCGGTGGCCGTCGCGTCGGCGTCTCCGTCGGTGATGTCGGGGTCGTCGGTCGTCATCGGCGAGGTCCAGCGCGGACGCAGATCGGGGTCGAGCACCGTCACGCGTCCTTCGGCGGTGAACCACACGCCGCCTCCGCGCACGGGACCGAGCGCGCGCACGAGCGGCGCCATGCCAAACCGGCCGCTCGGCAGTGTGGCCTGCGCGATGCGCGAGACGCCGCGCCACCGCTCGATCGATGCACGCCGCTCGTTGCCCGGTGTCATCGTCAGCGCGACGAGGATGCCGTCGCCATCACCGGCAACGCTGAGGATCTCGCGGTCCTTGCCGCCGAGCTCGATCGCAGGCTTGACGAGATCGGTGACCCACAGCCACGCCGAGCTGTCGCCCCACGAGTGCGAGGCAAGGAAGCGCCCGGCGACCGCGAGCTCGCGGATCTCGCCGCGCGAGCCGGTGACGCGCGACAGCGGCTGCCAGGTGTCGGTGCGCCACGCGTGGAGCACGTTGTCGTTGCCGCCGAGCGCGAGCAGGTCGCCCGACGGTGACCACGCGATCGTGCGCACGTACGAGCGAGGTCCGGCGAGCTTCGCGATCTCCTCGCCGGTCGGCGCCTTGATGACCCGCACCTCGTCCTGACATGCGATCGCGAGGCGGTCGCTCGCCGGCGAGAACGCGATCGCGCCGGGGCTGCACGACAGGTTGATCGTGGCGGTGCGCTCGCCGCTGGCGATCTCGTTGATATCGATCGCCTGCAGCGTGCCCGCGTAGAACGCGCCGGTTGCGATCAGCTTGCCGTCGGGCGACATCGCGAACAGCGTCGCGTTGCCGACGGCGAACGCGCGCTCGCGCTTGCCGGTCTGGAGGTTCCAGATGCCGGCTGCACGCTGGTTGCGGCCGGCGATCACGCGATCTCCGACGATGTACGGCGAGGTGTAGCCGCGCGAGTGCTCGAGCTCGGCGAGCACGGTGTGCTTCGCCACGTCGACGATGCGCAGCGGACCCTCGATGCTGTCGCCGACGACCGCGCGATTGCCCGCGATCGCGAGCGCGTATGCGGCCTGGCCGAGATCGACCGGCTTCACCGTGCCGCCCGCGAGATCGACGCGGACGATCGACTCGCTCGCGAGATACAGCGCGCCGTCGTGCATCGCGACGTCGGCGACATCGGGGAGCGCGCCCTCGGCGATGATGTGGCGCGCGCCATCGCGGCCATAGCGAACGACCGCGCCGCTCTGCGACGCGACGATCACGTCGTTGCCCGCGAACCCGATGAAGTCGACGCTGCCGGGCACGCGCCACGCCTCGGCACCGAACACCGCCGCCTCGCGGTCGTCGCGCGCACTGTCGCTCGCGGGCACGTGAGCTGCGCCACAGGCTGCGAGCGAGAGTGAGAGGGCGAGAGCGCGGGTCACCGCCGGAACGTACAAGAATCGCGATTGTGACGTATACCGTGGAGATGAGATGTGCGAGCGCCGTGCTGATTCTGTGCGGCGCGTCCATCGCGCATGCGGAGTCGTCGGCCTCCGTCGTCGTCACGCTCAACGACCAGGGCAGGCAGCTCGCGTCGGAGCTCGGCCTCAGCGTGCCGGATTTGATCCAGCACGCGACCGACCGGATCGACGAGCTGTACAAGGTCTCGCGGATCGACTCCCTGCTGCGGGAGTTCGCGAATACGACATCGTTTTCGCAGCGCGGCCTCGGTGTCGACTACGACGTCGATGCAAACGACATCCTCATCGGAGCGGCGGCCGCCGGCATCCACGGCGATGTCGCGATCGGCACGACGAACAAGCTGCTCGGCGGTTCGCTCATCAACTACTCCGTCCACGGCGGCGTGAACCTCGGCCGCTGGCAGCAGCCACGCTGGACCGTGTTCGCCGGCGGCTTCTACCAGACGCAGACGATCAACGGCCTGACCGGCAACCTCCTGACGCTCGGCGGTCACGTCCAGTACCAGGCGGTGACCGCGAGGGGAGGCAAGGGCGCACGGTGGACCGGCGTCGCGGCGACCACCGGCCTCGAGTACGCGCGCCTGACGATGGGGACGTCCAGTTCGATCGAGAGCCACTTCACGGCGCAGGGACCTCAGGACCACGCGACGATCCACATGAGCTC
>JABFXX010000378.1 GCA_013368795.1 Kofleriaceae bacterium
GCGGACGTTGAATGGGCAACTCGCGGCCGCTGCGTCGATCTCCGGCGCACGCAGGTCGCCTTTGCCGGAGGCCTGTCCATGCGTCTGCCGCGTTCTCTTGCGTACGTTTCACTCGTTGCCAGCGTCGGATGTATGGGCGCGGCCAGTAAGTCGGCGATGGCACCAACGTCCATCGCGATGCCGAGCGGTTCCGCGGTGTACGCCGAGCCACAGGGCGGTGAGGACTACACCGACTACGGCAAGAACCCGTGGGTGTCTGCGGAAGAGGATCGGTTCTCGACGTTTGCGGCCGACGTCGATACGGCGTCGTACACGATCGCGCGGCGCAAGCTGATGGAGGGAACGCTGCCGCCGACGGCGTCGGTGCGCGTCGAGGAGTGGATCAACTACTTCCGGTATGGCTTTCCTGCGGCGGAGGCCGGGACGCCGTTCTCGACGGTGATGGACGCCGCGCCGCATCCGTTCGTCGCCGATCGCTACGTCGTGCGCGTCGGCGTCGCGACGAAGGCCAAGACGGTCGGCGAGCGCAAGCCGAGCGCGCTCGTGTTCCTCGTCGACGTGTCGGGCTCGATGGATCAGCCCGACAAGCTCGGGCTCGCGAAGCAGGCACTGCACGTGCTGACGAACAGCCTCGTCGCGAAGGATGCGGTGTCGATCGTGACGTACGCCGGCGATAGCCGCGTCGTGCTGCCGATGACGAGCATCGACCACAAGGATCGCATCCACCAGGCGATCGATTCGCTGCGCTCGGGCGGCGGCACCGCGATGGCATCGGGAATCGATCTCGCCTACGAGCAGGCGGCGCAGTGGGTGCGGCCCGGCGGCATCTCGCGTGTGATCGTGCTGTCGGACGGCGACGCGAACATCGGCGCGCACACGTGGGAGGAGATGCTGAAGCTCATCGAGGGTCGCGCGAAGCAGGGCGTCGCGCTGTCGACGATCGGGTTCGGCAGGGGCAACTACAAGGACACGACGATGGAGCAGCTTGCCGACAAGGGGAACGGCAACAACTACTACATCGACTCGCTCGACGCGGCGAAGCGCATCTTCTCCGAGCAGCTGACGGCGACGCTCGAGGTGGCGGCGAAGGACGTGAAGCTGCAGGTCGAGTTCGATCCGGCGCAGGTGTCGAAGTACCGCCTCGTCGGCTACGAGAACCGCGACGTCAAGGACGAGGACTTCCGCAAGGACGCGGTGACCGGCGGCCAGGTCGGCTGGGGACACCAGGTGACCGCGATGTACGAGGTCGAGCTGAAGGACGGTGCGAAGGGCAAGCTGGCACCGCTCGGCGTGGTGCACATCCGCCACAAGCTGCCGGAGAAGGACGCGGCGACAGAGTCGGCGTTCACGATGGCGGCGCCTCCGGCGGCATCGTTCGAGGCGGCCTCGCCGGACTTCCGGTTCGCGTTCGCGGTCGCGGCATTTGCCGATGTCATGCGCGGCGGCGCGACGTGGTCGCTCGACGACATCCGGGCGCTCGCGTCGGCGACGGCGGGCGACATCAAGGATCGCCAGGAGCTGGTGTCGCTGATCGACAAGGCGCGCACGCTGCGCGGCACGCAGAAGACGATCGCGACCGACGCGGCCGCGACGACGACCTCGACGATCGCGCAGTAGACACCAGCGCCTGCCGCACCTTGGGTGCTTCTTTGTCGTCGGTCGCGGACAAGATTTCACGAGATCGTGCAGACCCGTGCGACGGCGCGTGCGTCGGGAAGGGCCATGCGCAAGACCCTGGCCGCCGTCCTTCTCGGTACGACCCTCCTCACCTCCGGATGTTCCAAGAGCAGCCAGGACCGCGCGACGCGCGAAGCCATCGGCAATGCCGAACAATCCGCGCCGACCGAGGTGCTGGCCGACCTCCGCGCACAGGGCTCCGCGGCCGCGGCCATGCCTTCGCCCGTCACCACGCCGACGGCGAAGAACGAGGCAGTCGACGTCAAGGCCATTGCCGCGGGTGCGCCGATGCAGCGCCTCGCCGATGGCACGGGTGGCGAGGCCTACCACGACTGGGGCAAGAACCCCTGGATCGACGCCTCGAAGGATCGGCTGTCGACGTTTGCCGCCGACGTGGACACCGCGTCCTACACGATCGCCCGGCGCAAGCTGCAAGACGGCTCGCTCCCGCCCGCGGCATCGGTGCGCGTCGAGGAGTTCGTCAACTACTTCAAGTATGGCTTCGCGCAGCCCGCCGCGAACACGCCGTTCTCCGTCGTGATGGAGGCCGCGCCGTCGCCGCTGCAGGCCGGCCGCCACATCGTGCGCGTCGGCGTCGCGACCAAGGCCAAGTCGACGATGGAGCGCAAGCCGGCGCACCTCGTGTTCCTCGTCGACGTGTCGGGCTCGATGAGCAGCCCCGACAAGCTCGGCCTCGCCAAGCAGGCGCTCGCGATCCTGACGCGCAACCTGACCGAGGCCGACACGGTCTCGCTCGTCACGTACGCGGGCTCGACGCGCGTCGTGCTCCAGCCGACCAACGATCGCGACAAGATCCTCGCCGCGCTCGACGACCTCCAGTCCGCGGGCTCGACCGGCATGGCCTCGGGCATCGACCTCGCCTACCAGCAGGCGATGGCGAACATGAAGCCCGGCCAGATCTCGCGCGTCGTCGTGCTCTCCGACGGTGACGCGAACGTCGGCCCGCACACGCACGACGAGATCCTCAAGATCATCTCGAGCCGCGCGAAGGAAGGCGTCACGCTGTCGACGATCGGCTTCGGCATGGGCAACTACAAGGACGAGCTGATGGAGCAGCTCGCCGACAAGGGCAACGGCAACAACTTCTACATCGACTCGATCGACGCGGCGAAGAAGGTGTTCCAGCAGGACCTCACCGCGAACATGGAGGTCGTCGCGAAGGACGTGAAGCTGCAGGTCGAATTCGATCCCGCCATGGTCGCGCGCTACCGCCTCGTCGGTTACGAGAACCGCGACGTCAAGGACGAGGACTTCCGCAACGACAAGGTCGACGCAGGCGAGATCGGCGCGGGCCATCAGGTCACCGCGCTCTACGAGGTCGAGCTGACCGCGAAGGGCAAGCAAGCGAAGGCGCCGCTCGGCGGCATTCGCATCCGTCACAAGGCGCCCGAGGGTGCGACCGCGACGGAAGCGGCGTTCCCGATGGTCGGCGGCCCTGTCGTATCGTTCGCGAGCTCGTCGGCGGACTTCCGGTTCGCGTTCGCGGTCGCGGCGTTCGCCGACGTGCTGCGCGGCGGTCAGGATGCGGAGCACTGGTCGCTCGCGTCGATCCGCGACCTGGCAAAGGCCGCCGCAGGCGACAGCGCCGAGCGCCAGGAGCTCGTGAAGCTGATCGACCGCGCGATCGAGATCAAGAACCGCACGGCATCGCGCTAGGTACGAAATCACTACAACTCCGTCGCTGGCGCGCGTAACGTCTGCCTCGTGCGCATCACGGTACTCGCGCTCCTGCTCGGTCTCGCCGGCTGTGATGACCGCGACGGAGAGTCCAACACGCAACCCGATGCAGGCGGCGTCCAGGTATCGGGCTGCGACGATCCTGCGGTCTGGACCTCACCGGTCGCCCACGTCGCCGAGGGGACCGTCGATGTCGGCGCCCACGATGACGTGCTAGGCACGGCGCAGTTTCCGCTGCGGACCGCATTCCTCGGGTTGAACCCGAAGGGAGACCCGTTCGAGTACGAGTACGGCCGCGTGTGCTGGCGGGTCACCGAGGCGAGCCCGGGTTCGGGCTGGACCGCAGGACAGACGTTCTCCAGCACGACGACCCCGGCGATGAACGTGATCGGGTTCGCGCGCCCCGTGACCGTCGAAGGCCGCGTGCTCGCAACCGACAACACGCTCGTCGTCGCGATCGAGCCGACCAAGATCGAGCTTCACGCGCCGGTGATCGTCGAGCCCGCTGCGTCGGCGGTGATCGCGGTCATGTCTGCGGATGCCTGGGCCGAGCGAGATGCCGTCCACCTGTGGGGACAGCGCATCCCGACCGACGAGGTGCTCGACGCAGCATCGATTCGCACGCGGTGCGGGAACTCCGCCGACCCGGTCACGTTGCATCGCGTCGGCGGCACCATGATCCGTCGAACCTGGTCACGCCGAAGCGGCTCGATCGAGTACACGGACCTCGTGATCGGTCCCGGCACGACGGGGCGTCTCACCACGTTGGGCAATGCTGCGCTCGTCGACAACGAGCTCGTCATCTTTGGCTATGCCGGCCAAGACCGGATCGTGAGCCAGCGGATCGCGCTCGACGCGACGCCGCTCGAGATGGTCGAAGACGGCTACGACGTGACGCTGCATCTGCCCGGCGAGCTCGTGAGCGTCAGACTGTTCGCCGGCACGTCGGCCACGCTGCCCGTCGGTGACGGCGCGCTCGTGTCGGCCTCCCGGTTGCCTCCGTTCTTCTTCGACGGAACGAGCTTTCATCGGATCTCGAGGTCGAACACGTCGCTCGCATTCGAGCAGCAGGTGTACACGCCTGGCGCGGAAGACCTCGCACGTCTCGGCAAGCCGGTCGCGGAGATGGACAGCGTGTTCATCGGCGAGGGCGGGTTCCTCGCGACCAACTTCTGGCAGCCCTGGGAAGCAGTCACCCCGGGCCCCGGTGCCGCGACCTTTGCCGAGATCTTCGGTGACGGTCACCTCGGGCCGCTCTCCTCGGACAACGCTGCGTACGTCGTGGTGCACGACAACGGCAGCGCCGAGCTATACGCTGCGCCGTACAGCGGATACTGCGACCCGATCTGACCTCGTGTAGATCGTCGGCCTCACGTTCGCCTCCGCGAGCGGTGATCTGCGGATCGCAGCAGACCGCCATTACCTCACCGACGTGATTGGCGGACCTGTCCTGGGCACCGCCGCGCGGCTCACGGTCCCCTTACTCATGCGGCGGAATGTTCCGTTGCTGCCGACAGACCGCGGCATGGCCGTCGCCGGCGTTTGGTGATGCTACGGTTCTCGACGTGCGGACCGCGCTGATCTTCGTGTTGCTGTTGTCGACGGTGGCTTCGGCGGCACCTGCGGAGCCGAGCGGACCGCATCCCCGGATGCTGCTCGACAACGACCTTCGTGCGACGTGGAAGACGTACGCGAAGCTCCCGGTCGGTCCCATCGTCGGCGCGATCAACCTGTGCAACGACGCGCGCACGACCAAGGAGCACTACCGCGCGCTCTACCAGGGCGCCGAGTGGGCGCGCGTGCTGCAGGCGTGTCTCGTCGCGTGGGCGGCGACCGACAGCAAGGATCACGCGGCGACCGCGATCCAGTACTTCACCGCGCTGCTCGACGATCTCGACTCGCTCGGCGACCACCGCGGTGGTGACGAGTCGGCGCGCCGCGATCACGGCTACGCGATCCGCAACATCGGCCCGTACACCGCGCTCGCGTACGACTGGCTCAACGACAAGATGTCGCCCGAGCTCAAGGCGCGTGCACGGCAGCGCTGGAAGGCGTGGCTCGACTGGTACGCCGACAAGGGCTATCGCGCGCGCAACCCGGGCTCGAACTACCACGCCGGCTACCTGTTCGCGGCGACGACGATCGCGATCGCACAGGCCGGCGAGGCGGGCGCCGACGGCACCGCGCTCTGGAACCTCGTCGCCGACGAGCTGTGGGGCAAGGACATGCGCGCCGCGCTCACGACCGATGGCGTCCTCGCCGGCGGCAACTGGCCCGAGGGCTGGCAGTACGGCCCTCTCTCGGTCGCCGAGTACGCACTCGGTGCGCGTCTGATCAAGCGCGCGGGTGTCGAGGTGCCGGGCATCACGCAATGGCTCTCGTCGCTGATGCGGCACCACGTCTACTCGCTGTCGCCGAGCGATACCGTCTACCCGACGGGCGACACCGAGGCCGAGACGGCGAATCTCCAGCCCCACGTCCTCACCCTCAGCGCGATCGCGATCGGTGACTCGACTCCCGAGGACAGGAAGTGGGCGCGCGGTGAGCTCGGCCGCCTCAAGCTCGTCGACCGCGACTTCTTCCTCTACACCTCGCTCGCGGCACCCGGCGAGAAGCCCGAGCCGCCGCCGCGCGCCGCGTGGCCGACGTGGTACGTGTCCGCGAACACCGGCACGCTCTACGCCCGCACGCGCTGGGACGAGGACGCGATCTGGTTCGTCAGCGAGTGTCACGCGACGATCGAGACCGATCACCGCCACCCGAGCGCGGGCACGTTCGCCCTCTCGCGCGGCAAGGACGACGTGATCGTCGACCCGTCGCCGTACGGCTCGCAATCCACGCTCACGAGCAACGCGCCCACCGTCGCGTCCGCGCAGCTACCCGCCGACTACATCCCGAGCCAGGGCGGGTGGAGCGAGAAGACCGGCTACGACTTCATCACGCAGCGCGCGAGCGGAGTCGTCGCCGTCCGCTGCGACTACTCCGATCAGTACAAGTTCCAGGAGCGTCGCAGCGACATCCCCGAAGCGATCCGCGACATGGTCCTCGTCCCCACGAGCGACGGCAAGGACGCGGTCCTCGTCGTGATCGATCGCGCCAACACCGGCGATGCCGATCGCGGCATGAACCTGCGCTTCCGCACGCCCGGCCACTTCGCCCTCGAGGGCACGACCGCAACGTCGACGGTCGGCAGCTCCAAGCTCGTCGTCACCTCGGCCACCCCGACCAAACCCGCCATCGGCGTGCCCTCCGGCAAGGACTGCTACAAGGCGGGCATCGCGAAGGGCCGCTGCGATGCCGCGCGCTTCCCGGTCACCGACTATCGCGTCGAGATTCCCGGACCCAAGCCGACCGCGGTGCACGTCATCTCCGCGACCGGTGCCAAGTCCCCCGCATCCTCCGGCAAGCTCCTCACCGGAGACGGCTGGGCGGGCGTGCAAGTCGCCGGAGTTCGCGACGCGACGATCGTGTGGCGCACGGCCGGCGGCCCGCTCACGTCGTACATCGCCCCGCCGGGCACGCACGTGATCCTCGACGGCGCCGACGGCGACATCACCGCGACCAAGGAAGGCGACGCCTGCAAGGTCAAGCTCGCGGGCAAAGGCCTCCACGCGGTCGTCGCGAAGCTCGACGAGCAGTGCAAGGTGACCGCCGATCCCGAAGCCGCGGCCGCATCGGCAATCGATACCAAGCCGCGCCGTGCCCCCGCGCGCTCGCCGCGCTCCGGCTGCTGCGGTGCCGAGGCCGCGCCGGGCCAGGCGTTCGCGATGACCGGCGTCGTGCTCGCGATCCTCGGGCTGCGCCGACGCCGTCGTTAGGAGACGAAGGGCTCGAGCTCGTCGGCGGTGAGGTCGCTGACCCACTCGGTGGCGCCGACATCGTTGACGAGCTCGACGACGAATCGATCGGGCGCGAGGACATCGACGATCGTCGCGACATCGCCCGGGCGAGGCGGTCGGACGTTCGTGGCCCAATCGTCATAGTCGTCATCGCCTGCGCGCAGAAGTCGGCTAACTCGGACGACAGCGAACAGCTCGAACGTGTGCACCAGGGCCGAGTGTTACAGGTCCTCGCCGAGCAGCGCACGAACATTCGGCCGGGAGCCCACAAAGCGCCGTATCCTTGCCGCGTGGTGAGCGCTGACGAGCTCGTTCGGTTCGTTGTCCCGGCGGTAATCGACGCCGACTCGCAGAAGCCGGTGGGCCTCATCAACTTCGCCCACGAGCTCGCCGACGCCGACGCAACATCCGAGGACACGAGGAGGGAGCTCGACGCTCTGCTCGCGTGGTTCGACAAGGCATTGCCCGTCCCGGACCGGTTCAACAGGACAAAGTCGAAAGGTTGGTATCGCCGCCAGACGCGCGGCATCTCATGGCTACGAGCGAACGCGACGGAGCACATCGCAGCGATGCGGCAGCTCGTCGATGTCGTCACGCGATGCGGGCACGAGGTGACCGAGATCCGTGCTCATCGGGTCGGCTATGTGACGTACGAGGACGAGGCGCAGGTGGTCGCCGAGCCGTTCCGCGACACTCCGACGAAGTAGCTGCTAGCGCGGCATTCCGAGCAGGTAGATGCCCTTCTTCTTGCCCTGCTCGGTCTTCGCGTAACCCTTCTCCCAGACGTAGTCGGCCGACTCGAGGCCGGCGAGCAGCTCGTCCATGTCCTTCAGCGTGTAGATACGCGGCAACGAGGCCTGGCCATCCCACGCGTAGAACATCGGCACGAGCGGGATCAGAAACGTGAACGCGAGCTGGCGCCCCGTCAGCGGCCGCACGCCGAACGTCAGAAGCAGCGCCATCACGAACAGGATCGCGAGCCCGAGCGGCAGGAACAGCAGCCACAGGGCGAACGGAACCTCGTTGTCTTGCAGCTCGTAGATCAAGATCGGCTGCCGCTCGCGGTGCGCCGACTCGAGAATCGCGCGCGCCTGCGGCGGCCGCATGTGATGGAAGCAGTTGACCATCGTCTTCAGCCCCGACGGCGCCGACGCGAGGTTGGTCGCATCGACCGACTCGCGCGCGTACGTCAGGTACGGCCTGGCGGGGTCGTTGAACCGCGCGATCGCTTCGGGGTTCGGGAACTTGTCGGTCATCACGAGCTCGACGTTCGCCGTCTCGGGATTTACGCGGACCTGCTCGATCAGGTCGGGCATCGAGCCACCGCTGCCCGATCCGAGGTCGACGACGCGGCCGAGCTTGCCGGCCTTCAGCGCCCGCGACACCAGCGCCCCGAGCACGGGGATGATGCCGAGCTTGCGCGCGAACACGACGATCAGGTTCGTCATGCTGGCGCGCAGCCCCGACGGGAACCAGGACGCGTCCTCGATCTCGGGTACGTGCACGCGCTTCATACGAAATCACCGTAGCGGCCCGCCGAACGCGGTTTCCACTCGCGGAGACGCGGCGGTTCGTCGCGCGGCGCCCTGCCACGCGCGTCACTCCGACGCGCGTTGGGCGTATGCTCGTCCCGTGCGTCTCGTCGTCGCAGCAGCGCTCCTCGTCGCGTGCCGCTCGTCTGACAGCTCGAAGCCGGCGGTCGGCCAGCAGGCTGCCGCGACCCCAGCGACCACGGCAGTGCCGAAGGCACCCGACGAGATGGACGAGAAGATGCGCCACTGACCTCTCGCGCTCGACGGCGCGACCTCGACGCTCGAGGACATCGACGGCGGCGTGAGGTTCACTATCCAGGTTCCGGACGCCAAGCTCGACGATGCTCGCCGGCGCGCGCACCACGTCGTCGAGTTCGCCGCGAAGCGCACGCGCGAAGGTCACGGCGGCTTCGACGGCAAAGGCGGCGGCCACATGAAGAACTGCCCGGTCGTCACTGACGACGTCGCGATCGTCGCGACCGACATCTCCGGCGGCGCGCAGCTCGACATCACGAGCACGGATGTCGCAGCGCTTCGTGCCGAGACGCGCGCACGCGCGAGCAAGTTCCCGTTCGTCGGCGCGACCATCGTCGCGCGGTGAAGCTCAGGGCCGCGTCAGGTCGCGCGTGATGTTCTTCTGGTGCGCCTCGAGCGTGCCGCCGCCGATCTCGATCAGCTTGGCATCGCGCCAGAACTGCTCGACGCGGTACTCGGTGCAGTAGCCGTAGCCACCGAGCACCTGGATCGCGGCGTCGGCGACTTCCTTGGCCGCCGTCGACGAGAACAGCTTGGCCGCGTCGGTGCCGAGGCGGTTGCGCTTGGTGGGGCCGACGCTGGCGGCGACGTTGTAGATGAGGGCGCGCATCGCCTCGACCTTGGCGAAGCTGTCACCGATGTAGCGCTGGATCTGGCCGTGCTCGTGGAGCGGCTTGCCGAACGTGTGCCGATCCTGGGCGTACTTGACCATGATGTCGAGGCAGCGGCGCGCGAGGCCGAGGCTCATCGCGGACAGGCCGAGCCGCTCGATCTCGAGGTTGCGCATCATGTTGGTGATGCCGCCGCCTTCGCTGCCGAGGAGATTCTCGGCGGGGACGCGACAGTCCTCGAAGATGAGCTCGCTCATCGTCGAGGCGCGCATGCCGAGCTTGGGGATCTTGGGGCTGGTGGTGAAGCCCGCGAAGCCGCGCTCGACCACGAACGTGGTGATGCGATCCTCGAGCTTGGCGTAGACGAGCGCGACGTCGCACTCGGGACCGTTCGTGATGAACGTCTTGCGGCCGTTGAGGACGTAGTGGTCGCCGGCGCGGCGTGCGGTGGTCTGCATGCCGAGGACGTCGGTGCCGACAGCGGGCTCGCTCATGCCCATCGCGCCGACGTGCTCGCCGGTCAGAACTTTCGGGAGGTAGCGGTTGCGCTGGGCTGCGTTGCCCGCCCAGTAGAAGTTGTTGACGAACAGGAGCGCGTGCGCGAGGTAGCCGAGCGCGAAGCCCGGGTCGCAGTACGAGAGCTCGTCGTGGACGATGCAGGAAGCGACGGCATCGAGACCGGCACCTCCGTCAGCTTCTGGGATCGTGATGCCGATGAGGCCGAGTGCACCGAGCTCGCGAAGCAGAGAAACGTTGAACGAGCCCGACTCGTCGTGAGCCATCGCCTGTGGTTCGACGCGCGTCTGCGCGAACTGCCGCACTGTTTGGCGAATCAGCTCGTGCTCTTCTGACAGCATGCGGACCGTACCGTACCATCAGAGGGCGCGATGACACGCTCGGGTCCCGGCATCGATCGATGGTTAGGAGATCAGGCGGCCGTCCTGGTCGCGAACCCGACGGCTGCATCTGGCAAGGCTGCGGACTGGATCCGCCACGCGCGCGCGCTGCTCGACGAGGCAAAGGTCACACACCGGTTCGTCGCGACCGAGCCGGAGGGGGCTACGATCGATCGCGTACGCGAGGCGATCGACGACGGCGGGGCACGGGTCGTCATCTACATGGGCGGCGACGGCACGTTTGCCGAGGTCGCCAAGGGGATCCTGGCCTCGGACCACGCGGCGGACGTGGCGATGGGCATGCTCCCGACCGGGACGGCGAACGATCAGGGAAAGTCGTTTGGCCTCGACTCGGGACCGTGGGCGCTCGAGCGGAACGTGTCGGTGATCGCCGACGGGTACACGGTGGGATGTGACGTCGCGAAGCTGACGATCGAGCGCGGGCTCGAGCTCGTGCACCGCGACCTGTTCTTCGACTCGTTCTCCGTGGGCCTCGGCGCGGCGAGCCTGGCGACCCGCAATCGCGACCGAGAGCGCGTCGGCCGGATCCCGGGCCTCGGCAAGATCTACCGCGACCAGCTCGTCTACATTGGCGCGGTCGCGCAGCGCTTCTTCGAGTCGTATCTCGTCGACATCAAGTTCGAGCTCGACGCGGTGATCGACGGCGTCGTGCATCACTTCCCGAGCCTGCTCGACGTGATCGTCAAGAACACGAAGATCTTCGGCGGCGAGTGGATCTTCGATCCCGAGACCGAGAGCGACGACGGCATGGTCGAGCTCGTGCCGGTCGCGGGTCGGCGCGACATGACCGCGAAGCTGATCGGCGGGATGCGGCGCGTGCCGATCGGCGTCGACGATCTCGAGAAGGTCGGCATCGAGCATGCTGCGGCGATCGCGGGCAAGCGGCTCGAGCTCAGTGTGCGCGCGGAGGGTGGCATCGTGCCGGCCGCGCAGATCGACGGCGAGGAGATTCCGGCCGGCGATCGCTACGTGATCGATGTCGTCGCACGTGCGCTGCGCCTGATCGTCCCGCGCGAGCACGTCGATCCGTCGGCGACGGACCACAGCGGCGCG
Organism: Kofleriaceae bacterium; assembly: GCA_013368795.1. Taxonomy (GTDB): domain Bacteria; phylum Myxococcota_A; class Polyangia; order Haliangiales; family Haliangiaceae; genus JABFXX01. The sequence continues at coordinate 11,583 of JABFXX010000378.1, forward strand.
TTCGGCGCCAGCAGCGAGTGAGCACACCCGAGGTTGCACGTGATGTGCAGCGTCCTCATGTGCGGGATGTGCCGCCGTGTGCGTGCGCGGGTTTGCGTGGCTGGGGCGCACGGCACACCTCGTGCTGAGAGCCCACGCACGTGCACGTGCGCGTACTCGGTCGTTACCCTCATCATCATCAGCCGAGTGCGTGCACGGGCACGGGTATCTGTTCGCTGCTACGCTCCTAGCGTGCGTGCGCTGCTCCTTGCGGCTCTGATCGCGTGCAGCGGAAGCAACGCCGCGCCGCCGGCGAAGCCCGAGCCGATCGCCGCGCAGGCGCCGATCGCGAACGTGGCGCAGTCGTGCCGGAACGCCGCGCTCGGCCTCGAGAACGCGACGCGCGGCGTGCGCTCGCCCGAGTCGACGGTGTTCGATCCAATGCGCGAGAAGTGCGAGGCCGACGGCTGGCCATCGGCCGCCATCGAGTGCTTCGCGAAGATGACCGAGGGCGACCTCGGGCGCTGCGCGAAAGAGCTGCCCGAGCACATGCGCAACGGGATGTTCGCGGTGTTCGGCGGCGGCCCGCCGGATCGCGCGGCGATCGCGGTCGCGCGGGCGCGGCTGTCGATCCTCGCGGTCGGCGTCGCCGAGTGCGATCAGTTCGTGACCGCGGTGTCGGCGGTACTCGGCTGCGAGGCGATGCCGATCGAGACGCGCGTGCAGCTCGGCAACGAGACCGCGGACTTCTGGGCTCTACCGACGAACGGTCTGTCTGCCGACGTGCATCAACGAATGGCGAACGTGTGCGGCGAGTCGCTCGCGGCACTGCAGGCCGAGGTCAAGACCGTCGGCTGCACGATGTAGCTACGGAGCGGCCGATCCCGCCGGCGCTGCGGCGCCTTCCTTCTTGTCGAGCGGCCAGTCCATGCCGCCACCGGGAAGCCGCCACATCGTCTCGTCCTCGAAGTGGATGTCGTCCTTGAGCGCGGTCACGCCGCTCGCGAGGACGTCGGCCTTGGCCGCCTTGGCCGGGATGTCGAGGTGGTCGACCGTGAACTCGCACCAGCTCTTCGGGTTGCACTTGTACTTGTTGCCGGAGACCGAATAGAAGTCGTGATCTTCCTCGAACGGCGTCCCGACCTTGACCTTCAGGGTGGCTCCGGACGCGTCGTAGTAGCGCATCAGGATCGAGTACTGGCCGATCGTCTTGTCGCTGAAGTTGTAGGCCTTGAGCGACAGCGCACCGTCGTGGTTCTCGCCCGGCTTCACCGACTTGGCGATGAACGCGACCGGGGCGCCGGTGGCCGGCTTCTCGGGCGGCGGCGTGGAGTCAGCCTTCTTACCGCAACCTACGAGGAGGATTCCGAGGAGTAGAGCGTTCCGCATCGGTACCACACGTTACACGAGGAGCCCTGGACGTCGGGCGGAAGATGGGACAACCTCCGCGAATCCAACGGAGGTTCTGTCATGGCTGACGTGTTCATTTACGACGCAGTTCGCACGCCGCGCGGTCGCGGCAAGGCGGGTAAGGGTGGGCTCTCCAACATCCATCCCCAGGAGCTGCTCGCGCAGACCCTGAACCACATGGCAGAGCGCAAGAAGCTCGACAAGAGCCTCGTCGACGACCTCGCGGTCGGCTGCGTCACGCAGGTCAAGGAGCAGGGCGCGTGCATCGCGCGCGTCGCGCTCATCGCCGCGCAGTGGCCCGAGGACGTCACGGGCTTCACGATCAACCGCTTCTGCGGCTCGGGCCTCGAGGCCGTCAACAGCATCGCGTCGAAGATCGGCGCCGGCTTCATCGACGCTGGCATCGGCGGCGGCGTCGAGTCGATGTCGCGCGTCGCGATGGGCAGCGACGGCGCCATGCTCGACGGTCTCAACGAGAAGCTCCGCGAGCGCCTCTACCTCGTGCCGCAGGGCATCTCGGCCGACCTGATCGCGACCCGCGAAGGCTTCACCCGCGAGGACGTCGACAAGTTCGCGCTCGAGAGCCAGCAGAAGGCCGCGCGCGCGATCGAGGGCAAGCGCTTCGACAACGCGCTGTTCGCGGTCAAGGCGAACGACGGCTCGGTCGCGCTCACGCGTGACGAGCACCCGCGCGCCGACACGACGCTCGAAGGCCTCGGCGGCCTGCAGCCGGCGTTCGCGCAGATGGGCGCGATGCCGATGGGCCCGAACGGCGAGACGCTCGATCAGCTCGCGCTCAAGATCTATCCGGACACCAAGCAGATCAACCACGTCCACACCGGCGGTAACTCGTCGGGCATCGTCGACGGCGCCGCGACCGTCCTCATGGGCTCCGAGGAGTGGGGCAAGAAGGCGGGCCTGAAGCCGCGCGCTCGCATCCGCGCGATGGCGACCGCGGGCGCCGAGCCCGTGATCATGCTGACCGCGCCGGCGCCGGCTTCGGCCAAGGCGCTCAAGCGTGCCGGCATGCAGGTCAAGGACATCGACCTGTGGGAGATCAACGAGGCGTTCGCGACCGTCCCGCTCCAGACGGCGCGTGCGCTCGGCATCGATCACGACAAGATCAACGTGAACGGCGGCGCGATCGCGCTCGGCCACCCGCTCGGCGCGACCGGCGCGATCCTGCTCGGCACCGCGCTCGACGAGATGGAGCGCGCGAACAAGTCGACCGCGCTGATCACGCTGTGCATCGGCGGTGGCATGGGCATCGCCACCATCATCGAGCGCGTCTAACGACGCACCGGCGATGTCGGGCCGCGCACTCGCGCTGCATCGGCAACGCCAATCATCGAGCGAGTGCCGTGCAGCGTATTCGCGCTGCATCGGTGCCATCGAGCGCGGCGAGCGCCGTGCTAGGGTCCCGCGGTGATCCGCTGGGCCGTTCTGCTAACGCTGCTCGGTTGCGAGCCGAGCGCGGAGCTGCAAGAGCCGCCGCCGCGAACCTGGGTGTATGCGCCCTCGCTCGCGGCCTGGCCGCTCGGTCCGATCACGGGCCACATCGGGCGCAGCCAGGCGCCGCAGGTCGCGCCCGGCGAAGGCATCACCGGCGACGTCGCATCGCCGCTGCGGCTGCCGACCGCATGGCCCGTCGACGGCACGCCGGCGCGCGCCGCGATCTACGGCCTCGATGGTGGCAAGCCCGCCGTCGAGCTCGTCGATATCGACGGTGGCCGCGTGCTGTGGCGCGACACGACCGCGTGCGCCGCGCCGATCGTCGGCGTGACCGGCGACGCGATCGTGTGCGCCGACGCGAAGGGCACGCGGGCGATCGGGCTCGACGGCAAGTCGAAGTGGAAGAGCGATGCGACGTTCATCGCGATGACTGACGATCGCGTCGTCACGGCGGCGCCGGGCGAGTCGGTGATCCTCGACGCAGCGAGTGGCAACGAGATCGCGCGCGTGAAGCTGTCGGGACTCGCGCCGCGATCGACGACGAGGACGGCTACGGGATCGTCCACCTCGAAGGACGGCGGCACGACTGCCGCGAAGGGTCAGGTGACTGCAGCGCCGAGCGGGGCGAAGGCGACGACGACGCCCGCGGCAGGGACGCCCGCTGTCGCGACCGGCATCTCGTCGGACTCGATCCTCGCGAGCTGCGGCGACGCCGGCCGCGAGCTGTTTGCCTACGGCCAGGACGGCCAGCTCGTCCGGATCGTCGAGGGTCAAGGCGGGCCGAAGATCGCGTGGTCGGTGCCGGTTCCGGTCCTCGCCGGCCTCGACGCATGCGATGGCACGAACGTGCTCGTGACGACGGTGCAAGGCGGCGGCACGTCGCTCGTCGCACTTGCGCGCGAGACCGGCGAAGCGACCGGCACGATCGACGGCGTGCGCGGCTACTGGCCGGCGCGCGACGGCAGTGATCGAATCGAGGTGTCGGCACACGGCGCCGTCGCCCGGCACGCGCGCGACCTCGCGGGTGCGCCCGAGCACGTCGCCCTGCCCGTCCTCGAGGAGCTGCTCGCGAAGCGCGGCGACCTCCGGCTCGTGCGCGCGACCGAGCACACGGCGGCGCTGCTCGACGCACGCGGCGTGCGCGCATTTCTCCCGCTCGCACAGCGCGGCGCGGTGCTCGGCGACACCGCGCTCGTCGCGGCGAGCTGGCTCGGCTCTCCCGGCGAGACCGTGCAGCGCGTCGCCTACCCTCCTCGCTACGATCGCACGCTGCGCGTGTCGGGTGCAAAGCCGTCGGTCGCGGTCACCGCCGAGCTGCGCGATCTGCCGCAGGCGACGCGGCTCGACGCGAGCGGCGCGATCGCGAAGGACGGCGTCGGCAACACCGCGGTGAGCCACGTCGCGCTCGATCCGATCCAGCCGGCGGTGTTCGCGCTCGCGGTCGACGTCGCGAGCGACGGCACGACGACCTCGACGCTCGCGCGCTTCGATCTCGCGGCGAAGTCGTGGTCGTGGACACGCGGCGGCGCGTGCGGTGCGGGCGCTGCTGTCGGGCTCGCGGTGACGCGCGACCTCGTCGTGTGCGCCGCACGCGATGGCGCGAACGGCACGGTCGCTGCGCTGTCGCGCGACGGCGCGCCGCGCTGGCAGTGGCGCAACGGCAACGTCGATGCGGTGCAGGCCGCGGGCGACGCGGTGCTCGTGTTCGACGCCGATCTCATGTACGTGCTCGACGCGAGCGACGGCCACTTGCTCGGCACGTTCGACAGCGACGACGGCGCCGCGATGCGTGCGACCGTGCTCGACATCGCCGGCATGACGCTCGTCGTCACCGCCGAGCACAACCGGGTGATGGCGCGTCTTCCGCGCGTGCGCATGGTCCCGGCGTGGACGCTCGCGGTCGCCGGCGTCGTGGCGGAGGTCTCGGCGGCAGGCGACGGCGTGCTCGTCGCGCTCGAGGACGGCGATGCATATCGCGTCGACGGCCGGACCGGCGCTGCGGTCGCGGTCGCCGGCCTGAACCTGACGTGGCGCGGCGAGCCCGACTTCGTCGCGGCTGGTGCGGACGGCGGCCCGATCCCACCGTCGACGATGCCGACCGCGGAGGCGACGCCCGCGCCCGAGAAGAAGGGTCGGAAGAAGACCGAGGAACGCGACCCGGATGGGCCGCCCCGCCTGCCCCAGACCTGGCGGACGCCGACCGACCTCCCGGCAAGCTGGCAGCTGACGATCTACGACGTCGATGGCGCGCTCCGAACGCGCAACGATTACGCGCTCGCGCAACCGATCACTCCCGGACGGGCGAGACGCGCCGGCGCGCCGCTCGTCGTCCAGTCGGGTCCGGGTCTGATGTCGGTGCTCGTCATCGATCCCGAGCGCGGTGACCCGCTGCGGCAAATCGAGCTTTCCGAGCCGTCGTCAACAACGTTCTCGACGGTCGTCGACGGCAAGCCGGTGACCGGCGCGATGCTCGCGAACCCGTTGCGTGCCGTGCTGTTTTAGGTCGGCCCGCCTGATATAGATCGAGGGATGGCTCTCCCGCTCCGTGCAGCGTTGCGTTCCGCCGGCCGCTTCATGGCCAAGAATCCGACCACCATGCTGAGCATGGCGCGCCACGCCCTCGGCATGCGGATCGCCGTGCCGCTCGATGCGCTGCGCTGGTTCATCTCGAACACGCCGCCGTCGAAGAAGGCGCCGCAGGACGTGACGATCACGCCGCGGCCGCCCGCGATCGGAATCGGCGCGACGGTCGACCTCATGGGCACGACGGTGCGCGCGGGCGCGTCGATCCGCGTCGACAAGATCGAGGTCGGCGAGGAGACGTTCAAGGTCTCGCTGCGTCTCTCCGACGTCACGATGAAGGTGCTCGGCGAGTCGTTCACGCCGGTCGCGGGCCTCATCAAGTCGGGCGCGCTCGACCTCAGCAAGCCGGGCAACCTCGCCAAGTTCATGCCGAAGAAGTCGCCGGTCCTCGTCGAGGCGCACGACGACGTCATCGTGCTCGACCTCATGCAGGATGCGAAGATCGCGGCGAACGAGCGCGTGCGCGGCCTCCTCGGAACGCTGACGCCCGTCGTCCAGGTCTCGGGCCTGTCGACGGAGGGAGACTTCCTGATCCTGCAGCTCCGCGCGAGCCCGTTCGGTCTGCCGCGCGCGATCAATGCGGCGCGCCAGCTCGCCGCGGGCTAGAACCTTCCGCATGAGCGAATCGATCGAGCTCCAGTCGGCCGACAAGGCCGCGCGCTACAAGGAGCTCCTGCCGCAGCTCGCATCGCTTCTCGAGGGCGAGCCGGATCTGATCGCAAACCTCGCGAACATCACCGCGGCGCTGCGCGAGTGCCTGCCGATCGCGAGCTGGGTCGGTTTCTACATCACGCGCAAGGGCGAGCTCGTGCTCGGTCCGTTCCAGGGCAAGATCGCGTGCGTGCGGATCGCGTTCGGCCGCGGCGTGTGCGGCACGGCCGCCGCCGAGAAGCGCACCGTCCTCGTACCCGACGTCGAGCAGTTCCCCGGTCACATCGCGTGCGATGCCGGTTCGCGCAGCGAGATCGTGTTGCCGATCCTCCGCGGCGGCGAGGTCGTCGCCGTGCTCGATCTCGATAGCTACGAGCTCGCGGCCTTCGACGAGGTCGACGCCGAGCACCTCGCGCACGTCGCGAAGCTCGCGAGCACGCTCGCATGGTGAAGCGCGCGCTCGTCGCAGCCGCGCTCTGCCTCGTCGCGTGTCAGGGCAAGGACGACGCGGCAAACGGCAGCGCCGAAAAGACCAAGCGCGATGCCGCGAAGCCCGATACCGCGATGGTCGCCGAAGACGCCGCGCGCGAGCCCGAAGGTTCCGCTGCGCTCGGGCCCGGTTCGGCCGCCAAGCCCGACGAGCCCGCCGAGCCGATTCCGGATCCGGGCAAGACGATCGATGACCTCGGCGGTGTGCCCGCGTGGCAAGCCGTCGTCGATCGCGCGCAGTACCTCGCGCGTCGCGGTCAGTCGGGCGTCGTGTTCGGAACGCTCGGCGCGCCGATCGAGGTCGCCGATCCGACGACCGACGGTGGCCTCGTCGCGACGCCATACACCTGGCTCGTCGACGACACCGAGGGCAACGGCGCGCTCGCGATCCGCGTGATGCTCGGCAAGCGCGACGTCAAGGAAGGCCAGCGCGTCGCGCTCGCCGGTGCGTGGGTGCTCGACGAGACCCTTCACTACTACTGGAAGGTCGATCAGGTGACGCCGCTGCCGCCTGCACCGCCGACCGATCTGAAGGAGCCACCTTCCCTGCCCGGTCACACGATCGTCGACGGCGGTTTTCCGCCCGGCGGTCACATGATCAAGTTCGCGAAGGATGGCGAGGCCGTGATCTTCACGGTCGTCGGCAAGCCGCCCGCGGTCGACGGTGATGGCTGGCAGGTCGCGAGCGAGCTCGGCGATCCGGTGTTCGCGCTGCTCAATCTTCCCGGCGAGCGACCGAGCTTCGGCGCGCAGGACTTCCGCACGCCCGACGAGCGCTGGCACTTGAAGCGTGGCCAGCAGTACTGGGTCCGCATCGGCAAGATCCGACGCGGCAAGGATCCGACGAAGCCCGCGAACATCAACGCGCGGACCGCACCGGTTCACATCAAGTAGTCACGAGCCCGAGCCCCAGCCGCACTTCTGGCGGCCGACCGCGACGACGGCATCCGTCGCCGACTTGCAGCTCGGCTTCAGGTGCTCGCGCGAGCCGAGCTTCTCCCAGCCCGCCGACGCCTTGTCGAACGACGCGCGTAGCGTGTCGCGCGCCGCTTGCGGGACGGCATCGCACGTCTGGATGCGCTCGACCGCGGCCTTGTAGTCCTTGCACTCCTGCGGAATCTCGCCGCCCGCCGAGCTCGAGCCCGCGGAGCCTTCCGGTGGCGTCGTGTCGACGCCGCTGCCCGGTGCACTGTTCGCTGCACCGCTCGCGATATCGGTCGGCGCGCCGCTTCCGCTCGACAGCGCCTTCAGCATGCACGTGCCGAGCTCGTCGCTCACCTTCTGCGCGGCCTTGCCCTCCGCCTCGCTGAGCGTCGGCGTTCCGCCGCGCGCCTGGTCGGCGTTCCATGTCGTCATGCGCTTGGAGACTTCCTGCGCACACGCCGCGTCCTTGCACGCGCACATCTCGTCGCGGAACGCGGTCAGCTTGGCGACCGTCTTGTCGCCGGCCTGCGTGCCCTTGTCCTTGCAGCTCGCCGACGCGAGCGCGACGGCCATCGCGATCCACACGCGCGTGTTCATGTGTAGCGACGATCGTGAATTCGCAGCTGCGCGGCAATCGCGCGACGAAGCGATTCGCTCGAACGGACACTCATCCGCGATCGCGGCAATGTCACGGTTTGTAATCGAACTCGTAATTACCGCGGTCCGATCTCGCTCGCGCTCTGACAAACCTGAACAGGAGCGCAGCCGACTGCCGACCCCGGCGCATGGATGCGCCGAAAATAAGAAAACGGGCTCCCGAAGGAGCCCGTCGTCGAATCGAAGCTAGGCCTAGTTTAGTTAGACCTAGAGGCGATTCACTTCGCCGCCGAACCCTCGGCCGGAGCAGCCGCCGAGCCAGCCGCCGGAGCCGCCGAGCCCTCAGCCGAGCCAGCCGCCGCGGGGGCAGCCGAACCCTCGGCCGGCGCCGCCGCCGAACCCTCGGCCGGAGCCGCAGCCGAACCCTCGGCCGGAGCCGCCGAGCCAGCAGCCGGCGTCATCGCCTTCTGCATGCACTCGCCCATGCGGGTACCGATCTCCTGGGCCTTCTTGGTGTCCGCCTCGTTCATCTTCGGCGGCTCCTTCTGGTTCTTGCTCTGCTCCTGGCTCCACTTGGTCATCTCGTCGGAGACCTTCTGGGCGCAGGCCGTGTCCTTGCACGCGCACATCTTGTCGGCGAACTCGCTCATCTTCGCCATGGCGGCGCCGGCATCGCTGCCGCCCTTCTTCTTGCAGCCACCGAGCGAAAGGAACGCCATCGCAACAACGAAACCAAGCGTGATCTTCTTCATCTGAGTGCCTCTCTCCTTTGAGGCCTGACGATGCGAGATCCGCGCGCCGGGCGCAATGAATCAACTGTATTGCTTTGTAGCGATCAGGAGACGAGATATCGCTCGTACGCAGCAAAGTCGTATTCACGTCCGAGGAACGATCGAACGAGCTCTGCAGCATCGCGCGATCCACCCGGTGCGAGGACCTTATCGCGGTACGCGAACGTCACGTCCTTCGCCATCAGGCCCTTCTCTTCGAACGGCGTGAGGAGGTCCTTCGCGATCACGAGCGACCATTGGTACGTGTAGTACATCGCCGAGTACCCGACCAGGTGACCGAACGACGCGTGGAAGCGCGTACCGGGTACGTAGCGGAACGGCGTGTAGCGCTTCTGCAGACGCTGCACTTCGCCGAGCTGATCGAGCGAGTCGGGATCCGCGCGGTGGAAGCCGAGCGAGATCGCCGCGTAGAAGATCTGCTGCACGGTCGCGGTGCCGAGCCCGAACTTGTCGGCGCGCCGCATCTTCTCGACGAGGCCCTCCGGAATGACCTGCCCGCTCGTCACGTGGCGCGCGAATCGCGCGAGCGTGTCGTGCGTCCACGCCCACTCCTCGAACATCTGCGACGGCGCCTCGACGAAGTCCCACTCGGTCGCGACGCCGCTCTGCGTGATCCACTTCTGGTGGCCGCCGAGCACGTGGTGCATGAGGTGACCGAACTCGTGGAACATCGTGACGACGTCGTCGTGCTCCATGAGCGCGGCCCTGTCGCTCGCCGTTGGCTCCGGGAAGTTGCACACGAGCACGCCCTCGGGGAGCTGCACGCCGTGCACGCCATCCTTGAGCGGGAACTGCGCCGCATGCTTGTACTTGCCCTCGCGCGGGTGCATGTCGAGGTAGATGCGGCCGAGCTTGCCGCCGGCGCGCATCACGTCGTACGTGAGCACGCTCGGGTGCCACGCCTTGTCGGGCACCGCCACGTACGCGATGTCGAAGATCTCCGCCGTGATCTCGAGCAGGCCGGCGAGCACGCGCTCGTACGGGAAGTACTGGCGCACCTCGCTGGCGTCGACCTCGTAGCGCTCCTTCTTGACGAGGTTCTCGAGCCACACCTTCTGCCAGTCGCAGACCTCGGTCGCCGCCGGGTCGACCTTCTGCAGCTGGCGCAGCAGCTCCGCGTAGTCCTCCTGGGCGCGCGGCGCGGCGAGCTTCCACACCTTCTCGATGAAGTCGCTCGCGTTCTCGCCCGACTTGATCATCTTGTCGGCGGTGATGTAGTCGGCCCAGTTCGCGTAGCCGAGCAGGCCCGACTTCTCGGCGCGCAGCTTGAGGATGTCGTGGAGGATATTCTCGTTCTGCTGGTCGCCGCGGCTGCGGAACTTGACGTACAGCTCGCGACGGAGCGCGTCGTCGGACGCGTACGTCATGAACGGGTTGTAGTCGGGGTAGTCCGTCGTGATCCGGATCGTGCCGCTCGCGTCGGGCGGATGCGCGGCGATGAAGTCCGCCGGCAGACCGGCGAGGCGCTTGGGATCGGTGATCTCGAGCGCGCGGACGTCCTCCGAGATGGTCTTCGAGAAGATCTGGCCGAGCCGGGTCAGCTCCTCGTCGATCGCCTTCAGGCGCTCGCGCACCTCGGGTGGCTTGTCGACGCCGGCGCGCCGGTAGTCGCGCAGCGTGTGCTCGATGAACCGCTGGGTATCGGCGTCGGCCTGGCTGACGTCGACGGCGGCGAGCGCGTCGTACATCTCGCGATCGAGTGCGAGGTCCGAGTAGAAGCGCGAGACTTCCTGCTCGCACTCGCGCGCGGCGTCGCGGATCGCCTCGTCGGGGTGGACCTCCGACATCAGGCCCGCCAGCGCGTTGGTCGCGCTCGCCGCGGTCAAAAGCTCGTTGTACGGGACGAGCGTGGCCTCGATCGTCCGCGTCTTGCCGCCAACGATCGCCGGTCTCAGCTCCTGCGCGCGACGCAGGCCAGCGAGACACTCTTCGGTGAACCTCTTCGTCTCCTTCTTCACCGACGCAGATGGTACACACGAATCCGTGGTTGAACACGCAGACGAACACGCGATCGCGCACCTGGGGGATGCGCTGCCGCTGGTCCCGACCGGACCGCGCTGGATCGAGGTCGCGATGTCGGACCTCGATGCGGTGCACGCCGACCACCTCCACTGCGAGCGCAAGGCAGCGCAGTCCGCGCTATCGCTGATCCGCAGCTATCCCCATCGCACGGATCTCGTCGAGGCGATGGCGCGGCTCGCGCACGACGAGACCCGCCACGTCGTCCAGGTGACGCAGCTGATGCAGCGGCGCGAGCAGCCGGCGGCGTACGACTTCGGCGACGACTACGCGTCGGCGCTGCGCGAGCAGATCCGCAAGCCCGAGCCGCTGCGCCTGCTCGATCGGCTACTCGTGTTCGCGGTGATCGAGGGACGGTCGGCCGAGCGCCTCGGCATGCTCGCGACCGCGCTTCCGGATCCCAAGGATGCCGCGCTCTACGCGAGCCTCGCGACCGCCGAGGTCCGCCACCGTGACGTCTTCCTCGCGCTCGCCCGCGACACGGCTCCCGACACCTGGCGGGCCCGCGCGCTCGAGCTTGCCGAGATCGAGGCGGACATCCTCGCGAACCGACCGATCATTCCGCGAATCCACTGAGGGCTCTGCCGGCGCCGCCGCGGTGCGGTACGATGGATCCTGCGCGTGGCCGGGACCGACGACGACAGAACGGCGGTACATGGGCTCGGCACGCCGCCGACGGAGTCCATCTCGATCACGTCGGCCGAGCAGCCGGGCGCGATGCGTACGCCGCCGAGGAGGCGACGCGACTCGGCACATGCGCTCGACTTCTCGGGCAACACGACGATCGGTAGGTTCGAGCTGATCCGCGAGATCGCACGCGGCGGCATGGGCCAGGTGTTCCTCGGCCGCGACACGAAGCTCGGCCGCAAGGTCGCGATCAAGTTCCTGCTCCGCGACGACCCTCAGTTCATCTCGCGGTTCCTCGTCGAGGCACGCGCGACCGCGAGGTGCACGCACGAGAACATCGTCACGATCTTCGAGGTCGGCGAGCACGAGCGCCTGCCGTACATGGTGCTCGAGTATCTCGAGGGCAAGACGCTCTCGCAGGTGATCGACGCCAAGCCGACGATGCGGCAGTTCATCGAGCTGATGGTGCCGGTTGTCCGTGCGCTCGAGCGCGCGCACGAGCACGGCATCGTCCACCGCGATCTCAAGCCGAGCAACGTGTTCGTCACCGATCGCGGTCAGGTCAAGGTGCTCGACTTCGGCGTCGCGCGCATCGTCGATCGCGACGAGAGCCTGATCGCGCGCGCGACCGAGGCGGTCGAGCAACCGCAGCCCGACGCGACGGGAGCGAGCTCGCTCGTCGGCACGATGCCGTACATGAGCCCCGAGCAGTGGGGCGCCGACACGGTCGATCATCAATCGGATATCTGGGCGTTCGGCGTGCTGTGCTGGCGCGCGCTCGCGGGAGTTCATCCGACCGGCTCGACGGCGCCCGACAAGCTGCGTGCTCGCGTGCTCGACCCGAGGCCGCTGCCGTCGATCGCGATACGCAACGCGACGCTGCCGCGCGAGCTGGTCGCGATCGTCGACAGGTGCCTCGCGAAGCCGAAGAGCGAGCGGTATGCGACTGCGAGCGCGCTGCTCGGCGATCTGCAGGCGTTCCTGCTTCCGCGCACCGAGCGCGCGAGCGGCGAGGTCTGCCCGTACCGCGGGCTCGCCGCGTTCGGCGAGGAGGATGCGAAGTACTTCTTCGGCCGCGAGAGCGAGATCCGGTCGGCGCTCGCGCAGCTCGACGTGTGGCCCCTGCTCGCCGTCATCGGTCCGTCGGGCGTCGGCAAGTCGTCGTTCGTCCACGCGGGTCTCGTCCCAGCGGTGCGCGCCGCGGGAGGCACGTGGAACGTGCGCGTGCTGCGTCCGGGTCGCGCACCACTGCAGCGGCTCGCGGCGGTGCTCGAGGAGGTGACCGGCGAGGCCGATCTATTGACGCAGCTCGCGGACGCGCCCGGGCTGTTCGGCGCGAAGCTGCGCGACGCGGCTGCGCGCACCAAGCAGAACGTGCTCGTCGTCGTCGATCAGCTCGAGGAGCTGTTCACGCTGTGCGACAGCGACGATGTCCGCAAGGTGTTCCTCGCGGCGCTGCTCGCGGCCGCCGACGATCCGATGTCACCGGTACGCGTCGTGCTGTCGATGCGCGCCGACTTCCTCGATCGGCTCGCCGGCCACAAGCACTTCCTGGGCGAGCTGTCGCGCGGTCTGTTCTTCCTCGCCGCACCCGACCAGGACAACCTGCGCGAGACCCTCGAGCGGCCGGCCGAGCTCGCCGGCTATTCGTTCGAGGATCCGTGGATCGTCGAGGACATGATGCAGGCCGCGACGAGCAAGGGTGCGCTGCCGCTGCTGTCGTTCGCCGCGACGAAGCTGTGGGAGGCGCGCGATCGCCAGAACAAGCTGCTGACGGTCGCCGCGTACAACCAGATGGGCGGCGTCGGCGGTGCATTCGCGAGGCACGCCGACGAGGTCGCGGCCGCGGTTGCGCCGCAGAACCAGATCCTGTTGCGCGCGATCATGACGCGACTCGTGACGCCCGAGGGCACGCGCGCCGTCGTCGATCACAAGGAGCTGCTCGGCCTGTCGAGAGATCCGCGCGAGGTCGAGCGCATCGTCGATCAGCTCGTCAGTGCGCGGCTCGTCCAGCTGCACATCGATCCGGATCACGGCACGACCGTCGAGCTGGTCCACGAGATGTTGATCACCGAGTGGCCGGCGCTGAAGCGGCTGCTCGAGGACAGCCAGGCGCTGCGCGGGTTCATTCACGAGCTGCGGCAGGCGGCGAAGCAGTGGGCGTCGCGCGGCAAGCCGGCAGACCTCGTATGGCGAGGCGCGATGGCACAGGACGCGCTCGGCCACGCGCGGCGTCACGTACTCGATCTGTCCGCGATCGAGCGCGAGTTCCTCGCCGCGGTGAAGCTCGAGGCGACGCGTGCGAAGCGAGGTCGCGTGCTCGTGCTCGCCTCGGTGTTCGGCGCCCTCCTCCTCGTGATCGCCTTCGGTGTCGTCGCGCTCATCAAGATCACGAAAGCCGAGGAGCGGGCATCGGAGAACGCTACACGCGAGACGGCCGCAAAGAACGAGCTCCAGCTCAAGCTCGACGTCATCGAGGCGGAGAAACGCGCACGTGAGCTCGCCGAGAGTCAGCGAGTGAAGGCCGAACAGGCGAAGCTCGCCGCCGAGCAGGAGATCGTGCACACGAAGGCGATGTCGAAGGAGCAGCTCGAGGCGGCGAACCAGGAGCTCGAGCGCAAGGTCGTCGAGGCGCAGGCTGCCAAGGAGAAGGCGCAGTCGTCGGAGGCCGCGGCGCGACGTGCGACCGACGAGGCGAAGGCAGCGAAGGCGCAGGTCGAGAAGATGCTCGAGGCCAAGCGCGCCGAGCTCGAGCGCCTCAAGGCGCAGCAGAAGGACATCTACAGCGGTAGCCTCGAGAAGGCGGGCAAGAAGCCGTGAAGCGCGCGATCCTCGCAATGATGCTCCTCGCCCGGGCGGCGTACGCCGACGAGCCGTGGGAGCAAGGCGTGTCCAAGGACCACCGCGACCGCGCGCAGGCGCTGTTTGCCGAGGGCAACGTGCTGTTCGCGCAGCAGGCGCACGCGCCCGCGCTCGCGAAGTACAAGTCGGCGATCGCGCTGTGGGACCATCCGCTCGTCCGCTTCAACATGGCGGTCACCGAGATCCGTCTCGATCGGATCCTCGAGGCCGCCGAGGACCTCGATGCCGCGCTGCGATTCGGCGACGCGCCGTTCACCGAGGAGCTGTACCGGCAGGCGCTCGACTATCAGCGGCTCGTCGCAGGACGCGTCGGCGTGATCGAGGCGAGCTGCGAGCAAGCGGGCGCGCAGGTCCAGCTCGACGGCAAGCCGTGGTTCCAGTGCCCCGGCACGCAGAAGCAGCGCGTGCTCGCCGGCGAGCACGTGGTCGTCGCCGAGAAGTCGGAGTACCTCACGTACTCGCGGCGCGTCGTCGTATCTGGCAACGCGACCGCCACCGATCGCGTGCAGCTCGTGCCGCTCGAAGATGTCGTGCGCTACGAGTACCCGGCGCCGCGCTGGCTGCCGTGGACGACCGCCGGTGTCGGCGCTGCGGTCGCGTTCGGTGGGCTCGCGTTCTGGTTCGCGGGGCGCAACGAGATGGATCAGTTCGACGCCGACTTCGCGCGGCTGTGCCCGACGGGATGCCGCGCCGATCTGTCCGATCAGCCGCAGCTCGCGCGCGACCGCGACAGCGCGGAGCTGAAGGGCACGATCGCGGTCGGGATGTGGGCGACGGGCGGCGTGCTCGCCGTCGGCGGACTCGTCTGGGGCCGCTTCGTCAACCGGCCGCGCCGCAGCGTGCCCGACATGGAGCTGCGGCCGACGCCGGGCGGCGTGACCGCAAATGCCGGCTGGCGCTTCTAGCTCTCGTCAGCTGGTTTGAGCTCGGCGAGCGGCGGCATGTGCGAGAGCTCCGGCCACTTCGCCGCGATCGCGATGACGACGATGATCGCGATCGCGCCGCCGGCGACGATCGCCGGCACGGTGCCGACGAGACCGGCCGCAAGACCAGACTCCGCGGCACCGAGCTCGTTCGACATGCCGATGAACACGAACTGGACCGCCGAGACGCGGCCCCGGATCGCGTCGGGCACCACCATCTGTTCGAGCGTCAGGCGGATGACGACGCTGATGTTATCGAGCGCACCGGCCGCGACGAGCAGCACGACCGATAGCCAGAACGAGCGCGAAAGGCCAAAGCCAACCGTGACGGCGCCGAACAGCGCGACGACGATCAGCAGCACGCGACCCGGTCGCCGCCACGCTGGCAGGCGGCCACCGATCACTGCCATCAGGACGGCGCCGGCCGACTGCGCCGCCCGCAAGATGCCGAGGCCGAGCGAGTCGACGTGCAGCACGTCGCTGGCGATCACCGGCAGGAGCGCGGTCACGCCCGCGAAGAGCACGGCGAACATGTCGAGCGTGATCGCCGATAGGAGCAGCTTCGACCGAAAGATAAAGCGCATCCCGGTGCGCCAATCACGGCGCCCGGCGATCGCGGAAGGCGTACCCTGCTCGACGGTGCGCGGCTTCGGCAGCGCACGGTACAGCGTGCCCGACGCGAGGCCGGTGAGCGCGACGAACGCGTAGACCCAGTAGGCGTCGACGAACTTGACCGTGAGACCCGCGAGCGCGGGCCCGGTGATCGCGGCGAGCTCCTGGAGACTCGACGTGATCCGGTTCGTGCGGACGAGATCCTCACGCGGCATGATCAGCGGGATCAGCGACATGCTGGCGGGTGCGTGCACCGCGGTGACGCAGCCAAATGCGAGGAGGAGCCCGAGGTAGACCGGCACGGGCGCGTGGAAGTACGACGCGAGCGCGAGGCCGATACCGATCACGCCCGCGCCAAGCGCAGCGAGCGTGGTCAGCGTTCGCCGGTCGCTGCGATCGACGAGCGCGCCGACCGGCACGAACAGGAGGACGACCGGGATGACCTGGACGAGGCCGACCGCGCCGAGCAAGAACTTCGACGATGTGCGCTCGTACAGCTCCCAGACGACGGTCAGGCTGATGATGGCTCGACCGAACGTGTTGAGCGACCGAGCGCCTACGAGTCGGGCGATCGGGCTCGCGGAAACTTCTGGCACTGCGCTGGGATGCTAGCGCGCCAGGGTCCGATGCAAAGTCGGATGCTCGAACTTCGCACGCACGTGGCATCATCTCTGGGTGACAGAACGGCGTGTTGCGGCGGCCCTCTTGATCGGCGCGGCGATGTCGGCGATCGGCACCGCGATCACGGCTCACAGTGTGCTGAGCAGCGGCTCCGGCACGCACTTCGCGCTGAAGGTGTTTCTGCCGATCCTGATCGCGCCTGGCCTCGTCGCCTGGCGCGCGCCGAAGCCGCGTACGTTCGGGATCTGGACGGCTCTCGCCACCATCTCGTCGATCATCTGGTCGATCGGTGGCTCGCCTGAATATTACGAGCGTCACCGCGCGGGCTGGGCCGCGGTTCAGGTCTCGGCGTGGACGACGATCGGGATCGTCGTCGTCGGCAGCGCGGTTGCCGCGTTCTGGTTCAGCGCGCGCGAGGTCTCCGAGGACGATCTCGCGACTCCTCTCGCGCGCCGCCTGCGCCGGATCGTCCAGCTCGTCGTCCCTACCGCCATCGTCACCGGCTTCGCGGGCCTGTTGCCGGGTTACGAGATGTACTTCGGCGACACGCACCTCCACACGGAGACCGCAGGCGGTGGCTGGCTGCTCCTGTTTCTCGCGCTCGCCCTCGCGCCTGCCGCGGTCGTCTATCGCGATCCTCGTCGTCGCTGGGCCTGGATCTGGGCAGGCTGGACGTTCCCGTCGATGTTCCTGAGCGTGATGGTCTCGTTCGGGTTCAGGATCTTCGAGAGAGCCGAGCCGCTGTGGCCAGCGCTCGTCGTGCGGTTCGGTGTCAGCATGATCTTCGTCCTGGTCATGCTTGCCGTCCCGCTCATCGCGCTCTTGTCGCGTGGTGCCGACGAAGCGGCGCCGTCGCGGCTGCCGCGGGCGCGCCTGCGCTAGTACCATCGCGCGGTGGCCGAGACCTGGCGCGACGATGTCGAAGCGATGGCCGCGCGTTGGTCGCGCGTGTCGATCGACGACGTGCTCGTGCACGTCCGCGCGGCGATCGCGGGCGGCGCGTCGCCAGCCCACGCGACGGACCTCGCGCTCGCGTACGGTGTCGGCGCGGGCGACCCGGTGGCGACGAAGCGGTTCGACGAGCATGTCGCCACCGACCTCGCCGCTGCCGTCCGGGCGATCGATGCCGACCCCGCGTTCGTCGACGAGATCGCGCAGCGCACGCGCGTCCGCCTCGTCGTCGGTGACAGCGACGACCGAGCCGAGAGGACACCGCGCATCACGAGCTATCGCGGCACCGGCCCCTTGCGTGCGTGGGTCGCGATCGCCGCCCGCCGGATGGCGCTCAATGCGAGGCGCGACGCGAAGCCCGAGCGCGCGGCCTCCGATGACGTGCTCGCAGACATCGTCGATCGCGAGCCCGATCCCGAGCTGCGCCACCTCCGCGCGCTCTATCGGACCGAGTTTCGCGAGGCGCTGTCTTCCGCGATCGCGGGCCTGCCCGATCGCACGCGCGCGATCCTTCGCCTGCGGTTCGTCGAGGGGCTCGAGCTCGCCCAGATCGGCAAGCTCTATCGCGTGCACGAGTCGACCGCATCGCGCTGGGTGACCGGCGCGCTCGACCAGATCGCGGAAGCGACGCGGGCCCAGCTGATCGCGCGCCTCGCGATCTCCGCCGACACCGCCGACAGCGAGTCGCGCATGGTCCAGAGCGGCCTCGACCTCAGCGTTGCTCGCCTCCTGCGCTGACGTCCCCCGAAACGGGGTCCGACCCCATTTCGGCGGGCATGTCGATTTTCGTGCAAGCGGCGGCGAGGTCCGTGTCGATCGGGCAGGAGGCACCCGAATGTTCCGCTATGTCCTCGTGTTTGCTTGTCTCGCCGGTTGCGTCGCCGAAGACGCGCCGGCAACGTCGTCGACCGATCAGGCCGCATCGCTCGCGTTCACGCGCGAGCACGTCGCCGGCGACGTCTATCACTACTCGCTCGTCCTGCCGCTCGGCAGCGGGCCGAACGCGGCGGTGCGCGTGCATCGCGTCGTGCGCGAGGTCGCACCGTTCGTGCCGCGGCCGACCGCGAATGCCGCGTTGCTCATGCACGGCGACTTCGCGACGTTCGTGACGAACTTCGCACCGACGCTCGGCGATCCGGCATCGCCGGCGAGCGGGCTCGCGCCGTTCCTCGCATCGCGCGGCGTCGACGTGTGGGGCGTCGATCGGCGGTGGACGCTGCCGGCGGCGGACGGCGACGTCTCGGACTTCGCGGCGATGGGCGTCGCGCAGGAGCTCGACGACGTGGGCGCGGTGCTCGCGCTCGCGCGGACGATGCGGCTCGCCGGCGGCAGCGGCGGCGACAAGCTCGCGCTGATCGGGTTCTCGCACGGCGCGCAGCTCGCCTATGCGTACGCGTCGATCGAGGCGACGAGGCCGGCAGCATTGCGCCACGTCGACGCGCTCGTCCCGCTCGACTACTACGGTGAGCTCGGGCCGGATCAGGCCGACATGAAGCAGACCGCGTGCGAGAACAGCGCGGCCGGCTACGAGTGGGTCGCCGAGGGCTTCATCGACTCGCCGAACGACTTCCAGATCGTCGCGGGTCAGCTCGCGGCGAGCGCGCCCGATGATCCCTCGCCGCTCATCGACGGCATGACGAACCGCGAGGTGATGTTGCTGCTCGTCGGCCAGACGTACGTGTTCGCGCCGCTCGCGCCGCTCTATCACCTGCTCGCGCCTGCGCTCGACGGTGGCGCACCGACGGGGCTGACCGAGACGACGGAGACCGCCGCGAACGCGTGGCTCGCCGGGTCACCGCCGCACGAGTCGTTCGTCGAGGCGGTCGACTTCGACGCGCTGATCTGCGGCAAGACTCCGCCGGTCGACGCGCCGCTGTCGCGGATCCGCGTGCCGCTGTTCTACATCGGTGCCGCCGGCGGCGTCGGTGACCTCGGCCTGTACTCGACGACGCGCGTCGCCTCGACCGACGTGCGCACACTCGTCCTGCGCAAGTTCGGCCCCGAGCGCCGCGCCGAGGACTTCGGACACGCCGACCTCCTGTACTCGGCCGCCGCACGGTCGCTCGCGTGGGAACCGCTCGCTGCCTGGCTCGCCGCGCACTGACGCGGTACACGATCGCCTCGTGGTCGCACCGAACAGCACGGGCTGCCTGTCCGAGGACGAGCTGCTCGAGCTCGCGACGGGTGGGCTCGCCGATGCTCCGGCGGCCGACGCGCACCTCGCGAGCTGTGCGACGTGCAGCGCGCTGCTCGCAGCGGCCGTTCGTGCGCCGCGTCGAGGCTGGGATGCGCTCGCCGGGCAGACGCTCGGGCCGTACCAGATCGAGGCGCAGATCGGCGCCGGCGGCATGGGCGCGGTCTATCGCGCTCGCGACCCGCGGCTCGGCCGGACGATCGCGATCAAGGTTCTGCACGACCAGAGCGCGGCGCAGGCCGAGCGCCTGGCGGCCGAGGCGCGCGCCGCGGCTGCGATCGGTCATCGCGCGATCGTCGCGGTCCACGACGTCGGTGTCGCCGACGGCATCGCGTACGTCGCGATGGAGCTCGTCGACGGCCAGTCGCTGCGCAGCCTGCTCGCGCGAGGTCCGCTCGGCATCGCGCGCACCCGCGAGCTCGCGGTGGAGCTCGTCGATGGCCTCGCGGCGGCGCACGCGCGCGGCATCGTCCATCGCGATCTCAAGCCCGAGAATCTCGTGATCACGCGCGATGGTCTTCGCATTCTCGACTTCGGGGTTGCCTCGACGACCGCGAACCCCCGCGTCGTCGAGGCGGCTGCCGGGGGCTATGGCTGGCTCACCGCGAGCGGCCACGGCACCGCCGGCTACATGGCACCCGAGCAGGTGCAGGGCTCGCGGGCCGACGCGCGGGCCGATCTGTTCGCGACCGGCGCGATCGTCTACGAGCTCGCGACCGGACGTCGCGCATTCGCGGGTGCGACGCTCGAGGAGCGGCTGTCGGCGACGCTGCGCGATACACCCTCGCTCGACGGGCTCGGCGAGCTCGCGCCGATCGTCGAGCGCTGCCTCGCGAAGGAGCCGGCCGAGCGATTCCAGACTGCGACCGACCTCGCGTGGGCGCTCGAGCACACGACCACGCCCACCGCTGCGCGGCCGCGAACGTCACGACGCGCGTTCCTCGTCGGCGGCGCAGCTGCGGTCGCGACCGGTGCGCTCGGCTATCTCGCAGGCCGCGGACGCGTGAAGCCCGCCGCCGCCGCGCCGCCGCTGCGCTGGCTCACACATCGCACGGGCCGCGTCTACACGGCGCGGTTCACGCGCGACGGCAACCGCATCGTCTATGGCGCGGCGTGGGATACGAGCCCGCTGCAGATCCACCTGCTCGATCTGGGCTCGGGCAACACGAGCGTGCTCGACATGCCGGCCGGCGACGTGCTCGCGGTGTCGCCGCGCGGCGAGATCGCGGCGAGCCTCGGCCACCGGTTCGTCGATCATCAGAGCATGCGCGGCCACCTCGCGCTGCTGTCGCTCGCCGGCGGCGCACCTCGGCCGATCGCGGACGACGTGCAAGAGGCCGACTTCGTGTTCGACGGCAAGATCGGGTCGACCGGTGAAGCGAGCATGCTGCCGTCGGGATCGATCGCGGTCGTGCGCGCGAGCGAGACCGGTTTTCGCATCGAGCTGCCACTCAGGACGCCGCTCGTCGAGGAGAAGCGCTGGATCACGCACATGCGCGTATCGCCCGATGGCAAGAAGCTCGCGTACCTGCTGCATCCGCACACCGACGACGATCAGGGCGGGCTCGTGGTGCTCGACATCGCGACGAAGACAACGCAGGTCGTGACGAAGGGCTGGATCAGCATCGCCGGCATCGCGTGGGATCCGGCGGGCGATTCGATCTGGTTCACCGCGTCGCGCGAGGACCTCGGCAACACGCTGTACCGGACGTCGCTCACCGGCGACGTCACACCGCTCGTCACGCCGACCGCGCCGCGCGTGCGGCTCCACGACGTGTCCGCGACGGGCCGCGCGCTGATCACGCTCGATGCGTGGCGTTTGCGCGCGATGGCCGGCGAGCGCGACGTCTCGCTCTCGGAGGTGTCGGCGGTGTGCGACTTCTCTCCCGACGGCACGCAGCTCGTGATCGGCGAGCTCGGCGGCGTCGAGGCGAGCATCGGCACGTATCTCGTGCCGTACGAGGGCGGCAAGCCGCTGCGGCTCGGTCCCGGATTCCCGGTCGCGATGTCACCGTCGGGCCAGCGCGTCGCGACGAACGTGCACACCGCCGACAAGTTGGTCGTGTACTCGACGACGTCCGGCGAGGCGCCGTCGATGGCCGCGCCCGGCTTCGTCACGTTCGCCCGGTGGATCGACGAACGCTCGCTCGTCGCGCTCTACGATCACGGCCTGTGGCGGCTGTCGCTCGACGGGCAACCGGTCAAGCTGTCGGACGTCGGCGCGCCGTTCGCGCTCGATCCCGAGCGAAAGCGCTGCGCGTTCGTCGACCGCTCGCACGCGCTGCGCGTCCTCGACATCGCGAGCGGAACGCTACGGACGGTCCCCGGCGACTTCACGCGCGCGTTTGTCTGCGGCTGGCCGACGGCACAGCGTCTGATCGCGGTCTGCTCGACGACGACGCCACTCCAGGTCGGCCTCGTCGATCCCGACACCGGCGCGCGCACGCGTCACCTGGAGGTGCAGCCGCCGCTCGTCGGGCTCAAGGCCGTCGACGTGTTCCTGCTCCACGCAGATGGCCAGCGCCACGCGTACAGCTACGGCCAGGAGCTGTCGCAACTCTGCCTGCGCGGCTAGCGGTATGATCGCCGCATGAAGTTGCCGCTCGTCGACTGGACCGGCTGGTCGCCCCAGGCGATCGACGCGTTCGGCCCGCGCTGGCACGCGCTGACCCAGCGCGACTTCGTCCTGCGCGGCGCGGCGACCGCGATGACGGCGCCGCCACGGCGCAGCGCGCTGACCGCGAAGTTCGCGCTCGGCGGCGTCGAGCACTACCGCGCGGGCGACGCGCAGCTCGCCGCCGACGAGGACACGTGGGTCGTGCTCGCGCCCGGCGAGCTGTACTCGAGTCGCATCGCGGGTGGTGCCACGGTGACCACCGTCGCCGGCTTCTACGCACTGGACACGGTCGGCGCTGCGCGAACCGTACGGCGCACGCGCGAGTCGGTGCTGCTCGACGAGGACGGCCACGTCGGCGCGCTCGACGAGCCGCTGCCGATCGGGCGCCGGCGCATGCGCTTCGGGCGCGACCTGCGCGCCGCGGTCCAGGCGGTCGCCGTCGACGCGGATGCCGATGCGGTCGGCGAGCTCCACGCGCTCGCGCTCGGCGCGATCATCGCCGCGTGCGACGAGGCACTGCACGAACGCGAGCGGTTGCCGTGCATGCGCGCATCGACGAGGGCCGAGATCCATCGCAGGCTCGCGCGCGCGCACGATCGGCTGATGACCGAGTACGCCGCGTCGCTCGACCTCGCCGAGCTCGCGCGCACCGCGGCGATGGCGCCACATCACTTCCTGCGCCGGTTCTCCGACGTGTTCGGCATGACGCCGCACCGCGCGCTCGTCGCGCGACGGGTCGAGCGTGCGAGGCGCCTCCTCGCGACGACCGATCTCCCGGTCGCCGAGATCGCCACGGCCGTCGGGTTCGCGAGCGCGGCGGGCTTCTCGACGCGGTTTCGGCGCGAGACCGGCGTCACACCGCGCGCCTTTCGAACTTCGCAATTTCGGTGAAATCGACGCCGTACGAATGACGCTAGCCTCGCGAGGATGATCCGACACCTCGTGTGGCTGCTCGCCGCTGCATGTGCCTCGCAGCCCGCACCGCAGAAGCCCTCGCCTCCTCCGGCGGCGCCCTCACCGCCTCGCGCGGTCGACTTCGCCTACGACGCGAGCCAGCCGCTCGACGTCCAGCTCGAAGGTACGCCCGACGCGTGGGGCGACATCGAGATCCAGCGGCTGACGTACGCGAGCCCGCGCGGCGGCCGCGTGACCGCGCTCGTCGTCGCACCGCACGCGGTGTCGGGACGCCGGCCCGCCGTGATCTTCCAGCACGGCATGGGCCTTCTCGACAAGACGGAGCTGCTCCCCGACGCGATCCTCGTCGCGCGCGCCGGTGGCATCGCGCTGCTCGTCGACGCACCCGATCAGCGTCCGGAGGCGCTGAGGACACTCGACTACGCGAGTCACGAGCACGACGACGAGCTCTGGGAGCACACGGCCGTCGATCTGCGCCGCGCCGTCGACGTGCTCGCCGCGCGCCCCGACGTCGACGCCGAGCATCTCGGCTTCGTCGGCCACAGCTTCGGCGCATCGCAGGGTGCGATCCTCGCGGGCATCGAGCCGCGCATCCACGCGTTCGTGCTCGTCGGAGCCGGCGACTTCACGCGCGGCATTCGCGAGGGTCAGACCGAGGCGCTGGTGGGGCTCCGCAAGAAGGTGCCGCCACCCGCGCTCGCCGGCTTCCTGTCCTCGATGGAGGTCTTCGATGCGACGCGCTACCTCGGCAAGGCTCCCGCGACGGCCGCCGTGCTCTTGCAGTTCGGCGCCTACGACGCGGGCACCTCGCAGCGCGCCGACGACGAGCTCGCCGCCGCCTCGACGGCACGCACGACGACGCGCCGCTATCCGACCGGCCACTTCATCACGTCGGTCGCGGCCGCCCGCGATCGGATCGAGTTTCTCGCCGACGAGCTCCACCTGCCCACGCGCGACGCGATCGCCCGCGAGCTCGCGCGTCAGTAGCCGCAGCTCGGGTCCTTCCAGAACCCGTCCTTGTAGTCGACGAAGTAGCCGGTGTACCAGCCGCCCGGCACCGGGCGCAGCTCGTAGCCGTTGACGACGACGTAGTACTCGAGCGCGACCTGCGCGTACTGGCCGTCGGACGTCGGCTGCGGGCGAACCTCGGGGCAGTGATACATGCGGAACGGATCGAGCTCGCGCCAGTTGAACGCGTAGCGCGCATCGTTGCCGACGCGGCGATCGAAGTTGACCGCGCGCGTCTGCCAGTCGATCTGACCGGACAGCCGCCAGCGCAGCGTCACGTCGAGCTTCTGCCAGAGGTCCGGGTCGTCGTGGTCGGTCATGCCCGGCTGGTAGACCTGGAAGCACAGGTTCGTGATCGCGGCGCGCTGGCGCGTCCACGTGTCGAACGAGAACGGCTGCGGCGCCACCGTGCCGCCGCAGATATCGCCGCTCGTGTCGCGCGTCGTCAACGTCGACAGGTTGCCGACCCATTGCGGCGGCGTCGCGGCGTCGAACACGTAGTTGTCGCCGTAGTTCGAGTCCCACTGATGGCAACCCGACGCGCTCGTCGACTCGAACCACACCACGGCGCGCTGCGCGTCGCTCGGCACCGACAGCGTCCACACGCCGTCGCGCACGCTGCCTGCGAGCAGCTGGTTACCCGGCTCGAACCGGACGTGCGCGGTGATGTCCCAGAGCTGATACGGCCCCTGCGTGTAGCGGCAACCGTCGAGGCGCGTCTGCGCGTACGAGATCGAGACCTGGCCGCCGGGCGCGAGCACGCCCTCGCGGTGGTGCGTCCAGTTCGCGTCGAACACGAGCCGCGCGCGCTGCGGACCCGCCGGCGGCATGCACACCGAGTCGTTGCGCCAGATCGAGAAGTCGGGCGACGTGATCACGTAGTTGTCGGTGTCGCCCGCATTGCGGTTGTGATCGAACAGGCGGCCACCTTGCGGCATGCGCAGCAGCGGCACCGCCTGGATGCGCGTGTTGGCGAGCGCGGTGCCGCTCATGCCCGGGCCTGGCAGGCCGTCGGAGATCCGCACGTCGAAGCGCGCGAAGCCGGGCGTCGCGAGGACCTGTGCCGCCGTCGCGGTGACCTCGCGCCACTGCGGATCGGAGCCCGACTGGTAGATGAGCGAGGGCACGAGACCCTCGTCGGCCGCGGCCTCCGAGATCTCGATCGCGCCGGCCCACACCCAGCTCGAACCGCGCGTCTCGTACGTCAAGCCCGTCCAGGGCCGCTCGAGGTTGCGCAGCACGACGTTGCAGTTGCGGTCCGCGCTGTCGTGGCTGCCATCGACGCCGACCAGCGGCGCGGGCGCGGTCGTCGTCTCGTCGGGAGCGTCGACACAGGAGGCGAGCACGAGGGCGGCGAGCGCGAGGCGAACCATGCGCGCGCGTCTATCAGGACTCGTGCCACGGGCGGCCTCGGCGATCCGCGACGTTACGCGCCGCCGGATCGCCCGATGCTGCCGATCGCAACGCGGTCGTGGCTACTACTTCTTCACGAGCACGCGGCCCGAGCGCGCGGGCACGGTCACCGCGACGGTCCCGTCGGCCTTCACCGCGAAGGTCGCGCCGTCGCCGCCGGGCATGATGTCGGTCAGCGTCGAGCCGGCCGGCAGCGTCGTCTTCAGGCACGCGCCGCCCTCGGTCGTCGGCGCGCAGCTCTCGCTCGACTGCGTGCTCGTGTTGAGCACGACGAGCGCGGTCTGCTCGCCCATCACCGTGCGCTCGAACGCGAAGATGCCGGCGTCTCGGCGCGCGCCGCTCATCGTCGTCGACCACACCGGCGTCACCTGACCGCGGCGGAGCGCGACGTTGTCCTTGCGCATCTTGATCAGGTCCTGCACGAACGTGAACAGCTCGTGGTCGGTCGCGAACGGCGCGAGCCCGAGCGCTTCGTTGCCGCGGAACATGTCCTCGCGGTTCTTCGGGTCGACACCGCCGGCGAAGCCCTGCTCGGTGCCGTAGTACACGCACGGGATGCCGTCCCACGTCATGAGGTACATGAGCGCGGACTTGAGGATCGCCGGGTCGCTCTTCTCGAACATGAACCGCGGCAGGTCGTGGTTATCGAGGAAGTTGACGAGCACCTGCTGCGGCGCGAGGCCGATGCCGCCGTCGGCGCTCGATGCGTGCGGCACCGGCTGATAGTCGGGCCCCTGCGGGTAGCCGTTGGTCTGGCAGAACGTGTCGGTGCCGTTGCGGCCGACGCGCGAGTTGTAGAGGCACTCGAGGTTCTTCGTCGGCTGGCCCTGCGCGAACACCGCGTCGATGCCGCGGTACTTCTGCGAGAAGTAGAACACCGAGTCGAGCCGGCCGAACTTGCCCTGCGCGTCCTGACCGCCCCACGTGTACGAGCCGATCAGATCGTCCTTGCCGTCGAACGCCTCGCCGAAGATGAAGAAGTTCTGCTTGCCGAGCGACTTCGCCTTCGCGCGCATGCGGTCCGCGAAGTCGCCCCAGAAGCCGCGCACGTTGCGGTTCACCTCGGGACGGTCGATGTGCTTGACCGTATCGATGCGGAACCCGTCGAAGTCGGCGACCTCGATCCAGTACTCGAACGCGCGGATCAGCGCTTCCTTCGTATCGGGGTTGTCGGTGTTGAGGTCCTTGAGGCCGCCCGGGAAGTCGCCCTTCGTCTCCTGATCGCGGACGAAGTCGTTCGTGTAGTCCGCCTCGTGCCACCACACGTAGACGCGACCGCGCCGGTTGTACCAGCTCGCATCGTCGAACCACGGCTTGTCGTCGGGCCAGTCGAACCACTCGGGCGGACGCGGCGGCGGCGTGCGGTTCTTCTCGGGCCAGTCGGTGAAGCGAACGTCGGCAGGGCCCGAGAAGCCGAGCGAGGTCCAGCCCTGCACGCCGCGCGGGTCGTAGTCCGGGTCCCACTCGATGATGCGCTCGAGGTAGTCCTTGCCGGCGGTGCAGTACTTCATCTCGTCGGTCGAGCATGCCGACGGGTTCTGGTTGCAGATCTGCAGGCACGTGTGGCCGTAGCCGCCGCCGAAGATGCTGTCGTCGGGCTGACCGTTGCCGTTGATGTCGTAATAGAAGAGCTGCCCCATGTGGTTCGTCACCACATCGAGGATCACGAGCATGTTCTTCTCGTGCGCCTTGTCGATCAGCTCGCGCAGCTTCGCGAGGTCGCCGAAGTGAGCGTTCGGGCGCAAAAAGTCCTGCGTCCAGTAGCCGTGGTAGCTGTGAAACCCGGCGTCCTCCTCGACGTTCTTCACGACGGGCGAGATCCACAGCGCGGTCACGCCGAGCTGCTCGAGGTAGTCGAGCTTGTCGATCACGCCCTGCCAGTCGCCGCCGTGGTACTTGCCCGGCACGCTCGGCTCGACGTTGAAGTCGTTGTTCGGATCGCCGTTCGCGAACCGGTCGATCATGATCTGGTAGATGACCTGGTCGCGCCAGTCGACGTCCGCGTTGGAGCGATGCGGCCGATCGGCGGGGTGCTCGACATCCGATGCACCACCGCAGGCGGCAAGACCCAAGGCGAGGACCGACGCTAGAACGCGCGACACGGCGGGCATGGGGAGCACGATTCGTGCCCCGAACAGTCCACCCGGATCAACATGTTACTGATCACACATTGCCAGCGTGTTGCCGTTCGCAACGACCTAGGATGAATCATGCCTCGCTGGCTCGTTCTCTTCGGTGTCCTCGCGGCGAGCGGCGGTCCGGAGCTCGACGCGCCGTACGACTGCGAACCCGGTCAACTCGAATACCAGGACGCCAGCTTCTGGGTGATCCGGGAGCCCATCCGCTACACCCACGAGGGTCCGGCGAACGGCATGCCCGGGAAGCTCGACCTGACAGGCGCCAGTGACCACCTCCTCATCGAGTACTCCGAGCCGCTCGTGTTCGAGGGCGACATCGTGCCCGCGCGAATCGCTGTCAAGATCGGTGAGGACGAGTACGAGACGTGCGACGTGAACGGGCCCTTTCCAGGCCAGCTCGAGATACCCGCAACGGGCGTGTTCGTCTTCGAGATCGAGAACGTCGCACGGCGTTTTGGGTGCGGACGCTGCGACGGGTTCCTCTGCGTCCCCGATGATGGCCATCGGGTCAGCGGCTGCTATCGCGCGCCGAAGTAGCGCGTGTTACGACGAGCTTGGTGAAGAAGTTGCCGATCGCGCCGAAGGCGCCGCCCGCCAAGCGCGAGCTGAACCTCGCCGAGGAGGTCCGCGCGCTCGACACGGCGGCCCGACCGATTCTCGCGGTCTGGGAGATCACGCTGGCCTGCGACCTCGCGTGCGGTCACTGCGGCTCGCGCGCCGGCCGCGCCCGACCCGACGAGCTGTCGACCGCCGAGGCGCTCTCGCTCGTCGATCAGCTCGCCGACCTC
>JABFXX010000647.1 GCA_013368795.1 Kofleriaceae bacterium
ATCCCCTTCGGCAGCGGCAACCCGGCCGAGAGGAGGAATGCGGGCCAGTACACGGCGTGAAAGCGCAGGATGTCCTTGCCGATCACGTGGACGGCATGGGGCCAATACTTCTCGACGTCGGGACCACCGATGGTGCCGTCGGGCGGGCAGAGATCGCTGAGATAGTTCGTCAGCGCGTCCATCCACACGTAGATGACGTGTTCCTGACCTTCCTTGTCCTTCTCGGGAACCGGAATGCCCCATGCGAAGCTCGTGCGCGAGACCGACAGGTCCTTGAGGCCGCTCTTCAAAAACGACACGACCTCATTCCGGTAAGCCTCGGGACGAATGAAATCGGGGTTCTTCTCGATGTGTTCGAGGAGCTTATCGGCGTACTTCGACAGCTTGAAAAACCAGCTGCGCTCTTTGTCGATGTAGCTGACCTTGGTCTTGTGAATTGGGCAAAGCCATTCGAAGCTGCTTTCCTCAATCTTGTTGAGATTCGCGTCTCCGACGAGCTTCGGGCCGAGGAGCTGGCTCTCGGTGTAGAACGCCTCGCAGCCGACGCAATACCACCCCTGATAGGATGCGAGGTACAGGTCGCCGCTCTGCTCTTGGATTCGGTGCCAGAGGTTTTGAACAACCTTCTTGTGCTTCGGATTGGTCGTGCGGATGAAGTGGTAGCCGCTCATGCCGAGCGCCTTCCACGTCTCGTCGAAGCGCGGCGCGACCTGGTCGACGAGCTGCTGCGGCGTCAGGCCCTTCTTCTTCGCCGTCTCCTCGACCTTCTGGCCGTGCTCGTCGGTGCCGGTGAGAAAGCGCGTGTCCTCGCCGCGCATCCGGTGAAACCGCGCGAGCGCGTCGGCGACGATCGTCGTGTACGCGTGGCCGAGGTGAGGAACGTCGTTGACGTAATAGATCGGCGTCGTGATGTAGAAGGTCATGACTCTGGAAGGCTCGGATCGCTGGCGTCGTCGTCGGGCTCGTGCTCGTGCGCGTCGCGCGCGGGCTGATTGCCGGACGGGAACATCGGCTTAACCTCGCTCGCTGGCAAGACCTCGGTGTCGCCGTGACCGTACGAGACGCGAATGCGCTGGCGTAGCACGTCGACCTCGACGACGCGGCCCTCACCACGCGGCGAGATCACGCGCTTGCCGAGCTTCGGCAGGCCCTTGCGCAGCTCCGCATAGCCGGCCTGCTCGTAGACGAGGCAGCACTTGAGCCGGCCACACTGGCCCGAGACCTTCGTCGGCGACAGCACGAGGCCCTGGTCCTTGGCCATCTTGATCGAGACCGGCACGAAGTCGGGCAGCCACGTCGTGCAGCACAGCGTCAGGCCGCACGAGCCGATGCCGCCGACGACCTTCGCCTCGTCGCGCACGCCGAGCTGGCGCAGCTCGAGGCGCAGCCCCGTCGCCTGGCCGACATCGCGCACGAAGTCCCGCAGGTCGAGGCGCTCGTCGCTCGTGTAGTAGACGTTGAGCTTGCCGCCGGACTTCTCGACCCGGAACACCTTGAGCGGCAGCCGCAGCGCGGTCGCCTTGTCCTTCGCGATGCGGAGCAGGTCGGTGAGCTTCGCGTCGCCGTCCTTCTCGCCACGCAGATCCTGCTCGTTCGCGCGGCGGATCACGCGGCGCAGGCCGCGGTCGCGCGTCGTCTTGCGCGTCGGCGCGGTCGCGATCCACGCGAGGCGAGGGCCGCGATCGCTGTCGACCATCACGCGATCGCCGGGCGCGTAGTCGCCGTCGGCTGCATCGCACCACGAGATGCGGCCGGCCGGAACGAAGCGGATCCCGACGACGCTCGCGACATCGTCGCCGAGCTGCGCACCGGGACCGTCGACGAGCGGCCAGGTCACCGGATCCGGATCGTCGTCGGGCGCGTCGGCGGGAAACTCCGCCGCGAGCGTCACCTGCTTCAGCGGCGAGTCGTCGTCGGAGCCGTAGCTGCCCGAGGTCTCGACCGGCGCCTCGTCGTCGTCGAAGTGCGGCTGCGAGCCACGCGGATGTGGCGCCTGCGAGGCGCGCGAGATGTCCTCGCTGCTCGGCCGCGCCGCGACGGCCTCGTCGGCGAGCCCGCGCGGATCGCGATACGGATCGCCGCGCAGGATGTCGTCGCTCTCGGCGCGCAGATCGGCTTCCTGACCCGGATCGAGCCGGTTCTCCTTGCCGCGCTGATCGCGGAACCGATCGTGATCGCGACCGCCGCCGCGCTGACGGTCATCGCGACCGCCGCGTCCGCGCTCGCGATTGCGATCGTCGCGGCCTCGACCCTGCTGCTGCGGGCCGCGATCCTGCGCCGGACGCTGCTGCTGGCCACGATCCTGGCGCTGCTGCTGCTCTCGCGGCTTGCGTGCCTCCTGGGGAGGGCGCTGCTGCTGTTGCTGCTGCGGCTGACGCGGCTCTTGCTGCGCGTTCTGCTGTTGCTGCGGTGGCGGTCCGCCGGGCGCAGCTTCGCCGCGCTCGCCGTGGCGACGCCTTCGGCGACGCCGCTTGCGCCGTCCATCGCCGGGCGCACCCTCGGCGCCGGCCTCCGCGCCTCCACCATCGCCGCCCTCTGGGCCGTCGTCGGGTCCGTCGTCGTCGGGACCGTCGTTTGGCTCGTCGGCCGCGCTCACGACGCTCGATCCTGCGTCGCGAGTTGCGCGATGAGCGCCTCGATCGCGAGCTGTGCGTTGGCGTTATGGATCGCGACCGCCGTGTGCCACGACAGCACCGTCTGGGCGCGTCGCGCCGCTCGCTTTGCCGCAGGCAAATCCGACTGCGATGCAGCCTCGTGCGCACGTGCGTGCAGACGCAGCGCCGCGGCGACGAGCACCGGTGCGGCATCGCCCTTACCCTCGGCAACGCGGTTCGGCAGCGTCGGATCGTGGCGATCGCCGGCGAGCTCCTCGCCGAGCTTGGAGATGCGCTCGGCGCGCGACGGATCGACGTCGACGAGGCCAGTGCCGCCGCCGAAGCGCACGCGCTGGCAGCGGCTGCGAATCGTCGGCAGGAGCTGCTCGGGCGCGGTCGTGCACAGGACGAACAGCGTGCGCGACGGCGGCTCCTCGAGCGTCTTCAAGAGAGCGTTGGCCGCGGGCGGCGCCATCGAGGTCGCTTCCTCGACGACGAACACGCGAACGTCCGCCTCGTGCGGCGGCAGACCGATGCGCGCGATCACCTGGTTGCGCACGCTCTCGATCGGAACGATGTTCGCGGCGCCTTCGCGAACGAGCGTCACGACGTCGGGATGGATCCCGGCGATGATCTTGCTGCACGAATCGCACTCGCCACAGCCTTCGCCGCGCGCGACCTGGCAGTTCAGCGCCGCCGCGAGCGCGGTTGCAGTCTCGAGCAGCGGCGCACCGACGGGACCGGAGAACAGATACGCGTGCGGGACGCGCGACCGTTCGATGGCTCGGCGAAGTACCGAGACGACGCGGTCCTGGTGCGGTAGCCCATCCCAGATCGACACCTGGCCAAGCTAGCACAATGCCTCGCGCTGCCAGGAGGCCGCGTCACTTGCGTGGCAGAGGTTGGCCGTTCTGTAGGACCCGCTTTCGGCCTCTGCTAAGGTCCGCCTTGCATGTCGCAGTTCCCTCGTCCGAAGACTGGAACCGGCCCGCAGGGTGTCGCCGAGCAAAACTTCGCCGCGTTTCGCGAGGTGCCTCGCACCGGCGTCATCTATGTCACCACCGAGGCAGGCAAGCGCGGCTACTCGCCGAGCTCCGACGAGTGGTGCAACCTCGGTCAGGGCATGCCCGAGGCCGAGGCGCTGCCGGGCGCGCCGCCTCGCATCGCCGATCTTCCCATCCTCGCCGGCGATCAGGAGTACGCGCCGGTCGCCGGCCTGTGGGAGCTGCGCGAAGCGATCGCCGGCTACTACAACGACCTGTTCCGCCGCGGCATGGGCAGCAAGTACTCCGCCGAGAACGTCGCCGTCTCCGGCGGTGGTCGCTCGGCGCTGACGCGCGTCGCCGCCGCGCTCGGCAACATCAACCTCGGCCACTTCCTCCCGGACTACACCGCGTACGAGGAGCTGCTGAGCGTCTTCCGTCTGTTCTCGCCGATCCCGATCCTCCTCGAGCCCGAGCGCGGCTACGCATTCTCGGGCGCCGATCTGCGCCGCGAGGTGCTCGGTCGCGGCCTGTCCGCGATCCTCGCGAGCAACCCCGCGAACCCGACCGGCAAGGTGATCGGCGGCGGCGACCTCTCGGAGTGGGTGTCCGTCGGCCGTGATCTCGACTGCGCGCTGATCTTCGACGAGTTCTACTCGCACTACATCTGGCGTCCCGATCTCGTCGCGCAGGGCGCGATCGAGACCGCGGCGCGCTACGTCCAGGACGTCGATCGCGATCCGGTCGTCATCCTCGACGGCCTGACCAAGAACTGGCGCTACCCCGGCTGGCGCGTCACGTGGACCGTCGCACCGAAGAAGGTGATCGAGGGCGTCACGTCGGCGGGCAGCTTCCTCGACGGTGGCGGCAGCCGGCCGCTCCAGCGCAAGGCGATCGAGCTGCTCTCGCCGACGGCGGCGATGGCCGAGACCAAGGCGATCCACAACGAGTTCGGCAAGAAGCGCGCGCGCCTGCTCAACGGCCTGCGCGACCTCGGCTTCACCGTCGATCTGCCGCCCGAGGGCACGTTCTACGTCTGGGCGAGCGCGCAGCACCTGCCGGCGTCGATCAGCGACGGCATGAGCTTCTTCCGCGCCGCGCTCGACCGCAATGTCATCACGGTGCCCGGCGAGTTCTTCGACGTCGATCCGGGCAAGCGCCGCGGTGGTCGCGTGTCGCGGTTCCGCCGTCACCTGCGCTTCTCGTTCGGCCCGGCGATGCCGAAGCTCGACCTCGCGCTCGAGCGATTCAAAGAGCTGATCGCGAGCGCTGGCTAGTCCGACTTCGCGACGGTGAACTTGCGGACGCCGACGAGCTGACCGCCGACGGTGTACGTCGCGCACTGCCACTTTCCCGTCGGATCAGCCGGCAGCTTGTCCTGCGGGAACATGCTGCGGAACACGACCGCATCACCGTCGTCGCAGGTCAGCCGCTCCATCTGGATCGGCACCGAGAGCTTGTGGCCGTTGTGGCTCCACACGTGGACGACGGTCTCCTTGAGCCCGCCTGGCTCGCGCAGCATCGAGCCGCAGCGCAGGCCGTCGAGCTGGTTCGCGCGCAGCTGGTGCTTGCTCGCCGGCAGACACTCGTAGCTGCCCTGCGTGCCGTGACCGATCGAGGTCTCCGCCATCGCGAGCGGCGCCGGCGGAATGACGGTGCGGCCGAACCACACCGCGCCGAGCAGCCCGCCGGTCATGAGCAACGTCAGGATCGCGCCCTGCGGCGATAGCACCTGCTTGATCGAAAACGAGAGCAGGGCGACCGACGCGGGCGTCGCGGCGGCGGCGACGATCAGGCCCGTCAGGTGATCGACGCCGACGAGCAGCGGCAGCATCACGTTGAGCATGCCGAACATCGCGAGGCCGTACATCGCCGACGCGAGCCAGCGCCGCTCCATGACGAAGTGATCGAACACGAGGTCCATCGTCGAAACGACCGCGCAGATGAGGAGCAGCGGTGCCAGCCACCAGTTCCACGACGACAGCGACCACGTCGCGCTCGACGCGTAGAGCGGCGTCAGGAAGAAGAACATCTGCTGGTAGAACTGCTTGATGACGTAGTTCGTCGCGACGCGGATGCCCTTGCGGAGGAACTTCTCGTCGTCGCGCCGGTTCGCCGGGCCGACGATGAAGCGCAGCGCGATGAACATGAGCAGCCACGAGCCCAGGAGGGCGATCATGACCTTGTCGGCGTACTTGAGGCCGGCGCGCGCGAACAGCATCACGCCGACGCCGAACGACAGGGCGAACCCCGAGTGGAGCCACCAGGCCTTGCGGATCAGCCAGCGGAGCCGAGAGACCGGCTGCGGCGATTCCGCGGGCGCGTCTAGTACTTCTTCGGAGGCGGCGCGTCCCACAGCCCCCCGATACTAACCGACGATGACTAGATGCGCAGCGCGAGGAAGCCCTGCAGACCGAACGACTCGAGCTTTGACAGATCGTCCCAGCCGAGCTGGCCACCGACGTCGATCCACTTCGCCGGCGTGAACTGCACGCCGCCGTGGATGCGCGTCTCGATACCGCCGCAGCCGGCGTTGTTACGGTTGCCCGAGAAGTCGTCGACGTCGAACGCGAGGCGGCCGATGAGCGCGAGATTGGGCTGCAACTGATAGTCCGCGTAGCCCGAGATGCGGATGCGGCCGCGCGACTGCGTGCTGCCCGTCATGTCGCGGTTCGCCGCAGCGGCGTTGCGGCTCTCCTGATAGAAGTCGGGCGCGAACTCGGCGCCGACGGGGAGGGCGATGTTGATGAAGTCGTCGAGGACGCCGATCGCGAGCTTGTTGCTGAGGCGGAACTTCATCGGCGCGTCGATCTGCACGCCCATCGCGAACGGATCGAAGTAGACCGGGATTCCGACGCGCACCGCGACCCAGTTCTGGAGCAGCATGGTGACGTCGAGGCCCGCCGCCTTGCCGACGTGGAACGCGTACTTCTTCATGGCCGTCGCGGGCTCGTCGTAGAAGCCGCCGTACACGTACGTGATGCCCAGCTGCACCTTGTTCGTGATGCCGTAGCGAGCACGCAGCGCGTCCGAGGCGCCGTTCCGCGTCGCCTGGAAGTGCGGGCTGATCGAGACCTCGGCCATGGTCTCCGGCAGGACGATCGGGCGCAGTGCTTCTTCGATCGGATATCCGACGGGAGCCGTCGGCGCGATCGGTCCTGCGGTGATCGAGGTCTCCTCGGTGCCGCGCGGCGCGTCGGGGTTCTCGCTCGTGCCTTCCATGTCGGCAGGCGCCGCGTCTTCGATCGGCGTGACTGCCGATCCGTCGCCGGCCGCAGGGGTCGCAGCAGGCTCGGGTTCCTTTGCCGGCGCCGGCGGCGCGTCCTTCTTCGGTTGGGCGAGCGCAACTCCGCCCGCCATGGCCACCACGCTCAGGATAGAGATCAGGCGACGCAAGAGCATGGCGCGACGATACACACGGTCCCGAGCATCCGCCAGGTTAGCAGTGGCCGATCCAGATCGTCTTCTTGGGCTCGGTCGCCCCGGAAACCCCGGCCGGTGCGCGCAGTTTTTTCTCGCGAAGCGCAAGCGCGGCGGCGGCCGCACCGAGCATCGTGACGAATGCGCGCCGCGTCGGCGGACGCCAAGGCATTTTCGATTTTTCGTCGGTGTGGTCGCTCACGGTCCACACTCCGGTGCGTCGAAGCCCATGACCATATCGGAGAGTGTCAGCTTCTGGTTGCACGGGTCTTCCGACACGTCGGCCGACGAGCGCATCGACGAGCCGTCGACGTCACCGAGATCGTCGGTGATGCCCTTCGGGACCTCTTGCGCGTCGTTCACGTCGATCGTAGCGGGACCTGCGCTCGCCGCGGCGTCGAGCAGCTGCTGGTTGAACCAGCCCAGGAAGCTGACCGGATTGTAGTGATAGACGACGCCGTCGACGGGAAGTCGGCAGTGCGTCGCGACGCGCGCGTCCCACCACAGGCCGGGCGTGATCTGCTCGGCGACGAGCGCGTCGATGTCGGCAGGCTTCATCTTCTTGAAGTCCTTCGGCACGCGCAGCGAGTCGGCCCAGCTCGGCTCGAACGTCCACTCGCTGACATGCAGCGTCACCGTGTAGCGGAACGAAGCTGCGCCGGGGCCGGCGAAGAAGCTCTGCAGCTCCTGGCGGCTGAACGTGCCGTCCTTGTCGGTATCGATGACGTCGTTGATCTGCGTGACGTCGCAGAACCGTCCGCCGGCGGTGCCGTCGATCGCCGTCCACGGCGAGCCGGGCACGTCGTGGAACAGCTCCGACGTCGAGAAGAACTCGACGTGCAGCTGCGCCTTGTTGTACTCGGCCGGACCGACGGTGCTGACGTGCGCGATCTGCGCGCCGGCCTCGATCGGCTCGTCGAGCAACACGACCTCGCCGGGCCGTGACTTCTTCCACGCCTCGCTCTTGCCGAGCCACTCCGCGGGCGTCGCCGCCTTCGTCTCGTCGGCGACGTGCATGTACAGCGAGAAGAACTGCACGCGCGAGCTCGCGAGCGTCATGTCGTGGCGCAGCAGCACGAAGTTCGTCGAGCCGATCGGCGAGCTCGGACCCATGCGCGCCGCGACGAGACGGCCGGGGAACGGCGCGAACACCGGCGCGTCCTTCTTGCCGGCGATGTGGACGCCGCCGTGCCACAGACGCGCGTCGCCCCACGGCCCGACGGGGAAGAACCCGCCGTCGGCGCGCTGCTCGTTCGCCTTGTAGAGCTCGGCGACCGAGTCCTTGAGCTCGTCGGGCTTGTCTGGAATCGACGGCAGCGGCTTCTCCGGCGTCGGATCGCCCTTGGGGAACACCGGGAAGCAGAGCGAGCCGCGGAGCTTGCGGCAGAACTCCTTGAAGTCGAACGGCCCCGGATCCCACTTCTGATTCGTCAGGTGGTAGTGGCCGATGTAGCCCGAGAATCCGAACGACGCCGACGTCGGCATCGTGTCCCAGCTCGCGACGCCGGCGCTCGACTGCGGGAACTCGGCGGGCAGGTTGGGGAGCAGGCGCAGGAGTGCGCGGCCGAGCTTGTTGAACGCGTCGTACTGCGCCGGCGTGAAGTCGAACGCGAGCAGCGTGTGGCCGTTGATCTTGCACGGCTTGATGTCGCGCTTGGGGCCGGCCCGGCCGCTCGAGTAGTAGTTCGGTTCCTTCTTCGCGTCGCCGCGGTTGCAGAACTCGACGCCGATCGACGCGATGTTCCACTCGGCCGCGTGATAGGCCATCAGCGATAGATCGATCGTCTGGTAGATCGTGCCGTCGTTGTCGATCAGGAAGTGGCACGACAGGCCGCGCTCGTTCTGCAGCACGGAGAAGCACATGTCCGCGCTGCTGCAGCCGTCGTGATGGACGACGAACTGCTTGATCACCGCCTTCACCGCGTCGAGCGGCGGGTTCATGCCGTAGCGGCGCAGGGCAGGGCGCAGCGCGTAGCGCTTCGTGTACGGCTTGGGCAGGTTGCCGTACGGCACACCGCCCGGTTTGCACGCCGGCGCTGGGTCCGTCATCGTCGGCTGGCAGACCTCGCGCGTCGCGTCCCAGAACGGCGGCTCGCGGAAGTTGATGATCGGCGCGTCCGTCTTGAACGTCTGTCCCGCGATGATCAGGTTGCCCGATGGTTTTCTCATCGCAGTCCCCTCATTAGGTCAGGATTCATTCTGCCAAGAAACGCATCTCGGTCGAACCGATGCGGATCATGATGCCGTGCTGGAGCGGCGTGTCGGTGATGCGCACACCGTTGACGAACGTGCCGTTGGTCGAGCCGCGATCGTAGAGCTTGCAGGCGCCGCTCTCCTCCATGCTGATCTGCGCGTGCATGCTCGACGTGTAGCCGTCCTCGATGACGAGGTCGCAACCGGGCTGCTTGCCGATCAGGTAGCCGTTACGGAGCAGGTGGCGCTCGCCCGTGCGAGGACCGCTCGTGATCATGAGCGCTGGAATCGGCCGGCCGTTCGGCAGATAGCCCGGCGGGACGACGGGCGCGGCGGCCAGCTTCTGCTTCTTCTGTTTCGGCGGTTTGGGGGCCGGCATCTGCGGCGGCTGCCAGCCAGGCGGTAGCGGCATTCCCGGCTGCCAGCCCGGTGGCATCGCGGGCGGCATCTGGATCTGGCCCTGCTGGCGCTTCGTGATGAAGAAGCCGATGACGCCGAGCACGACGACCGCGCCGACGAGGATCCCGCCGACGAGCAGGATCCAGCCGAGCACGCCGCGGCCGCCGCCGCCCTTGTACTGGATGCACTTGTCCTCGGCGCAGTAGCCGGTCGCGCATACGTTGCCCGCGCACGACGGCTCGCCGATCTTCATCTCGTTCGACGTCGACTCGGTGCGGCCGACGGTGACGATCTTCATCTTCTTGCCGATGACGTCGTCGTCGGGGCCGACGAAGTAGGTGAGCACGTACTGCTTCGCGATCTCGTCGTGGAGCTGTGTGAATGCCGCCTTCCACGAGTCGGCCGCGTCCTTGCGGACCCAGCGGAACGTGCCCTGCGAGCGCTTCGACAGCTCGCCGAGCGCGAGCATCGGCCGGCGCGCGTCGTTCGCCGAGTACGCGATCGTGTGGATGCGGACGCCTTCCTTGTCGGCACGCTGACCGGCGCGCGTGACGCGATCCTTGTCGCCGGCCATGTCGCGACCGTCGCCGACGACGACGACGATCTTGCGGACCGGCCGACCCTCCGGCGTCGTCTTCGCCTTCTTGAGCAGGAGCAACGCGCGGTCGAGCGTGTCGAGCAGCGCCGGGTCGCCGGCGGAGTTGTCGGTCGCGAGCATCACCTTGCCGCGCGTCGACTTGATCGTGCCGAGCTTGCCGGTGCCGGTCGTCTCGCCGAACTGGAGCACGGCGACCTGCGTGCGATCGGACAGGTCGCCGAGCAGATCGCGATCGATCGACTCGGCGATCAGCGGCAGCGCATCGGTGTAATCGATCGTCGCCTGGACGAGCACGACGATCGCGGTGTCGCTGTCGGTCTCGGCGTAGGTGCCGAGCGCGTATGGAATCTTCTTCTCGCCGGAGCCGACATGCAGCTGGATGCTCTTCGGATCGGTCAGGTCGAGCAGCTGGCCGCCGAGCGCGTGCGCGGTCAGGTACACGCGAAGCCGGTACCCGGTGAGCGATGACGGCTCGACGTCGACGCGATCGACGACCGAGAAGTAGCTCTGGTGCGTCGCTTCGTCGTCGGCTCGGACGGGCGTCGCGACCGTGCACAGGAGCACGAGACAGATCGCGACGAGCGCGCGGTTCACGCACCCGAAGGTACACCGCTCACGCCGGCAAGCGGAACCGGTAGAGCACCGGCACGAACGTCAGCAGATCCATCTCGGCGGTGACGGTTCCGTTCGTCCAGTTGTTGATGACGAGCGGAAGCCCGCTGTCGCCGACCGTGTCGGAGATGATGCCGATGTGGTCCGGGCCCGAGCGGCTCGGGAACGTATCCATGAGGATGATGTCGCCGGGACGCAGCGGGTCGTCGGGATCGTCGAGCCGGGCCGAGTGCTGCTCCCAGTGCTTCTTGAAGTAGGGCAGGAGCGTGCCGACGCGGCGGTGATCGATGTTCGCATCGGCGCCCTTGCCCTTGCGGATCATCGGGAACGCGCTTCGCCGCGCGAGGATGTCCTCGTGCAGCTCCTTCTGGAGATCGAGGCCCGCGTTGCGCACCGAGCGAATGATGACGTCGGTGCAGACGCCCATCGACCGATCGACGTCGCCACCCGGGTACTTCATGACGATGTAGCCCTGCGCCTTCTCGGTGTAGGCGTCGGCGTTGATCACGGTCTTCTTCGCGCCGATCAGGAGGTCGAGCGGATCGGGAATGCCGTCCTTGTCGTGATCGCGGGCGCTGCCCGAGGTCATGCGCGCCTCGGCGAGCAGCGGCTGGAGCTCGGCGCGATCCCCGGGCCGGAGCGCGAGCGAGAGCTTGCCGACCTGGAGCGCCGCGCTTCCACCGAGCGGATACGCCTTGCGCGGGTAGCCATCGATCGAGAGCACGAGCAGGTGGTGCGAATCGTCGACCCGCGCGGTCACGCGCTCGGGCGCGAGCTTGGCCGGCAGCGCGAGCTGGACCTTGTCGTCGAGATCGCTGAACACGCCCTTGTCGGCGAGCCCGAGGCACGACTCACCTTTGGCGGCGGGCGCCGGCGACACCGCGGCAGCGGCGGTCTTGGCCTCCGGGATCGGCTGAGCGTCGCTGGTGCGCCCGCAACCCATGGAGATCGCTAGAAGGATCGGCGCCGAAACGAGCGCAAAAATC
>JABFXX010000152.1 GCA_013368795.1 Kofleriaceae bacterium
CCTTGATGCCGCCGACCTTCGTGAAGCCCTCCATCCAGTGGTTCACCTTGAACTCGAGCTTCTTGTTCTGTGCGCCCTCGAGCTCGAATGCCTTGCCACCGCCGACCTTGCGACCGGTCTCGATCGCGACGAGGTCGACCGTGTGCTTGGAGCCGGTCTCCGTCGGCGTCGCCTTGTGCACCGCGACGCGCGTCTGCTTGTCGCGCATGATCACCGTGATGTGTGTCGCCGGGCCGAGCTTGTAGACGACGGTGCCGGGCGCCTTGCCCTTGGGCGCCTTCGGAGCGGGCTTGGTGGCCGCCGGCGTCGGTGTGGGCTTCGTCGGTGCGGTCGCCGTCGTCGTCGTCGCGGGAGCGGCGGTCGTGCCCGCAGGCGCAGGCGCCGTGGCGGGTGCAGCCGCGGTGGCAGGCGCAGCCGCCGTTGCAGACGCAGCAGCAGCCGTCGCCGGCGGATTCACTGGCGCAACGGCCGGCGGCATCGGACCGAGCTCGACGAGCGCGGCGATCTGATTGCCGTCGTCGGCCTCGCCGATCACGAACGCGCGATTGCCGACGAGGCGGAGGCCGATCGGGTGCAACGTGAACGCCGAGATGTCCGCGACGATCTCGGCGTGCTGCTCGACGCACGCCACGCAGCCGACGTGCACGACGTGGATCTCGGACTTCGTCGACGAGTCCGACACGACATACGCGATGCGTCCGCTATCGACCGCGACTGGCTCGTCGAAGTAACCGAACGGCGGCACGATCTTCATCGTCTCGTTCGCGCCGACGACCGCGGGCAGCACCGGCGGCGGTGGCACGCGCGTCACGTTCTTCGGTTGCG
Source organism: Kofleriaceae bacterium (assembly GCA_013368795.1). Taxonomy (GTDB): domain Bacteria; phylum Myxococcota_A; class Polyangia; order Haliangiales; family Haliangiaceae; genus JABFXX01. Next base: position 826 of record JABFXX010000152.1, read on the forward strand.
GACGCGGTTGCGCGAGCGCGACAGCACAGAACGCGCTGCACCCGAACGTGAGCATCGTCACCGACGAAGAGATCCAGCCGCGAGCCACCATGACGGCGAGTCGTGCCACGGCCCTCAGTTCCCATGCAAGCGCGAGTTACTCGGAGCGTCAATTCAGGCGCTTGTGGTGTATTTTGGCCCTCTCCACCATGGGCGCGACGGCTTTCACCCGCAACTACTCCGATCACAGCAACGACACCGGCTACCAGTTCGAATTCAACTGCGACAAGTGCGGCAACGGCTACCGCTCTTCGTTCCAGGCGAGCGCACTCGGCGTTGGCGCCAAGATCGCCAAGGGCCTCGGCTCCATCTTCGGTGGCTCCAAGCTGTGGGGCGCCGGCGTCGCCGCCGATCACCTGAAGGATGGTCTCCGCGGCTCGGGCTGGGACGACGCGTTCAAGAAGGCGATCGAGGAGATCAAGCCCAAGTTCCACCAGTGCACGCGCTGCGGCAGCTGGGTCTGCCCGGAGGTCTGCTGGAACGAAGCCCGTGGCCTCTGCGAGGCGTGCGCGCCCGATCTCGCCGAAGAAGCCGCCCATCACCAGGCGCACATCGCCGCGCAGCAGGCCGCCGACAAGATGCACAAGGTCGATCAGGTCCCCGACTTCGACGCGCGTGCGCAGCACTCGGTCGCGGGCGCCGCATGCGCCCACTGCAAGGCGCGGCTCGCTCCCGGCGCGAAGTTCTGCGCGAGCTGCGGCAAGCCCGCCGCACAGGCGTCGGCGAAGAAGTTCTGCACCGGCTGCGGCGGCCAGCTCGCAGGCAACGCCAAGTTCTGCAGCGGCTGCGGTACCCCCGCCGAGGGGTAGCAGCGGGCCGCTACGTCGGTCACTCGAGCCAGGACGGAACGATCAGCCGGATCCAGACCAGCTCGTCGAGGATCGAGTAGACGATTTGATACGACCAGCGTCGACGAATCCTGACGACCCTGTATCGCGATCCCGAGAAGGGCGAGTCGTCCGGGAACGACCGCCCGCTATGCGGTACGACGCTTAGTGCGTGGAGAGCGTCGCTGATCTTTCGCAGCGCGACGACCGGCATCGCGGCGAGCTGGCGCTCGGCCGTGGGGCTTAGCCGCACTATCACCGGTCAGCTCCGCGAGCACTTCGGACAGCTCTCGTCCCCGACCCTGTGCGAGCTCTGCCTCCGAGCGAGCCCATTCGTCTCGCCAGTTCGCACGCTGCATCAGCTCGATGACTGCCTTCCAGCCCTCGAAGTATGCGTCGTCCATCAGCAGCATGGCCCGGTGGCCAGGACGTTTGACGCGATAGACGGTGCCGGCGGTCTCGATGTCCTTCGCGATCCGCTCGGCGTTCTTCGCGAGCTCGGCCATCGAGATCGTCTTCTGCATCTCGTCCAGCATATGGGCTTCCTCCGGGCACGGCAACGCAATCCTCGACGAGCGATTCACGCGAGCTTCGGCGGAAACTGCGCGGCTTCGCGTACCACGCGCTCGTGCTCGCGCTGCCACGCAGCGACTCGCGCCTCGTCGGTGTGCGCGCGCGGATGCGCGACCTTGTAGTAGCCATCGCTCGGACGCCGCGTGTCGGCGCGCCACACGATCGCGGGCAACACCGGCAGCTGCGCGTGGCGGCAAGCGTTCGTGACCTCGCCGAGCGCCTCGTGCAGCTTGCGGCTGCGCGGATGGACGTCGATCGCCGCGGCGAGCTCGGCGTACGTGATCGACGGGTTCTTGCGACGGACCTGGACGAGCAGTTGCTTGTAGACCTTGCTGGCGAGCGGGCTCATGACGGACTTCCTTCGTGGGTGTGATCGGCGGTGGATGGAGCTGCCTCGAGCGCGACTACGGGCGCGAGGTCGCTGGGGCTCGGAAGTGCCTGGTCTGTTTCGTCGACGACGGCAGTGGCCGTGCGCACGCGTCGGCGTTTGCCATCGCCGGGACCCGGCGGTGGGCGATTCGTCGGGACGATGACGTCGGCGGTCGGATCGACCGCTCGGTAGCGCGATGCTTCGCGCAGATCCTCGGGCAAGATCTGATCGTGGCCGAGGATGTCTGCGACGGTACGTGCGACCTTGAGGAGTCGATCGATCCCGCGGGCGCTCATCGACTGACGACGCGCGACGATCTCGGCGAGCATGCGCTCGCATGCGCTGTCGAGCGGGCAGCACTCGCGGAGGATCTTGGATGTCATCTCTCCATTCGTGCGTAGGCCCCACGGTGCGAGTCGCGCGCGCTGACGATCGCGGGCGACGACGACACGCTCGCGCATGGTCGCGGATGACTCGCCGGGATTGATGTCGCGAAGCTCGGGTAGCGAGACCGGCTCGACCCGGATCTGCAGATCGATCCGGTCGAGGAGGGGACCACTGAGGCGTGCGGTGTAGCGATCGACCGCAGCGACGCTGCAGGTGCACTCGCGGGCCGCAAAGCCGAGCCACCCGCACGGACACGGATTGGAGGCAGCGACGAGCAGGAACGAGGCCGGGATCCGGATCGTGCCGCTCACGCGTCCGATCGTCATCGTGCGGTCTTCGAGTGGCTGGCGAAGTGATTCGATCGTGGCGCGCGAGAACTCGGGCAACTCGTCGAGGAACAGCACGCCGTTGTGCGCGAGCGAGATCTCGCCGGGGCGCGGATGCGAGCCACCGCCGAGGAGCGCGGCGGTGCTGATCGTGTGATGTGGCGCGCGGAACGGCCGCTCCTCGACGAGACCGTCGGCGAGACCGAGCGCGGAGTAGATCTTCGTGGTCTCGAGCGCCTCGTCCTTCGTCATCCTGGGCAAGACCGTCGGGATGCGCCGCGCGAGCATCGTCTTGCCCGTTCCGGGCGGGCCGGTGAGCAGGAGGTTGTGGCCGCCCGAGACGGCGACCTCGATCGCTTCTCGCGCGAACTCCTGGCCCCGAACGTCCGCCATGTCTGCGGTGACGACGCGGCGACGGCGACGGCGGCCGCTGGCTTTGGAGGGCAGCGGCAGCTCGGAGCGGCCGGCGAGCGTCTCGATGATCTGGTTCAGGTGCGTCGCGCCGTAGACCTCGAGATCGTCGACGACGAGCGCCTCGGCGGCACTGCGATCGGGGACGAGTACGCCGCGCAGGCCGCGCTCCTTCGCGAGCATCGCGGCGGCGAGCACACCGGGGACGGCGCGGATGGAGCCATCGAGACCGAGCTCGCCCAGGACGAGCAGGTGATTCAGCGCCGAGCCGTCGTAGATGTCGTCTGCGACGAGGATCGACAGCGCGGTCGGGAGATCGAATGCACTGCCCGGTTTGCGCAGATCGGCCGGCGCGAGGTTGACGGTGACGCGCTTCGCGGGGACCTCGTAGCCGACGGTCTGCAGCGCGCTGCGGACGCGCACTGCACCTTCTTTGACGGCGGCGGTCGCGAGACCGACGATCGCGAACTGAGGGAGCTGGCCGGGCGCGATCACGCACTCGACATCGACGGTGACGGCATCGATCCCGACCAGGGTCGAGGATTTGATCAGCGCGACCATGGCGGGCGCCTAGAGCAGGGCGCGGGCCACGATCGGCACGACGTGATGTCGCGAGGTTAGGTCGTGCGTCGTTCGCGCTGCGGACACGCTGTCCGAGGGCCGGCGGACGGCGGACGATAGATCGCGAGGGAGATCAGGTGGCGATCCCGAGGGTTACGCGCTGCAAGGTTACTTCACAAAGCGCCTGCAGGTTCCGCAACACGCGCTCCCCATCCTGAGCTGGTGAAAGGAAGCGCATCATGATCTGTCTCGCACTCGGACTCGGAGTTCTCGGTTTCTGGGCGGCTCGCAAGGCGCGGCGGTGCCGCGGTTACTACTGGCATCAGCACCACCCGCACGGTTGGTACAACGGTGGTTGGTACGGCGGCTGGCACGGCGGCTATCGCAGGCGCGGACTTCACATGGCGCTGGCTCACATCGACGCGACGCCCGCACAGGAGCGCGCGATCGTGGCAGAGGTGGATCGGCTGACGGAGCGCGTGCACGCGGCGAAGGCGACGGTCATGGACGGTCGCGCGGACCTCGGCGCGGCGGTGCGCGGCCCGGTGCTCGACGACGCCGCGCTCGGTGCGGTGCTCGGTCGCGCCGACGGCGCGAGCGCCGAGGTGCGGTCTGCGATGATCGATGCCCTGCGCAACATTCACGCAGTGCTCGACGACAAGCAGCGTCATCAGCTCGCTGATTTCATCGACGGCCATTACTGGTGGGGCATGGGACGTCGCGGCCCCGGCGGCAGCGGCGGCGGCCCTTACCGTGTCTAGCCTCGACCTCGTATAGTGACAGCGCCGTGCGTGTACTTCTCATCGACGACGATGCCCGACTGGCCGAGCTGCTGGTCGGCTACCTGCAACCGCAGGGCGTGACCCTCGTGCATGCGGGCGGTGGACAGGCCGGCCTGGGGCAGATGGCGAGCGGCGGCTTCGACGCGATCTTGCTCGACGTGATGATGCCCGGCATGGACGGCCTCGCGGTTCTTCGAAAGATCCGCGACGCCGGCCACCGCGTACCAGTGATCATGCTGACGGCGCGCGGCGACGAGGCGGATCGCGTGGTCGGCCTCGAGCTCGGCGCCGACGATTATGTCGCGAAGCCATTCTCGCCGCGCGAGCTGCTCGCCCGGTTGCGCGCGGTGCTGCGGCGTGCGGCGCCCGACACGGTCGCCGAGAAGCTGACGGCCGCGGGGATCACGGTCGATGTCGCGGCACGCGAGGCATTCGTCGATGGTCACCCCGTCGAGCTGACCGGCCTCGAGATCGATCTGTTGTCGGCACTGCTGCGACGCGCCGGCCGCGTGGTGCCGCGCAGCGCGCTGATGGATCTCGCGGGACGCGGCGACGTCTCGGTCAACGAGCGTGCGGTCGACGTTCACATCTCGCGCCTTCGCAAGAAGCTCGGCGACGACGCAGCGACACGGATCCGCACGGTGCGCGGCGTTGGCTACGTGCTCGCGAAGACGGCCGACGAGGAAGCGGTATAGCCGATGGGCGGAGAGAGTCGTCTGCATTGCATCATGAGCTCGATCGAGCGGCACGGGCCATGGAAGGTGCCCGAGCAGCTCGAGATCCGCGTGCGGTTCGGCAACTGCGAGCTCGATCTGCGCAATGCCGAGATGGCCGACGACACGACGTTCGACATCGCGGTGTCGATGGGCAACGTCGAGATCATCGTGCCGCCGGAGCTGATCGTCTCGGTCGAGATGCGATCGACGATGGGCAGCGTCGAGGAGCAGCGCGGTGACGCGCTCGGCAGGCCCGAGGCCGACGCCGCCATCGGGAAGCAGGCCGGCAAGCGGCTGCGCATCACCGGCAGCGTCAAGCTCGGCAACTGCGAGGTGATCGCACTCCGGCGCGACGAGACGATCGACGACCACGCGCGCCGGTTGCGCCACGAGATGCGGCGCCATCGGCATCACCACGCGCACATGGAGCGGCGCAAGCGGCTTGCCGAGCTGCACCTCGAGCGCGACATGTGGCGCGCGCATCCCGACCGCTCGCCTTGGCTGCCGTGGTGGCTCCAGGCGCGCATGCGCCGCCGCATCTTCTCGTGGATGACGATCGCGTTCATCGGGGGCGTCGCCGCGGGCGTCTACTTCTGGGATCACCCGCGGTGGTTCCACTTCGTGTTCGCGCTGATCGGGCTCTCGATGATCTCCGGTGCGGTGTCGTGGAGCCTGACGCGGCCGCTGCTGATGGTCGTCCGTGCGGCGCGCGACATCGGCGACGGCAAGTACGACACGCGCCTCGACACCCGGCACGGCGGCGAGATGAAGGTGCTCGCGACCGCGATCAACGAGATGGCCGAGAAGATCGAGCAGCAGCTGAAGGATCAGAAGCAGCTGCTCGCCGCCGTGTCGCACGAGCTGCGCACACCGCTCGGCCATATGCGCGTCCTGATCGAGACCGCGCGCGACGCCACCGAGGCCGCGACCACGCCGATCGTCGTGCCGCCCGCGGTGCTCGAATCGGGCGTGGCCGCGGTGATCCCGCCGATCACGCAGCGACCGCAGATGAAGGCGCTGTGCGAGCTCGAACGAGAGGTCCTCACGCTCGACGATCTGGTCGGCCGTCTGCTCGCGTCCTCGCGCCTCGAGTTCGGCAATCTCGATCGCAGACCACTCGATCTCGGCGAGCTGCTCTCCGACGTCGCGAGCGGCGCCGGCCTCCCGCTCGAAGCGATCGAGGCCGTCGGCGACGTCCGTGCCAGCGTCGATCCGACCCTCACCCGCCGCGCGATCGCGAACCTGATCGAAAACGCGCGCGTCCACGGCGGCGGCGCGATCGCGGTGCGCGCGGTACGGCGCGGCGGCCAGGTCGCGATCGAGGTCGACGACGCCGGTCCGGGCGTGCCCGCGTCGCGTCGCGCCGATGCGTTCCGTGCATTCACGCCGTCGACCGGCGGCGGCCTCGGCCTCGGCCTCGCGCTCGTCTCACGTATCGCGGTCGCGCACGACGGTGGCGCGTGGATCACCGACCGCCCCGGCGGCGGCGCGCGCGTTGGCTTCACGGTCGGCGTCGCGCACGTCGCCGCGTAGAGATCGGGGTCAGACATGACTCGTATGACGAGCCGGACAACTTGTCCGAGCAGCCATGCAAGTCATGTCTGACCGCTGCCAGACGGCGCGCCCGTGCGATAGTGGTGTGATGCGGGTGGCATGGCTGTACCTCGGGCTTGTCGCCTGCGGTCGTGTGAGCTTCGACCCGCGCTCCGATGCCGGCGTCGACACGCCGTCGTCGGCCATCGAGTGTGCGAGCGATCCGCGCCTGCTCGCCTGCTACGACTTCGAGGGCGACCTCGGCGATCGCTCCGGCCACGGCAACGACGCGACCGCGATCCAGGTCCAGTACGTCGCCGGGCGATTCGGCCGCGGCGCGCATATGGACGACCAGAGCCGCGCGGACCTGACCACGCCTTCGCTCGACACGACGCAGTGGACGTTCGAGGCATGGATCCGGCCCGACATGCCGCCGGCCGGGTCGCTCGAGCTCATCTTCGATCACGACCAGCGCTGGGCGATCATGCTCGAGGACCAGGCCGGAGGCCTGATGTTCGGCTGCAACTCGGCGGTCGCCCAGGGCTTCATGTCGATGCCGCTCGCGCCGGGCGTGTGGGCGCACGTCGCGTGTATCGACGACGGCACGACGATCTCCGCCTACGTCGACGGCGTCGTCGAGGCGATCGGCACCGGCAACGGTGGCGGTTCGACGACGGTCGCCGCGATCGGCGGCAATACGCCGCTCGATCAGGAACCATCGCCGTTCTTCGGCACGCTCGACCGCATGCGCATCTGGAACGTCGCGCTGACCGCGAGCGAGCTGGACTAGACATGCGGCTGAGCTGGGCTAGCGCGTGTGTCTGGCTCCTCGGCTGCGGCCGCATCAACTTCGAGCCGCTCGCTGACGCGACGCCTCCGCTCGACGCATGCCCGCGCGATCCGCGGCTGCAGGCGTGCTGGGACTTCGAGGGCGACCTCGACGATAACAGCGGCAACGGCAACGACGCGGTCGGCAGTGGCGTCGTGTACGTCGCCGGCATGTTCGGCCTCGCGCTGCAGACGACGCCGACGAGCCGCGCCGACCTCGTCGAACCGTCGCTGGACATGACCCAGTACACGACCGACGCCTGGATCCGCCCGGATGCCGCGACGGCGCTCGCCCTCGCATTCGATCACGACAATCACTTCGCGTTCGGGGTCGATACGGTCGATGCCGACCACGTGCGGATCTTCTGCGACACCCGCGGCAACACGGCCTATGCCGGGACGCCGACGCCGGTAGGGCAGTGGACTCGCGTCGTGTGCCGCCACGACGGCGCGACCATCACCCTCTACGTCGATGGGGTCGCGCAGGGCACGCTGTCGGGGACGACGTCCGTCGACGCGAAGCCCGCCGCGATCGGCGGCAACGCGCCAGCGGAGGACTTCGCTGCGCCGTTCCTCGGCCTCATCGATCGCCTGCGCATCTGGAACGTCGCGCTGACGCCCGACGAGCTCGACGCGCTCACTGCGGGACGAGCTCCTTGATCACGCGCTCGCTCGTCTTCAGCTCCTCGCCGATCGCGTCGATGTCCTGCGTGATGTCGCCCGACAGCTGATCCATCGCGACGGCATCGAGCGTGCGCAGCTGGACGATCTTCGTCGGCAGCGAGCCGAGCACCGCGACGACGCGCATGAGGTTCGCGTCGATGCGCTCCTTCTGCGCGCGCAGCTCCTTGAGCGAGCGGATCTCGTCCATGCGCGCGTTCTTGGCGTCGTCGAACGACTGCCGTGCTTCCGGATCCTTTGCTGCCGACGCGCGCGTCGCGAGCTGCTTGACCTCCTGGACGAGCGCCGGGAGGTTGACGCTCGACAGGTAGCGCGTGATCTCCTCGGTTCGCTGGAGGAGCCTGCTGGAATAGCTCTGCATCTCGTCGAGGGACGCGACGGTCTTCTCCATGTGGAGCATGACGTCGGGCGGCGTCTCGTCGATGACCTTCTGGATCTTTGCCTTCGCCGCGAGGATCTTCGCCGCGGCCGCCTTCGCGTTCGGATCGCGCAGGTTGTCGGGATCCGGCATGCCAGAGGCCAGCTGGGCGCGCGCCTTCGCCTTCTTGCGCGAGCGGCGAATCGCGTCGACGAGCACCGAAAGTACGTAGGCGCCGCCACCGACGGCAGCGACGAGCGGATTCGTCAGTGCGACGGCGACTGTCGCGGCGCCGGCGGCGACACCAAGCCCGACTGGATTCACCAGCGCTCGTGCAACAGAAGGCGTCGACTCCGCCATGACGACCGGTTGCAGCATACACGGCAGGCCGATCTTGTCGTACCTTCACGATCCCTGGACGGAGGGATGTCTCGATGATTCTCGGCAAGTTCTTCGGCGCGGTCGCGGCTCAGTTCAACAAGCTCGGCAACTGGCTGTTCAACAAGGATCCGATCGCCCAGATGCAGTACGAGTACGACAAGGCGGTCGAGCAGCTCAAGGAAGGCCGCGTCGGCCTCGAGCAGTACCGCGGTCTCGTCGAGCGCGTGCTGCGCCAGGTGAAGGAGAACGAGGCGCTCGTCGCCAAGCTCACCGCGCAAGCGAAGGCGTATCTGAAGATCGGCAATCGCGAGACCGCGGCGAACTTCGCGCTGCAGCTGACGAGGGCAAAGGCGCAGCTCGCCGAGAACCAGCAGCAGCTCGCGATGCACGAAGAGGCCTATCAGAACAACCTCAAGAAGATCCAGCACGCGAACAAGAAGCTCGTCGAGCTCAAGGACAAGATCGCGAAGTACGACGCCGATCTGAAGATGAGCGCCGCCGAGGCCGAGATCGCGAAGATCTCGTCGACGTTCAACATGGACGTCACGACGAACTTCGGCCAGCTCGAGGACGCGATCCAGCGCCGCATCGACGCGAACCGCGGCAAGGCGCGCGTCGCCGCCGACATGTCCGCGCAGGGCATCGCCGACATCAAGGCCGAGGAGCAGATGGAGAAGTCGATGGCCGAGGACGCGCTCAAGGATCTCGAGGTCGACCTCGGCATGCGCGCGCCGGAGACGACGCCGGTCCAGCAGGCGACGAAGGACCTCGGTCCCGCCGAGGCCGAGGCTGCCCGCAAGGAGCTCGAGAACCTCGAGAAGGCGTAAGCCGTGGCCGACGACGCGAAGGTCCTCGCCGGCAGCTCGGACGGGGTCACGAAGGCGGCGCAGCTGCCCGCGCACTTTCCGGCGTGGGCGGCCAAGCTCGCCGAGCTGTACTTCTCCGGCACGACGTCGATGTTCGTGCTGCACGGCAACACGTTCGATGTCGTGCGCGCGGGTCCCGACGGCGATCCGAGGTGGACCGGGCTCGCCGACTTCCTCGCCGATCAATTGTTCGGCCGCTGGGACCTCGTCGTGCACTACGACCTCGCGCGAGGCCTGCGCTGCGCCGCCGGCGCGAACAGCAAGCGGCTGCAGGACATGGTCGCGACCGCGAACAAGTGGATCGGCGACCTGCGCGCGCTGCCCCGCGATCCGACGAAGGGCCTGCTCGCGCTCGATCTGATGATCCAGAAGATCGTGATGGCCGATCCGGATCAGCGGATCCGCTGCGCGATCATCATCGACCACGTCGGCTACGTCGCGCCGAGCGGCGACAACCTCGATCTCAACGAGCAGACGCACCTCGTGACGCTGCTCAACTGGGCGTCGAGCCCGTACATCAAGCGCCTCAACATGGCGTTCGTGCTGATCGATCCTCGGCTGACGAGCATCGCCGAGCGGCTGTCCAGCAACCCGCACGTCGCGCAGATCGAGGTGCCGCTGCCGTCGGAGGCCGAGCGCACCGCGTTCCTCGGCGCGCAGGTGAAGGCGACCGGCAAGGACGTCGCGACGTTCTCCGACTACCAGGTGCCCGAGCTCGGCAAGCTCACGGCCGGCATCGGCCTCACCGATCTCGAGGTGCTCGTCCGCTCGGCCGCCGAGGGCACGCGCCGGCTCGACCGCGCGTACTTCAAGGAGCTGAAGAAGCGGCTGATCGAGCGCCAGGCGCAGGGCATGCTCGAGTTCGTCGAGCCGAAGTGGGGCCTCGACACCGTCGTCGGTCACGAGGCCGCGAAGAAGCGCCTGCTCGACGACGCCGAGCTGATCAAGCGCGGCGAGCTCGATACCGTGCCGATGGGCTATTTGTTCTGCGGCCCGGTCGGCACCGGCAAGAGCTTCCTCGCGACGTGCGTCGCCGGCTCGATCGGCATCCCCGCCGTCGTGCTCAAGAACTTCCGCAGCAAGTACGTCGGCGAGACGGAAGGCAACCTCGAGCGCGTGCTCGGCGTGTTGCGCTCGATGGGCCCGGTCGTCGTCGTCATCGACGAGGCCGACGCGATGCTCGGCGATCGCGATCAGGGCGGCGACTCGGGCGTCGGCGGTCGCGTGTTCGCGATGATCGCGTCGCAGATGGGCGACACGTCTTATCGCGGCCGGATCATCTGGATGCTCCTGACGGCGCGTCCCGATC
>JABFXX010000457.1 GCA_013368795.1 Kofleriaceae bacterium
CCGACGCCATCGGCCGACGCGGCCGAGGTGCGCCGCCGGCTCCAGGGCACGCTCCTGACGTGCAGCGTCTACAAGCGCAACCCGCCGCAGCACGGCGTCGACCCGATCGCGGTGCTGTTCACCGCCGACTCGCTCGGCGACCCCAAGGGCGTGCTGCGCACCGACAAGAACACGACCGCCGCGGTCGACCACGCGATCGCCGCGCTCGACATGACCGAGAAGACGAAGGTCCTCGTCGCGGTGCCGCTGTTCCACGCCTACGGCTGGGACCTCGGCTTTTTGCCGACACTCAAGCTCGGCTGCACGATGTTCCTCGAGGAGGAAATCTCGGCGCGCCGCATCGGCAAGCTCGTCCGCGAGCACGAGGTCGACGTCCTGCCGGGCACGCCGTCGATGTACGCCGAGCTGTCGAAGCTGCCGACGGCGAAGAAGCTCGAGCTCGCGAAGCCGAAGTACCTCGCCGCGGGCTCTCGCCTCGATCAGACGGTCGCCGACGGCTTCTTGAACGAGTACGGCGTACGCATCCTGTCTTGCTATCACTCGACCGAGGCCGCGACGGTCGCGCTCGAGGACACCGGCAAGTATCCGACGACGGTCGGCAAGCCGATCGAAGGCGTCGAGGTGAAGGTCACCGCCGCCGACGGCAAGCCCGCCGGCGCCAAGGAAGGCCTCATCTGGGTGAAGAGCAAGACGCTCTCGCCCAAGAGCATCGGTCCGTTCGACGAGGAGAAGCCGACCGCGTCGCGCGCGTCGGGCATGGTCGCGATCGGCTCGATCGACAAGGGCGGCTGGCTCCGCACCGGCGATCTCGGCAAGCTCGACAAGAACGGCCGCCTCTGCATCACCGGCCGCGAGGACGACGTCGTCAAGGTCGACGGCAAGCGCGTCGCGCTCGGCGAGGTCGAGGGCTGCCTCGAAGCGTTCGCGAAGATCAAGGCGGCGCAGGCGACGATCGTCACCGATCCAATGGCAGGCGCGATGGTCGTCGCGCGCGTCGTCATGAAGACGAAGTGCGCGGCCGAAGAGATCATCGACCACTGCGCGCGCAACCTCGCGCCCTACAAGGTCCCGCGCCGCATCGAGTTCGTCGACACGATCTGATGACGGTCGGGCAGATCCAGACCTTGGTGGCCGCTGCCGCCACCGTCGCGTGTGGCGTCCTGCTCCTGGTGCATCCCGCGACGCTTCAGGTCGAGCACTGGTCGAAGGACAAACGCATCGCCTTCGCGGTCGTCGCGTTCATCGTCGCCATCTTCCTCGCGGTCAATACCGCGATCAGTTGATGACGACGAGCTCGCCGGCGTCGTGGCCGCAGAACCGCGCGTTGAGATCGTACTTCGCGCCGCACACCGGGCAGATGCGAGCGATGACGCCCGACGGCTCCGTCGAGTTGCGGCGGCTCCGCGGGCGCGTCGCGTTGTAGACCGGGAACGGGACGAGCTCGTTGCCGTCGTGCGGGCAGCTGCGCAGACCCGGCTCGTACGCGCGGCGGCACGCCATGCACACGAGGCCCGCGCTCTTGCCACTCGTCAGCGCGCGCAGCGGTCCGCCGAGCATCTCCTCGGGCGGCACGAGCCGGCGCGCGTCGCGCGTGCAGTACGCCATGCCGTGATACTCGGTGCGGCACGTCGGGCACACCATCGCCGTCGACGTCGCGACCGCGAGGCCACCGCCACCGCCGCCGCTGCGCACGAGCTGAGGGCGCGGACGCGGGCGCGGCGGAGGACGCTGCTCGGGCGCCGGCAGCGCGCGGACCTGGTCGGTCGTCGCATCGACCTGCGGACGGCTGCGCTTGCGCACCACGATGGCCATCGCGACGAGTCCGACGATCACCAGCGACAAGAGGCCGATGATCGCCACCAGCATCGGCTGCGCCGAGGCCAGGGTCACGCTCGTCGACGATGGTCCGGACATCACGAGCCGTTATCGAAGGCTAGCAATCGCGTTTGGGACGGTCAACGCGGATTCCGCGACGCGAGTTGGCCTCCTCGTCGAGGTCGAGGTACTACCTCGGCCCATGCCGGACCTGGTGATCGGCGCTCGCCGCTCCGCGTTTCCACGCCCGTGGCGCGCGGCCGGGATCGCGTTCGCACTCCTCGGCGTCGCGCTCGTCGTCGCGTGGTTCATCTACCGAAGGTCAGTCGCGTACGAGGAGCCAGATGGTTACGTGACCGGTGAGGTCGTCGGCACCCAGGCCGCACCGGGAGCGCCGCCGATCCTGACGTTTGGTTCATCGTCACTCGAGTGGCTCGGTGGAATCGCTGTGCTGCGGACCACAGGAGAATCTCACGCCATCGGCGCTGCTCACGGCCGGCTGCTCGGCCCACTCGTCGCACCGGCACTCCGCGCGACCGATCCTTCGATCGAGGGCACGGTGACCGACGAAGGAATGTTCGGTGGGCTGACCCACAACATGCGGCTCGCGTGGCAGTGGCGCTTCATCGATGACGGCCTCGCGGATGCCGATCGCCTCCAGATCGCCGGCATGACGCGCGGCGCCGCGGCGAGCGGAGCGTCGGTCGGCTTCGACGAGATGCTGCGCGCGCAGGCGGTGCTCGACGTCGGCGTGCCGCAGCGAGCGAGCGGCGAGATCGGCCGCTACAGCCTCGCGCACAGCCTCACCGTCATCGCGCAGCAGGCGCAGGCACCGGCGCGCGTGTGGATCGGCCGCACGTTCGCGCTGTCGGGCGTTGCCGACGGCGGCGACTCGGCGGTGCCCGTCGTCGAGATCGTGCAGCCGAATGGCAAGATCGCGTGGGCCTCGGTCGGGTGGCCCGGCCAGGCCGGCGTCGTCACCGGCGTCAACGCGCAGGGCATCGCCGTGATGGTGCATCCGGCGCGCACCGCCGACGTGCGGCCGACGCGGACCGCGCGACCGATCGCGATGCTCGCGCGCACCGTCCTCGAGCAAGCAAAGACGCTCGACGAGGCGATCAAGCTGGTCGAGCAGACGCAGACGCTCGGCGCCGCGCTGTTCGTGCTCGTCGACGGCGCGAGCGGCAAGTGGGTCATCGTCGAGCGCACGCCGAGCAAGGCGATCCTCGAACGCAACCCGAAGCAGCCGGCGTTCGGCGACGTGCTCGTCACGAACGCGCTGTCACAGGATCCGGAAAACGATCGCGCGCGGCGCATGCTGCCGACGGGCGCGCGCGTCGAGCGTGCATCGCGTCTCGTGCGCGCGCCGCTCAACGATGTCGCATCGATGGCGGCGGTGATGCGCGACCAGCGCGGTCCCGACGACTCGCCGCGGCCGCCGGGTCATCGCGGCGTGATCGACGACGGCCGCGCGAGCCACACGATCATCCTCGATCCGACCTCGCTCGAGCTGTGGGTCGCCGATCCGCAGTCAGCGGGCCGCATGCGCGCGATCGATCTGCGCCACGAGCTGCGCAAGGAAGGCGACCGCCCTGCTCCACCGGCCGATATCGCCGCCGATTCGACCGTCGAGCCCGATCGCGTCGCGCACCTCGTCACCGCGCGCGCCGAGCTGCGTGCCGCGCGTGTCGCGCTCCTCCGCGGCGATCACGAGCGTGCTGCCGAGGCCTGCGCGCGTGCCCGTGCGCGTGCGCCGAGCTTGCCCGAGGCGCTCGAGCTCGAAGCGGTGATCGCGGCGGCGCGCGGCGATCGCGACCGTGCGAAGCGTGCATACCAGCAGTGGCTCGACGGCAACGCCGACGATCCGGCCGGCGAAGAGCGCGCTCGCGCGTTCGTCAATCGCTGAGCTACTGCATCACGAGCGCGAGCACCGCGCCCGCGCCCGCGCCGAGCACGAGCAGCGCGACGACCCACACGATCCACTTGCGAGCGCCGGCGGTCTTGTTGACGTCGGTCGCGGCACCGGCGGGATACATGTGCGGCTGCGCCTGCGGATACGACATCGGGCCGACGTGGTCGATCGCGTGATTCGGCGGCGCCTGCGGATAGCCCATCTGATTGACGAGCGGCGTGCCGACGCCCGGCGTGACACCACGAATGCCCGGCGGCATGTTCGTCATGCTGCCGCCCGGCTGGCCCATCGGCTGCGCGTGCCCCATCTGCGGCAGCGCCGGTCCCATGCCCGGGAGATGTCCCATCGGCTGCGCGCTCGGCAGCGGCGGCGGGACCATCTGAGGCATCTCTCCGCGCCGCGTCTCGAGCAGGTCGGCGCCGGCGGGCGGCAGGCGTCCCGACGAGTTCGCTGACGAGGGCAGCGGCGTCGCGAGCGGGTTCGAGCCCTCGCGCGCGCTGTCGACGACTTCCTGAAGAGCACCCGCGAGCGCCGTGACGTCGGCGTAGCGGTTGTTCTTGTCCTTCTCGAGGCACTTCAGGATCACGCGGTCGGCGAGCGGCGGCAGGTTCGCCTTCACGTTCGCCTGCGACGGCGGCAGCGGCGTCTGCTTGAGCTGAGCGGTGATGAGGCCCGCCGGTCCCTTTGCATCGGGGAACGGCAAGCGGCCGGTGATCATCTCGTACGCGACGACGCCGAGCGCGTAGACATCGCTGCGGCCATCGAGCTGCTTGCCCATCAGCTGCTCGGGCGACATGTACTCGAGCGTGCCGAGCGTCTGTCCCGTCGCGGTGAGCTGCGGCGACTGCGGATCGATCGAATCTCCGCGCATCACCTTCGCGATGCCGAAGTCGAGGATCTTCACGAACTCGGGATTGCCGGGGCGGCTCTCGAGGTAGACGTTCTCCGGCTTGAGATCGCGGTGAACGATGCCCTGCGAGTGCGCCTCGGCGAGCGAGCTGCACATCTCGCCGAGGATCTTGAACATGCGCTTCCACTCGAGCGGCGCTTGCTCGTGGAACACCTGGTGGAGGCTCTTGCCCTCGAGGAGCTCCATCGCGATGTAGAGCGTGCCGTCGGGCGTCTGATCGAAGTCGTACGTGGTGATCGTGTGCGCGTCGCGCAGGTTGCAGAGCACCATGCCCTCGCGGCGAAACCGCGCGACGAGGTTCTCGTCCTTCGTCATCTCCGGGTGGAGGAGCTTGAGCGCGACCTTGCGACCGGTCGCGAGCTGCACGCCGCGATACACCGCGCCGAAACCGCCCTCGCCGATCTTCGACTCGACCTTGAAGCGATTGTTGAGCGTCGCGCCGATGTAGATCTCGTCGCCCTTCGCACGATGCGGCATCGGGCGCGGCTTGGGCTGCGGCTTCGGCGTCGCGACAGGCGCCTTGGCGGCGGCAGGCAGCGAAGGGACGATCGCGTTGGCCGGCGGCGAGCCAGCGCGCGGACTGGCCGCGGGAGATGCGGCAGGCGCCGGTTGCGCTCCCGCTGCAGGTTTCGGCTGCAGGCGGTATCCGCATACACCGCAGAACCGAGCATTCGGCTCTAACGGCGTCCCACATGATGGGCAGTTCATCCCAGGCGAATTCTCCCAGAACTACCGGGCGTTCGCACCATTGTTCCCGCCTTTTTGTCGCTAGCACTGCATCAGGACGAGAGCGATCACGAGGAGTGCGAGCGCGGTGCAACCGATTGCTGCAGCCATGCCCCATTTGGGCCGCCGCGGCTCGAGTGGCGCCGGGGGGAGGCTCTCGATCGCGGAGTCGTCACCGACGAACAGCCGGATGCGAGGTCCACCGGGTCCGAACTCGACGCTGATCGGCACGTTGGACGAGACCGGCGTCTCGGTAACTCGATGACCCTCGACGTAGGTTCCGTTCGAGCTTCCAAGATCGACGAGCACCCAGCCCTGCGAGACCTCGTCGGTCGAGGCGCGCGCATTCGTGGCGACGCGCAGCTCGGCGTGGCGCGAGCTCGCATCGATATCGCGGTGCGGATCGAACGAGACTTCGCAGTCCGGATGACGACCGAATCGAACGCGGCCTGTTGCGGGAAACTCCTGGCGCTGTCCGCGTCTGCTGCCCGCGATGTGGTCGATCACCACTCGCACCGGCGCATCTTACCTGCGCGGGGAGCGTTGGCGCTAGCTGCCGCCGGCGACCCACGCGAGGATGCAGGCGACCGCGCCGATCACGATGTACCACCACCAGGCGAGCCGGCCGCCTCGCAGGTGCTGGCGGGCCGGCCCGTCGACATCGTCGAGCGGCAGCGCGGTCGCGGGCACGCGGATCCCGATGCGCGAACGCAGCGCCGGGTGCTGGCCGGTGACCGGGATCGACGGCGGGATCGACGAGGTGGGTAGACCGATGCGAGCGGCGAGCCGGCGCGCGACATACGACGTCGAGGTCAGCGCGGGATCGCCTTCCTTCTGCGGATCGAACTCGCGGAACCGCGGCATGTCGTCATCGCTCTTGGGCGCGACGAGGCGATCGCCGGCGACATCGGCGACGACCGCCGTGATGTTGTCGGTGCCGCCGGCGGCGCGCGCGGCGGTGACGAGCAGGTTCACCGACTCGGCGACCGAGTGCGGCTCCGACATGAGGAGTGCGATCGCGGGATCTCCGACGAGGCCGTGCAGGCCGTCGCTGCACAGCATGATGCGATCGCCGCGGCGCAGCTCGATGATCGACAGCGATGGCTCGACGTCCTCGCCGACGCCGAGCGCCTGGAGGATCGCCGAGCCCGCGCGGTCGGCCTGCTCCTGGTCGTGACCCGCGGCGAGCAGCGCCGACGACAGCGACTGATCCTGCGTGACCTGGACGAGCTCGCCGCCGCGCAGCACGTACGCACGCGAATCGCCGACGGTGGCGACGACGAGCCGATCGCCGACGATGCCTGCCGCGGAGACCGTCGTGCCCATGCCGCGCAGGCCGGGCTCGCGCTTGGCCATCGCCTGGACGTCGTGGTTCGCGACGCGCGTCGCGCGGCGGAGCAGGCGCGCGAACACCTCGGGATCGCGCGTCGCCGATGTCGCCTTCATCTCGCGCCAGATCGCGTGCGCGGCGAGCTCGGACGCAACCTCGCCGCCCTCGACGCCGCCCATGCCATCGCACACGACCATCAGCGGGCCGCGGTCGGCCTCCGCGTGCCAGGGATCGACAAGATCGAGGACCTGCGCACCATCGAGATCACCGACGAGGACGTGATCCTCGTTGTGCTCGCGCACCGAGCCGACATCGCTACCGGCGGCAACCGTGATGTCGAGGCGCGCGGTCTCGCTCAACGTTCGATCCGCAGCAGCTGATCGCCCAACCGCACGTGATCGCCATGCTTGATCGACGTCGGGCCCGTCAGCCGCACGAACGTGCCGTTCGAGCTGCCGAGGTCCGTGATCAGCGCGCGCTTGCCGTCCCACGTGATCGCGGCGTGGCGGCGCGACATGAACGCGTCGTCGCGGAACACGATCTCGCCTTCCTCGCGGCCGAGGACGACCTCGTCGCCGACCAGGTGGCGCACGTCGCGCACGCCGCCCGACGGGATCAGCTGGATGATGCGGCCCCACGGATCGCGCGGCGGCGAACCGAACAGCGCGACACCGTGACGGACGAGCGGATGCACGGTGCGCTCCTCGGCGGCGACGCGCTCGAACCGCAGCACCTCGCGGCCGACGAGGATGATCGATCCATCGACGAGCTCGACCGAGCCATCCGCTTTCTTGAACACGCCGTTCGTCGTGTCGATCGGATGGATCTTCACGCTGCCATCGGAGGCGCGCTCGATGCGCGCGTGCTGGCGCGCGAGGAAGCGATCGTCGTCGAACGGGATGTCGGCGCCGGCGCGACCGATGATCGTGTCCTCCGAGCTCAGCGGAAAGCGCTGGCCGTCGGTGCCGTCGCGATTGACGAGCACCGCGCTGCCCCACGACGCGCCCGACGGACGCGGGGTGGGCCCCGTCGCGATCGCGGTCGCGGCGACGCCGGCGGCCGCGGTCGTCGCGGCTCCGGGCGCCGACGGCCTCGTCGGCGGCATGATCGAGCCGGCGCGAATCCCATCCGCGGCGAGCGTCGCCGCCTGCGGATCGACGTTACCGGGCGCCGGTGGCACAGGCGCGGATCCCGTTGCGCCCGCCATCGCGATCGGCGGTGCGCCCGTCGGCGGACGGATACGCGGAGCGCCTGCGCCCGGATCGGTCGGCGCGATCGCGTTCAGATGAAGCCCGCACTGCTGGCAGTACGCGAAGCCGACCGGCGTGGCCGTGCCGCAGCGAGGACACGCGATCGTGCTGCCCTGCGCGGCGACCCGCGGGGGACTCGCATTCGGTCCCACGGGCGCCATCGGCGGCGGTGCCATCGGCGGCGGCGCCATGGGCACCGGAGTCGCGAACGGTCCCGGCGGCGGCATTGCGGGAGGCGGCATCATCGGAGCCCCGACCGCGGGAGCGAGCGCGGGCGATCCCGGAGTCGTCTGGCCCAGCGATGCGCCGCAGTTCCGGCAGAACTTCATGCCAGGCGGGTTCTCACCTCGGCATGCGTTGCAGATGGTGGGCAACCCAGGCGCGGTGGCGGGAGTCTGCGCTGAGGCGGCCGCTAATGCGGTGCCGCAGTTCAAACAGAACGACGACCCCGGCGGGCTTTGGTGTCCACAAGCAGAACAGCGCAGCATCACTCCCCTCTTGCACCGAGTTTCTCGAAAAGCTCGGCGCGAGTGAATGGCGGGCGGCGGGTTTGCAACGTAGGTGACGACTTGCTAAGACCGGGCCGCCCCGTGGGACGCAAGATCGCAAACCGGCTCGCAAAACTCGTCGTCGCGTCTGTCTTCGCCTTGGGCGCGTTCGGCCAGGCGGCCTGCGTCGAGACCGCGGTCCGCACGGCACCCTTCCGGGTACGGCCGGACGCGGCCGCGCCCGGCTCGCTCCGCGGACCGTTCAGCGGCCGCGTCGTCGATGCAACGACCAAGGCGCCGATCGCCGGCGCGCTCGTCTACGCGTCGTGGGGACTCGAGCGCGGCACCGCGCTGACCGAGCCTGCGGGCTTCCGCGAGGTCGTCGGCTCGACCGACGCGGGCGGCAACTACGCGATCGCCCCACCGAGCGAGCTGCCGCCCGGCGCGCGCATCACCGACTTCACGCTGCTCGTCTACAAGCGCGGCTACGTCGCGTATCGCAGCGATCGCCGCTTCTACGATCTCGGCCCGCGCATGGACTTCGCGCAGACCGGCAACCAGGTCCTGCTCGAGCGCTGGCGCAACGAGCTATCGCACGCGCGCCATCTCCGCTTCGTCGGATCGGGCACCGCGGTCGCCGCGCTCACGCAATGGGAGCTCGCCGATGCGAGCGCCGAGCTCGAGGGCAAGCGTCCGTCGGGCGAGGACCTGCGCCCCGGCCGCGAAGGCGGCGTGTACGTCGTCGCCGCGCAGCTCTTGACCGACGCGGACATCAAGGCGCGCACGAAGTTCGACGGTCAGTTCGAGACCGGCCCGCTCTCCGACGAGCCCGACACCGCGACGTATTCGTCGCAGCACTTCAAGGCGCTCGGCCGCCCGGAGACGTGGGACGTCGCGATCCGCGTGTGGCGCCTCGATTCCGCCAAGGCGACGGAGCGCTACGAGGAGCTGCTGACGCAGCTGCCCGGCGTGCAGGAGAAGGATGACGTCGCGAGCCGGTCGTTCATCGCGAACGAGAACGACATCCGCGGCGTCGGCTTCCTCGACGGTCCGCGCGGCGTCGTCGTGCTCATCACGTGCGGCGTCAACCAGTGCACGTCGATGGACGACGCGAGCTCGCTCGCACAGACCGTTCACACGAAGCTGAAGCAGCTCGTACCTGGGACCGCACCATGAAGCGCATCGCAGCCGTTCTCGCCGCCGTCCTGCCGCTCACGCTCGCGGGTGAGCGCGCGTTCGCGTGGGAACCGGAGACGACGCAGGCCGGGCTCGCGGAGCAGGCCGCGCTGTCGTCGAGACTTCACAAGCGCCTCGTCACGCTCGGGTTCGAGGGCGGCCTGTTCGAGCAGCTCACGGTGCCGCCCGCCGATGCGCCGAGCCTGATCGCGAGCCTCAAGCTCCTGTCGCCGAGCCACGGCGCGGTGCCCGACGCGCGCGGTCGCCAGGCCGCACTCTCGTGGATCGCGGCCGGCGCATCGATCGCCGACATCCCGGCGAAGTTCGGTGCGAACCACTTCTACGATCCGTCGACCAAGCGCGGCTGGGCGAAGCCCTCGCGCGGCGTGTTCGCGAGCCTGTCGGACATGGCCCGCGAGTCGGCGGGCCGCGCGAAGGTGCCCGAGACCGGCGTTCCGGCCGTCGAGTGGGTGACGTCGAAGGACAACCCGTTCAACGTCGCCGGCTTCTACGATCAGTACGGCAAGGCGGTCACCGGCGCGACGCCGGGCGAGCGCTCGCGTGCGATGGCCGGTGCGCTCGTCGCCGCCGGTGCGCTGATCCACGTGCTCGGTGATCTCGGTTCGCCGGCGCGCGTCCGCGGCGACGCGGCGTCGTTCTTCGAGCCGCTCGGCGGCGGTCCCGACGATCTGGGCTCGCGGTTCGAGCGCGTCGCCGCCCTCGCCTACGGCCGGCTCGGCATCCCCGCGCCGTCGCGCGTGATCACGCGCGAACACCTGCGCGACTTCTTCACGTCCGCCGACGGTACCGGTCTCGCCGACGTCGTCGCGCGCTCGTACTTCTCGAAGAACACGCTGCCGTCATCGACGCGCGTCGGCAACGAGACCAAGCCGACGCTCGCGCGTCCGCAGCCTGCCCTGCCCACGCGGCTCAACCTGATGGCGGCCAGCCGCGAGGACGGCACGACGCTCCGCGGTGCCGATGGCACGTGCCTCGCGCGCTACCGCGTCGAGCACAGCGTGCTGTCGTTCCACCTCGACGACGAGTGCATGCTCGAGCAGGTCAACGTGCTCCTTCCCGAGGTCGCGGCCTTCGAGACCGGCATGCTCGACTACCTGCTTCGCGGCGAGCTGTCGATCGGCGTCGGTCCGCAGCTCACGGTCAGCGGCCAGGGCCTCGGCGCTGGCACCGTCGAGGTTCTCGTCGAAGACGAGCTCGGCGTGCGCAAGAGCATCGGCACGGCGAACGCCACGGCGGGTAGCGAGCAGCTCGCGAGCCTTCCGATGCCGACGACCGGCACGCGCGTCGTCGCGGTGTTCCGCGGCACCGACGCCAATGGCGAGCCGATCGTCGCGGTCGGCGCGACATCGCTCGGCGCTCGCTGATCTCCCGCGGGGGAATTTCGAGCTGAGGTGCGCGTGTCGCTCGCGATACGCGGCGATCCCCTGCCCTCAATTCTCTAGACGTCGCGAGAGCTCGAGCACTTCGAGGTCGCGCGGCCACACGGCGCGCAGCAGATCGAGCAGGCCCTTCGCGCTCGCCTTGTCGCCGGCGTCGAGCCGCTCGCGTGCGCCCTCGATCTGCGCGCGCTTGAGATCGGGCGCGAGCAGCGATGCCTTCGTCGCCGCCTCCGCGCGCACCATGTCGTCGCCCGCGCGGCTCGCGAGCCTCGCGACCTGCGACCAGAAGTAGCCTGCCTGCGGATGCTGGACGCCCTCGGCGGCCTCGGCGGCCATGCGCGCCTCGTCGATCGCGCCGCTGACCTCGCCGAGGCGCTCCGAGACGCGTGCGAGATCGAGCCATGCCCACGCGAACACCGGATCGTCGGCGCACACCTGCTCGAGCTCGTTGCGCGCATCCTCGACGGCGCCCTGCTCGAGCAGGACGAGGGCGAGCCGCCAGCGCGGGCCTGGCGCCGCGGCATCGCGCTTGAGCTGCGCGCGCAGCTGCTTCTCGCGGATGATCGGCAGGATCTCGCCGTCCTCGTCGAACACGTCGTCGGCGTACTCGCCGTCGCGATCGAACACGAGGTCGAACGAATCGAGCTGGCCGGCGAGCCACCGGTCGACGCGCGTGCCATCGCAGACGTCGTCCTCGATCGACTCCTCGGCGCGCCAGACCTTGCCCTTGTGGTCGATCGCGACCGTGTCGCCCTCGACGATCGCG
>JABFXX010000128.1 GCA_013368795.1 Kofleriaceae bacterium
ATCGCGAGGATCGGCATGAAGAAGTGCACATTTTCTTGCGACCGCGCGTCGGATGGCGGCTCGTATCCATAGTTCGTCCGCCCATGGAGCCCCTATGACCGCTCGCACATACCTCCTCGCACTCGTGCTGCTTCCGCTCCTCGCAGTTCCTGCTCGTGCCGACGAATCGTCGGTTTGGTGGGAGATGCAGAACGGGCTCGCGTCGGCGAAGCGCGATCCGTCGTTCAAGAAGACCGGCGGCGTCCGCCCTGAGTATCTGCGCGGGTACCTCGAAAAGTGCGCGACGCTCGGCAAGACCCGTCGTGCCGAACCGCAGGTCGCCGCAGACAAGGTCGCGGCCGCACGCGAGCTGTGCGTGCTCGCGACGCAAACGTTCGTGCATCGCTGTGTGGATGCGGCCAACGGCGATTGCCCGAGCGTCGATGGGGCTGCGCTCACCGATGGTATCCAGACGCTCGCGCCGCTGACGCAGGCCGAGCGCGTGCTACTCGACAAGATCCCCGATCCGTTCTGGGTCGGACTCGACAAGGAGATGCTCCGCGAGCTACAGCCACAGAACGTGAACACGGCAGTCGAGCGCTGCCTCGACGCACCGAAGCACGCCGGCTCGGCGAAGAGCCGCGAGACCGGCCGCAACTACTGCGTGCGCGCGGCGACGACGTTCGCGAAGTACTGCATTGCTCAGTCTGTGCGGCCGATGCGTTGCTTCGGTCGGTGGGATCGCTGGGAGGCGGCGCGCGATGCCGCGGCGGCGCTCGGCACGCTGTCACCCGAGCAGAGCGCTGCGTTCGACCGCATCATCAAGTCGCCAGAGCTCGCCGACGTGCGCATGACCGAGAAGTACAACGCGATCGTCGACGAGCTCGAGGCGAAGAAGATCGATCGCTGCGGGATGATCGGCAAGCTACGCGAACTACTCGGCCCGCCGACGCCCGCGCTCGTCGCGCGCGTCGAGGCCGCGAAGGAAGACAAGTCGTTCACGAACGAGCTGTCGCGGCTGTCGTCGTACCTGTTCCACGTCCACCAGATGTATCTGGGCGCCAAGCGCGGCCTCGACACGCCCGTCGAGTACGCGAACCTCGACGCGGCGAAGCAGGCCGTCGTCTCGCTCACGTGCATCAAAGACTACAGTGATGCCGCGGCGCTCCTCGAGAAGGCCACCGCGCAGGTCACGGCGATCGAGGAGTATCAAGCGAAGGAAGCCGCGTGCATGGCGGACGCGAAGTGCAAGGCCCAGCGCATCGCCGGCCAGATCTGCAGCGCGATGCAAGCGCGCCGCGACGTCGAGAAGGACATCCACAAGGAGTGGAGGTTGGGGCGCGAGGCTGGTGTCGTGAGCCTCAAGCGCCTCGGCGACGACAAGGATGCCCTCGAGTCGCTCGATGACGAGATCGCTGCCGCGACGCTCGCGTCCAAGGCCGTCGCGAAACGCGAGTTCTCGACGGGGGCGTGCCCGAAGGCGAAGAAGGCGTCGAAGACCAAGTAGCGGCGTACGTCGGACCGGTTTGTCATCGCAAGTCGGATGGCCCGACTATCTGCGCTAGACTACGCCGGGATGAAGACCTGCACGCTGATGAGCCTGCTCCTGCTTCACGTGCTGGCTTGTTCTTCTGAGTCGGAGGTGACGCCTACGTCGAGCCTCCACCTTTCGGCATGGGCGACGGGCTCGGACCGGGGCCGGATCGATGTGCTGGTCTACCTCGACAACGTCTCTGCACCACCCGGCGATCATCACGCACTCGAGAGCGGCGACTCGTTGGCGGCGACGCTTCGAGGGAGTGCGAAGGAACTGATGTGGTTCAATCCGTCGTTTGCCGCGAGCTACTTCTCGGTGTCCTTCAACGTTCAAGCGATGCAAGGCGATCGCGTCGGCGTCGAGTTGCATCGCGAGACTGATGTCGACGCAGTCGGCTCGTACGCAGAGATTCCGGCTCCACTCGTTGTCTCGCCGATTCCTGCCACGGTGTCGCGCGCGCAGAGCATGACGGTTCGCTGGGAGCCGGGCATCGAGGGAGATCGTGTCAGCTGGAACGTGGACGGCGACTGCGTTTCCACGATCACGCGCGGCGGGGAGTCGGATCCGGCCGGCACGCTCACGATCGATCCGGTGCAGCTGTACTCGTCGAACGACGAGACGTGTACAGCCACGCTCGAGCTCGTGCGTTCCCACACGGGCACCGTGGATCCGGCATTCATCAACGCTGGCCTGGATACGATGTGGGGCGAGTGGAAGACCGAGTTGACCTTCACCTCGACCCCATGAAATCGAGTCGCTTCGACCGCGAAGGGAGAGCCGCGGTCACGTCGCGAGGGTCGGTGAGGGTCCGATCGCGGCCTCGTCGAGGCGCTGACGATCTGGTTCGGATGGGCGCGTAGGCTGCTAGCTCGGCCAGCGCTTGGTGTCGGCGAGCACGCTCGCGACGTGATCGAGGATCGCGGTCGCCTTGGTCGCGAAGTAGCGCCCGAACTCGGTGAGCACGATGCCGCGTCCGCGGCGCTCGAACAGCGGCTGGCCGAGCTCGTCCTCGAGCGCCTGGATCTGACGGCTGAGCGGTGGCTGAGAGATGCGGAGTCGCTCTGCCGCGCGCGTGACGTGCTGCTCCTCCGCCACGGCGACGAAGTACTGCAACTGCTGCAAGCTCATCGCCGACGATCATGACGCAGTTTCGGGCTCGCATCGAGTCCGAAAAGGTATTGGACGGCGCCGACGGCGGATCGCACGGTGCGCGTATGGCGATCACGATCCTGTCAGCCGTCGAGCTCGACCGCATGCGGCGCGCCGGTCGCGCGGCGGCTGCGACGCTGGCGTACGTCGGTGAGCGGCTCGCGCCCGGAATGACGACGGCGGAGATCGATCGCCTGGTCCGTGCGCACACCGAGGCGCAGGGCGGTCGGCCCTCGCAGCTCGGCTATCACGGCTTCCCCGCCGCGGTGTGCGTCAGTCGCAACGACATCGTGTGCCACGGCGTGCCGAGCCCGCATGTCCGACTGGCTGAGGGCGACATCGTCAACGTCGATGTCACCACCGAGCTCGACGGCTACCACGGCGACACCTCGGCGACGTTCGTGATCGGCGATGCTGCGGCACACGCTCGTGCACTCGTCGAGCTGGCCCGCGGCGCGCGCGATGCGGGTATCGCGGCGGCGGTGCCGGGCGGGCGGATCGGCGACATCGGCGCCGCGATCATGAAGCACGTCGGCAAGGCCGGCAGCATCGTCGAGGCCTACGGCGGCCACGGCATCGGCCGCGCGATGCACATGGATCCACACGTCGCGCACGTCGGACGTCCACAGTCCGGGCATCGCTTGCGCGAGGGCATGGCATTCACCGTCGAGCCGATGATCAACGCGGGGACGTCAGCGATCCGTACCGATGCTGACGGCTGGACCGTGCGTACCGCTGACGGCGCGCTGTCGGCGCAGTTCGAGCACACCGTGCTCATCGGCCCGCACGGTCCCGAGATCACGACGTTGCTCGCGTAGGTGCGCTAACCTGAAGGGCTACCGATAGATGGGTGCTTGTAGAAACAGGCCCCGTCGGCGCGACATAGAGCTATCCATCTCCCAGAGAGCTCCCCCATGCGATACGCACTCCTCGTCTACGAAACCGAAGCCTGCGTGAAGGCGCGCAACGACCCCGAGTATCAGGCCGCGTACCAGGCCTACATCAGCGCGATCTACGGCAGCGGGGTCGCGTTCGGCGGATCCGGCCTGCAAGACGCCACGACGACCGCGACGACGCTCCGGGTCAGCGGCGGCGAACGCCAGATTCAGGACGGCCCGTTCGTCGACACCAAGGAGCAGCTGGCCGGCTTCTTCCTGATCGACGTGCCCGACCTCGACAAGGCACTCGAGTGGGCCGCCCGTTGCCCATCGACGGCGAGAGGGGGAATCGTCGAGGTTCGCCCCGCGCTCGAACAAGAGTGACGATGGATTCCGTCGAGCTGGCCGCACGCGAGTCGTACGGGCGGCTGCTGTCGATCCTGGCGGTCCGGACAAAGGATCTCGCGGGCGCCGAGGACGCGCTTGCGGACGCATTTGTCTCGGCGTTGAAGCAGTGGCCGATCGACGGGGTTCCGCGAAATCCAGAGGCGTGGCTCCTCACCGTGGCGCGACGCAGGCTCGTCGACGCCGCCCGCCGGCAGCGCACGCGCGACGAGAAGCACGTTCTCCTCGAAGTTAGCGACGCCGAAGCAGACGGAGAGTTGTTCGGAGACGAGCGATTGCGCCTGCTGTTCGTATGCGCGCATCCCGCGATCGACGCGGCGGTGCGGACACCACTCATGCTCCAGACGGTACTGGGACTGGACGCGGCGCGAATCGCGTCTGCGTTTCGCATTGCACCGAAGACGATGGGCCAGCGGCTCTGGCGCGCGAAGACGAAGATCCGCGAGGCACGCATCCCGTTCGACGTGGCCGTGGAGGAGATTCCCGAGCGCTCGTTCGCCGTGCTCGAGGCGATCTACGCGGCGTACGGCACCGGCTGGGAGGATGTCGCCGGCGGAACGTCGGCCTCGCGTGGGCTCACCGAGGAGGCCATCTGGCTCGCGCGACTCACGGTGCGCCTCCTGCCGGACGAACCCGAAGCTCGCGGCCTGCTGGCACTGCTGCTGTATGCGGAGGCGCGCGCAAAGGCACGGAGAGGCGAGGGTGGCGAGTACATACCGCTCACCGAGCAAGATCCGTCGCGCTGGGACTCGCAGCGCATCGCCGAAGCCGAGGTGATCCTCAGGGACGCCTCGCGTATGGGGCGCGTCGGGCCGTTGCAGCTCGAGGCGGCCATCCAATCGGCGCACATCGATGCGCGCCGCTCGGGGGCTCGCGATGATCGCGCGGTATCGCTGCTGTACGAGGCGCTCGTGCGATTGGCGCCGACCCTCGGGGTACGCGTCGCGCATGCGGTCGCGCTGTCGCAGACGGAAGGTCCGGCACGCGGGCTTGAGCTACTCGATGCGATCGAGTCGTCGGATGACTACCAGCCGTACTGGTCAGCGCGCGCGCACCTGCTCGAGCGGATCGGCCGGCTCGATGACGCCCGCGACGCGTACGACCGCGCAGCGGGTCTGGCGGAAGACGACGGCGTTCGCCGCTGGCTGCTCGCCAAGAAGCGAACACTCGGCGGCGTGTAGAAACCGGCCGGCCCGAGGCGACATGGGTCCATGAAGCTCTACATGAACCCGTTGTCCCCGAACGTTCGGCGCGTCCGACTCACTGCAGCCGTGCTCGGGCTCGAGCTCGAGGAAAAGCAGCTCGACTTCACCAGGGGCGAGCACAAGAGCCCCGAGTACCTGGCCCTCAACCCGAACGGCGCGGTCCCGACGTTGGTCGACGGCGACCTCGTGCTCACCGAATCCCGCGCGATCATGCAGTACCTCGCGTCCAAGAAGCCCGAGTCGGGCCTGCTTCCGCGCGACGAGAAGTCTCGCGCCGAGGTGACCCGATGGCAGTTCTGGGACGCCTCGCATTTCGCGTCGCAGCTCGGCACGCTCGTGTTCGAGAGGATGATCAAGCCCATGTTCGGCATGGGCGAGCCCGATCAACGCAAGATCGAGGATGCAATCTCGGGCTGCCGCCGCTTCGGTGCCGTGCTCGACACGCACCTCGCCGGCAAGCAATACATCGTCGGCAGCTCGCTGACGATCGCCGATCTGACCATCGCCTGCTCGCTCATGTACGCGAAACAGACGGAGGCACCGGTCGGCGACTTTCCGAACATCCAGTCCTGGTTCTCGCGCGTCAGCGACCTGGACGCCTGGAAGAACACCAGCCCGCAGTTCGCGACGGCCTGACTGTCATCAGTCGGGTTACGATCGTCATCGTGTGTGGGCAATGTCGAGCCAGGCGCGTGCGTTGTTTGCCCATGGTCCGAAGTCTGCTCGTGCTCCTCGCGCTTGCTGCCCCGGCACATGCGAATGTCGCCAAGTGGTGGGGCGAGGGCACACGCACCTCGGAGCCGGGCGGGTTGCGCGAGATCGCGATCGAGCGCGAGGACCTGCGCTTCGACATGCGGCGGGTCCCCACGTTCGGGTCCGCGCGCGTTTCGGCCACGTACTTCCTCGATAATCGCGGCACGACGACCGTCACGGGGCCGCTCGTGTTTGTCGCCGGCAGCGGCATGGGGAACCTCGAGGTCACGTTCGATCGCGCACCGGTGAAGAGCCGCAGCCTCGACCCGGCGCAGGTCGCGGCGCTGCCAGCCGCATGGCAGGCACCGCTCACGACGCCATCGACCGACGGCGGTGAATCGCTCGGCTACCAGACGCTCGACGACGACATCCGCGCCGCCGCATTCGATCTCGCGATCCCACCCGGCAAGCACGAGCTCGCGATCCTCTACGAAGCGAGGGCGCCGTGGACGAAGGGGAAGGCCCCGACGATCATCTATCAGCTCGGCTACGTTCTCTCACCGGCGCGCGACTGGGGCTCGTTCGGCAAGCTCGATGTCACCGTCGAAGTCCCGCCCGGCTGGCGCGCTGCCGTGTCGCCACGACTGACGCGCACCGGTGACACGCTGGTCGGCACGTTCGCGTCGCTGCCCGGCGACACGATCGGCATCACGATGCGCGCGTCGACGAGCACGCTCTACGCCGTGCTGCAGTATCTGTTGCCGCTGCTCGCGCTGTTCGTGATCGTCGGCGGCTGGATCGCACTGCGCGCGCTCGGTCGGAGGCGTGGTCGTGCCGAGGATCTGAGACCCACGTGGCCGGTGTCGCTGCCCGCGTCGCTGTTGTGGGCGGCCGCGATCGCGGTCAGCGGCGGCTTCGCATCGATGCGCACGGTTCTGCTGCTGCCGGAGGGCCAGTCGGGGGCGCGCGGCTATGGCCCTGCGATGGGCGTGGTGCTCGCGATCTTCGTCGGGTTGATCGCGATCCCGATCGGGATGCTCGTCGTGCGCGCCGGCGCCAAGCGGCGACGCGGAGGTCCTGGCCCGTTCAGGTGAGGCTCTTGCGCCGCTCGATCTCTTCGGGCGCCGGCTGCTCGAGTGCAAACGAGCCCGTCTTCACGGCGCCCGCGCGCACGTACGATCCGATCACGACGCCGTTCGGTGACACCTTCGTGCCGTCGAGCCGGAAGCCCACTGGCCTCGCGCCATCGCTGAAGAGATGCTTGCCTTTGCCGAGCACGATCGGAAAGGTGAGGACGCGAAGCTCGTCGACGAGATCGTTGGCGAGTAGTGCGTGCACGAGCTCGCTCGAACCTTGCGTCACCAGCGCCGGGCCGTCCGTCTTCTTCAGCTCGCGAAGCGCCGCGATCGGATCTGGACCGAGTGCGCGGCTGTTCTTCCACGCGAGCGATTCGGGACGATGCGTCGCGACGTGCTTCGTGATCCGGTTGAACTGCTCGGCGATGGCGTAGTCCGGCTGGCTCGGATCGGTGATGTGCGGCCAGTGCGCGGCGAAGATGTCGTACGTCCTTCGCCCGAGCAGGAGGTCGTACGGCGCCGAGAACATCTCCCCGACGGCCGCGCCGACGACATCGTCGAAGTAGCCCGCGACCCACCCGCCGTGCTCGAAGCCGCCGGTCCGGTCTTCCTCCGGACCGCCCGGAGCCTGCATGACGCCGTCGAGGCTTACGAATGCACCAACAATGATCTTTCTCATGGTGAAGTCCTTTCTCCACCATGGCGACGATCGACGCAGGCGCCGATCGACATGTCGCCTGCGATCTGCCGATCAAAACCCAAGTGCCTGAAAGCCTGGGACCTCAACCCCGAGATCCGCGCGAGCGCGAGCGCCGGGCTCGCGAAGCTGAGGTCGGGGCAGCGAGCCCAGATTTCGTGGCGTCGTAGGCGGCGGCGACCTTCTTGGGAACGCACATCCGCCACGCGGCGACGACGAGCGCCCAGGCCTCCTCGCGGTCGACCGCGTCGAGCCGCACGCCAACCCAGTTGAAGCGAAGATCGGACGGGCGGGGCAGGAGGAACTTGTCCGGATCCGAGTCCACCAGCGCAGCGCGTAGCTCCTTGGGGAACCCGAACTCCATGATCGCCTCGTCGCGCGAGAACGCGACATACACGAGCTGGCCGACCCGAAACTTCACCCGGCCGTGCACGAAGACCTCATACGAGCGGGGCAGGGTGGAT
The DNA here is from genome assembly GCA_013368795.1 of Kofleriaceae bacterium. Classification (GTDB taxonomy): domain Bacteria; phylum Myxococcota_A; class Polyangia; order Haliangiales; family Haliangiaceae; genus JABFXX01. Next base: position 8,084 of record JABFXX010000128.1, read on the forward strand.
GCGATCGAGCGCACGTCGTCGACGGTCACCATCGTTCGACTCGCGATGTTACGCTGCTGCCATGCAGGACGTGGGGATCGAGGCAGCGTGGCAAGCCGGGCGCGCGGCGTGGCCGGACGTCGTGCTCGCTCGCGACGTGTTCGCGGCGCGCCTCGCTCCGCTCGATGACAGGGCGTCCGGCTTCGGCGCCGACCTGTACCTCGCGGCCGCTTGCCTCGCCGGCGATCCCCGGGCGATCGAGCGGTTCGATCGCGAGGTGCTCGGCGCCGCGCGCGCCGCGATTGCGGGCATCGATAGCAACGCCGGGTTCATCGACGAGGCATTGCAGCGGCTTCGCGCGAGCCTGTTCGTCGGCGACGATCCGCGCCTCGCACACTACGCCGGGCGCGGCCCGCTGCGGGCGTGGCTCGGCATCGCCGGCGCGCGCACGGCGCTGATGATGCGGCGAAGCCAGCAGCGCGCGCGCGAAGTCCCCGTCGAGAGCGAGGACTGGAGTAGCGCGCTCGTCGCGATCTCGACCGCCGACCCCGAGCTCGAGCTACTCAAGCGCCAGTATGCGAGCGCGTTCGGTCAGGCGTTTCGCGATGCGATCGCCGGACTCGAGCCGCGCCTGCGCACGGTGCTGCGGATGAGCTTCGTCGAGGGCCTGTCGATCGACGAGATCGGCGCGGCCTACGCCGTCCACCGCGCGACCGCGGCGCGCTGGATCCAGCGCGCGTGCGACTCGCTGTACGAGACCACCCGCACGCTGCTGGCCGAACGGCTGGCGCTGACGCCGACGGAGCTCGATCGCATGACCTCGCTCGTCCGCAGCCAGCTCGACGTCAGCATGTCGCAGCTGTTGCCCGAGGCAATTTAGTCCGGGGTCAACACGCGGAACTCGATGCGGCGGTTCTCGCGCCGGCCTTCGTCGGTCGTGTTGTCGGCGATCGGCTGCTCGGATCCGTGTCCGACCGTGACGATGCGCTCGGGATCGATGCCGCGCTTGACGAGGTACTGCTTCACCGCGTTGGCCCGGGCGATCGAAAGCGAGAGGTTGCGATCCGCGTTCCCCTCCGACGAGGTGTGCCCGGCGATCTCGATCGACAGCTTCGGATGATCCGCGAGTAGCTGGTACGCGCGCTCGAGAAGCGGCGCGGAGTACAGATCGATCACGGCGGAGTCACGCTCGAAGCCGATCCCGGCGAGCTCTTCGATGACCGGCTTCGGGGGCTCGACGACGGGCGGTGGGGGCGGCGGCGCGGGTGGCGGCTCCTCGACGACTTCGATCACCGGCGGCGGCGCTGGCTTCGGCTTGCGCGTGCCAAATACGAACGTGACACCAGCGGTCATCTCGAATTCGCTGGTCGCGCCGTTTGTCGTGCGGCCAGGCACGATCAGGTGTCGCGCATCGAGCCGCAGCTCGAGCGTGTCGCGAAGCGCGTAGCGCACGCCGCCACCCCAGTGCACCGCCTTGTCGGCGTCATTGGCCATTTGCGGTGAGGTCGAGCGCAGGATGTGCGCACCGATGCCCGCGACGACGAACGGCTTGAAGCGACCGGTGAGCAGATCGAAGCGCGGGTGCGCGGCGAGGCGCCACACGGTCGCTTCGTCGCCGAGCACGTCATCCTCGGTTGGAATCCACGACAGCTCGCCTTCGAGGGCGAGGCGCCGCGTGACGGACAGCGCGGCACGTGCGCCGAGTAGACCGGAGGATACCGGCCCCGGTTCCATCGCCTGATCGGCGACGCCGAGCTCGTCATTCTTCGAGAATGCATGGCCACCGATCGCGACGCCGACCTCGATGCGTCTGTCGGCGTGGGCCGTCGTCGCGACGAACAGAAGGGAGAGAGCAAGCTTGTTCATGGCGGTCCTCAGCGGCACGAGCCGTAGGTCACGGTGCCGATCGTGAGTGGCGTGGTGAAGCCGGAGCACGACCCGCTACTGCATGTCGCGTTGTTGCCGACGATGCACAGCTCGCGACAGGTCTTCACGTTGTTCGAGATCACGCAGATGAGTCCGTCGTCGCAGTCCGCGCTGTAGGTGCACGACTGGCCGACTTGCTGCGTGCCCACGTACTCGCAGTCGGTGAAGCTACCTGCGGAGTCCAGGTACGGGACGCAGCCCATCCCCGTGGGGCAGCCGGTCTGGCCGTACGGATCGCAGGCGTTCGAGCACACGCTGGCGACCACCACGTTGTTCTGTGTGAGGTCGTCGACACAGCGCGACCCGGTTCCCGTGCAGTCGGTGTCCTGCGTGCAGAAGCGCGAGCAGACTGCAGCGTTTGTCGTGCCGTCGCCGACGCACGTGTAGCCGTCCTTGCACGCCGTCGCCGTCGAGCAATGGTTGTTGCTCGTGCCTTGCGACGTGACGGCGCGGCAATAGGTGTCGCCCGCGGCGTCGAGGTCGCACGCGGGCGTGGCGCCGCTGCATCCGCTTTGCGGAACGAGCGTGCACGCGGCGCCGCCGGCTGCATCGACCGGCGCATCGACCGTGGGCTCGATGACGCGGCCATCAGGTTGCGTGCCGCTATCCGGGCGCAACAACAGGGATTGGTTATCCCCGAAACCACAGCCCGCCACGACGAGGCAGGCCAACCAACTCGAGAGCTTCATGATGCCCCTAGATGCCGGTCGGGAAGCGAAGTCGCACGCAGCCGTAGAAAGTTCGAATTCGCCTCCAAGAAAAGAATTGAAGCTCGCTTTGCTTCGTATCAAATACGCCGCCCGCCCATGATGGCCTGTCCACCCGACGACGTTCTCGGCGCACTCGTCCAGCAAGAGCTGGACGACGGCGAATCCGAACGCGTGCGTCTTCACATCGACGAGTGCGGCGCGTGCGCGCAGGCGTTGATTGCGGCCGTGCGAGGTCGTGCGCTGGCGACCGACGCGGGCGCGCTGGGCAAGGCGAGCGACGTCGGTGCGGGGCTCGCAGCAGAGCCCTCCGAGCCACGCGACGCGCTGCCCGTCGGGGCGATGATCGGCCGCTATCGCGTGCGCCAGCTGCTCGGTGCCGGCGGCATGGGTCGCGTCTACGAGGCGTACGACGCCGAGCTGGATCGCGCGATCGCGCTCAAGGTGTTGCGTCCCGAGCTCGCAGTCGCGCAGTCGCTGACCGAACGGCTCGTCCGCGAGTCGCGGCTGATGGCGAAGATTTCACACCCGGGCGTGATCACCGTCTACGACGTCGGCCGAACCGGGCCGAGCGTATTCATCGCGATGGAGCTGATCCGCGGCGAGACGCTCGGTGCCTACGTCGCGCGCACCAGGCCGCGCTGGCGAGAGGTCGTCGAGCTCTACGAGCGCGCCGGCGCCGGCCTCGCTGCCGCTCATCGCGCTGGCATCGTGCACCGCGACTTCAAGCCGGACAACGCGCTCGTCGAGCTCGTGGGTGATAGCGCAGTGCGTGTCGTCGTCACCGACTTCGGCATCGCACGCGCGACCTCGATCCGAGATGAGCACGAGCACGGCATCATCGGCCGGCGCTCCGATCCTCACCTCACGTCGGCTGGCGTCGCGATCGGCACGCCGGCCTACATGGCGCCGGAGCAACTCGACGGCTCGGCGGTCGATCTGCGCGCCGATGTGTTCGCGTTCGCAGCTTCGCTGTGGGAGGCGCTATTCGGCGTGCGTCCGTTCCCGGGCCAGACCGTCGACGAGATCCGCGCAGCGATGACGCGTCCTCCGCAGGCGCCCAGGAGTGACGT
>JABFXX010000707.1 GCA_013368795.1 Kofleriaceae bacterium
TTGGTGAGTCCACGTTGGGCCGCGACATCGCGGATTCGCTCGGAGCGCGGGCGTCGCGCGGCGCCGCTCAGTGACTGCGGTGTGGAGTCGAGCATGTCCTCGTCGTCGAGCCCACAGGCAGCGACGAGTGCAGGCACGACCAGCACGAACATCTGCATGGTTCGTTTCATCGGTCCCTCTTCGCGGCAATCCCCTGCCGCCGTTGCACTCTGCGGCGGTGCGCGCGTGCGGGACCATGACGTTTGCGGCCAAGGTCTTGCCCTTTGCGGCCACGACGTGGTCACTCGCACGCAACCAGTCGTGTGCAACCTCACGACCGCGGCGCGCGCGTTACGGAGCGATCAGCACCATCGTGACGACATCGGGGCGCGCGGTGACGAGGCGCGGTTTGAAGTCAGCGCCTGTCTTGTTCGCGGTGACGGTGACCGGGCCGACCACGTTGAACATGTAACCGATGCCATCCGCGATCGTTCGCAGTTGCAACGGGGCCGGCGACCAGACGCCGTCGTTGTAGCAGTAGCGATTCGCGGCGGGCGCGCTCGTGAACGTCACGCCCTCGACGGGCTTGCGCGCGCTGTCGGTCGCGACCGCCACGATCACGCCCTTGCCGGCGGCCTGATCGGGATTGCACTCGTTGACGAGCAAGCCCATCAGGTAGGGCGATAGCAGCGGGACGAGCAAGCCGGCGGAGTCGGCAGACAGCGGGGCCGACAGGTAGAAATAGGTGTCGACCTGCTGCTGCGTGAACTCGTCGTGCGCGAGCAGGTAACCGTCGAACGGCTCGCCGTTGGTCGGAATGCTCAGCGTGAAGTTGCCGAGGTCGTCGGCGGTCGCTTCCGCGATCGGTGTGAGCTCGTCGTCGCGGTCGAAGGCCCGAACCGGAATACCCGGCAGCGGCGAGACATCGTCGGCGTAGACGGCCTGAGCGACCTGGCCCGAGACCGTGATCATCGCGGGGACCGGGTCGCCGCCGGCATCAGGGAGAGTGCCACCGCCGTCGGCGGCATTGCCGCAAGCAGCGAGGACCGAGAGTGCAAGCAAGGATTTCGTCATGCGCGCATGCTGCACGACGCGTTGCGAAACTCCGTGCACAAAACATTGCCACTAGCGGCCGCGCTCGTTGGCATCCGCGGCCACGTAGCCGGCTACGGCGCGACCATGACGAGCGTCACGACATCGGGGCGCACGGTGACGCTGCGCGACTGGAACGTCGTGCCGGTCTTCATCGCGCTCAGCGTCGTCGGACCCGTCACGTTGAACATGTAGCCGACGCCGTCGGTGTTCGTCCTCAGCTGCACCGCGTCCGGCTGCCCCTGCTGGTCGTTGTAGCAGTACTTGTTCGCGGCCGGCGTCGTCGAGAACGTCGCACCGGCGACCGGCGTGTGCGCGGCGTCTGTCGCGAGCGCGACGAGCGTGCCGTTGCCGGCGAGCTGGCTGGAACTACAGAAGTCGTCGAGTAGCCCGAGCGTGAACGAAGTCGCCACGCGCACCGGAGCGCCGTCGTAGCTGGCCGAGAGCGTGCCTGGCAGATAGAGATACGTCTCGACGTAGTCCTGGCCCTGCGGGCGCGCCTTGATGTAGCCGTCGAACGGCTTGCCCGACGTCGGGATCGTCAATGTGTAGTTCCCGAGTGCGTCACTGGTAGTCATCGCGATCGGCGTGACCTCGTCGTCGCGGTCGTACGCCGCGATCGGGAGGTTGACCATCGCGTCCAGGCCGCTGGCGGACACCTCGGCAGCCTGACCTGTGATGGTGATCATCGCAGGAACTGTGCTGGCGTCGACGCCCGGCCCGCCACCGTCGTCGGACCCATCACATGCGGCAAGGACACATAGCGCAAGCAAGGCATGTTTCATGCGCCGCATGCTGCATGACGCGTTGCGAAGATCCGTGCACAAAACATTGCCAGTAGCGGCCGTCCGGGTTCGCATCTGCGGCCACGGCCGTGGTTAGATCACGAGCGTGGGGGCAGAGAGTGAGCTCCGGCTGGTGCCGACCTCTTACGTCGAAAGATTCGTCGCGATGCTCGAGCAGCGCGGCATCGATGCGACAGAGCTGCAGGCGCGCACCGGGCTCAGCCGCGAGCAGCTCGCCGATCCGAACGGCCGCATCACGATCGCCGCGTTCTGCGACGTGCTGGTGAAGGCTGTCGAGCTCGCCGGTGATCCTGCGCTCGGCGTCGAGCTTGGCCTGCAGCTCAAGCCGTCATCGCATGGTCTCCTCGGGCTCGCGCTGATGACCTGCAAGACGCTGGGCGATGCGATCGCGGTCGGCGAGCGGTTTGGCGAGCTGCGGATCAGCCCGTGGCGCCTGCAGCTGCTCGTCGAGGGCGACACCGCGATCATGCGCTTCATCGACGTCGTGCCGATGGGCGCCGCGCGCAGCGTGATGTTCGAGGCGATCGTCGGCGCCGCGGTCTGCCTCGGCGAGCAGATCCTCGGCATCTCGCTCGCAGATCCCGCGATCGAGTTCTGGTCCGATTCGCCCGAGCTGCCGCATCACGCGCGATACCAAGGGCGATTGCCGCGCATCCGCTACGAGCGGCCGACGAACGAGGCGCGATTTCCGGCGAGCTGGCTCGAGCGTCCGCTCGTACTCGGCGAGCCGATCGCGAACCGCGAGGCGGTGGCAGTGCTCGAGAAGGAGCGCGCCATGCTCGCGTTCGACGATGACGACCTGCACGCACGCACGCAGGCGCTGCTCGCCGACCCTACGCGGCAGTTCCCCGATCTCGAACAGGCGGCGACCGCCCTCGGGATCTCGAGCCGCACGCTCCGGCGCCGGCTGAGCGAACGCGGCACGACGTACCAGCAGCTACGCGACGACGCGCGCCGCGCTCGCGCGATCGAGCTGCTCGAGCGATCGGCGATCGCCGTCGAGGTGATCGCGAGCGAGCTCGCCTACTCCGACGCGGGCAGCTTCGTCCGCGCATTCCAGCGGTGGACGGGCGAGACGCCGCAGGCCTATCGGCGACGCGTGCAGCTCGCATCGCGCGCGGGCTGAGCGCCTAGAAGTCGAGCTTCAGTCGTTCGACGAGCTTCTTCGGATTCGGATTGATCCGCAGGCGTGTCCAGGCCGCGCCGTCGTGCAAGTAGACGAAGCTGCCGCACGAGCTCGCCATCACCTTGCCATTCGACTCCATACGATAGCCGCCCGCCAGCCCCCGCTGCTTCTTCAGCTTCGTGCCGGTGCGAACGAACAGCAGATTGTCGGTCGTGCTCCAGTACTCCTTGCCACCGTGCTCGACCATCGCGTACACGCTCGCCTCCTTGGGCAAGCCGGCAAGCTTGGTGAACTTGCCCTTGTCGAAGACAAGCGCTGGGCCCTCGTCTGACCCGAGCAGCACGGCACCACTCTTCGTCTCGTAGACCGAAAGCACGCGGACCCGGCCGGTCTTGACCGCGAACGGATTCTTCTTGCTCCACGCGGGCGCGAGTTGCTTCGCATCGCCCTTCAAGAACACGCCGTAGCTGCCGACGGCATAGCTGCGGTTCGGTGCGGCGAAGTGCACCGAGACGAGGTCTTCTGCGTACGCCGGATCCTCGGCGCCGGTGTCGACCTTCAGCGGCGCGAACTTGCGCTTCGCGTACAGCACGACCTTGCCGCTGTCACCGCAGATCGCGACGCGCCGGTCGCGAAGGCTCGACATCCGATACAGGCCGTCGGGTACCTTCTTGGTCGTCTCGACCGGTTTGCTACCTGGTTCGACCTCGACGACGCGGCCGTGCATCAACATGCACTGCCAGCCGTCCGGATCGACTACGTAGTCGATCATCGTCTCGGTGGACTCGTAGACGAGCGTCGCGGATAGCGTCGCGAGGTCGACGGAGATCGCGGCGCTCCCGACGAAGTCCTCGTCGCCATCGACGACGTTGAAACCTACGTACAGCCGGTCCCCGACGGGCAGCGCGGTCACGACGTACGACTCGACACCCTTCTTCTTCGCAAGCTTCGCCAGCACCACGCAGCGACAGTAACGCTGAATCCGGGCAGGCGCATGTTCATGCCATGCCGCTGTGACCGTGCCCCGCCGTACGCTGCACACCTTTCATGAAGTCCAAACGGTCGGGGACGTCCAAGCGCAAGCCAGCAGCCAAGAAACAAAAGAAGGCGTCGGCGAAGGCGAGCAAACCCGCGGGCGGCGCATCAGTCGATGCGATCCTCGCGCATCTCGCGGGCCCGAAGTCGCCGATCGGCGAGCCGCGGCCACTGACCGCCGAGCAGCTCGCGGCGTGCGAGCAGGCGGCCGGCGTTGCACTGTCGCCGTCGCTGTACGCGCTGCTGTCGTTCGATGCAGGTTGGATCAAGCGCGAGTACGGGTGGTTCGATCGCGCCATGACCCTCCAGGCGCGGCCGATCGCGGAGGTGATCGAGGAGCACGCCGGGCCGTGGATCGAGGCGTATCAGCCGCTGCTCGAGGCGCGCTTTGCGGGACGTGCGATCGCGCTCGATCAGGGCAGCGATTCGATGCGCCTTTTGTACTTCGGCGACCCCGACGCACGGGGCGAGTATCCGGTGCTGTACATCGACCACGACGACATGCCGATTCTCGGCGTCGAGTACGCGACGTTCGAGGAGTGGCTCGCCGTCGCGGTCGGCGTGCTCGATGACCGCGACGAGGATGCCGCGGAGGCGCGCTGCCAGGAGATCCTCGGCATGCCCTACTGGGGCGACGAGCTGATGGAGGAGCTGGACCTGCCGGCACCGACGCCGGCACCACCGCCGGGCTCGATCGCGCGCGCCCCCGTGACACCGCCCGTGACCGCGAAGGCGATCAAAGCCGCTCCGAGGAAGAAACTGAGCGACAAGCAGCTCGACAAGGCCCTGAGCGAGGCTGCCGAGGAACGCGACGACGCGCGCCTCGCCGAGCTGATCGCGATGGCGAAGGAACGCGGACGCAGCGCAGCGCTGGATGATGCGCTCGTCACGGCCGCGCGCACGGGCAATCTCGCCGCGGTGACCACGCTCCTCGGGGCCGGCGCCTCGGCGAATGCGCGCGAGTACTACGGCTGTGCGCTCGCGCGCGCGGTGAACAACACCGACGAGGTCGCGATCGCCCGTGCGCTCCTCGCGGCAGGTGCCGATCCGAACGGGCCCTCGATCAACGGCGAGACGGTACTGCACGAGGCCGTCGAGAACGGCTCGCACGAGCTCGTCCGCGTGCTGCTCGAGGCGGGCGCCGATCCGAACCGCGAGGACGAGAACGGGCTCACGCCGCTGACGACCGCGAGCCGCAACCACGTCTCCGGCAACAACCCGTCGCCGGCTCTGATCGATCTGATGTGCGATCACGGGGCAGATCCGAACGCGGGCAAGCAGTCGGCGCTGATGTGGGCGATCGAGGATGGCCTGCTCGAGCACGTGGCAAGGCTGATCGCGCGCGGCGCTGATCTCGAGCGTCCGGGATGGGACGGACGACGCCCGCTGAATGTCGCCTACGCGCGCGGCAACGACGTGCTCGCACGTCAGCTGATCGCGGCCGGCGCGGATCGCACGGCAAAGGACAAGGACGGCATCTCGATCGAGCACATCTTCGGTGCCGATGGCAGCGACATCCGCCCGCTCGACGTGCACTACGTCGCGAGCGAGAAGATGCAAGAGGTGGTGATCGAGGCGCGGCTCGCGGTCCTCAACGTCGGCGTCATCCACACGGCTCAGATGGCCCTCAGCCTTGCACCGGTTGCCCAGCTCGCGCTCGCCGGCCATGCCGCCGGTGCGGAGTTCGACCCGACGAAGACTCGGTTCGAGGTGAAGGAAGATGCGGGCATCGACGGCATCCGCAAGAATGGCTTCGTCGATCGCCGCTGGGTGATCCGCGTCGCGGGCGTCTCACCGCGCTTCATGAGGGTGATCGCTGCGCGACTCTTCGATGGCGCGGCGGCACGGACCGGCGCAGGCGTGCTCGCGACGCTCCGCGGCGTGTCGCTCTCGATCCGTGGCGAGCTCCCCGGCGATGGCCTCGATGGCGCGACGCTGCGCAGCTGGCTCGCCGATCCCGGCGTCCAGCTCGGGGCGTTCGCGGCGCCGCTGCCGTTCGAGCTCGCGCTCGAGCCGGGCGGCCCCCCAGCAGTCACGATCAAGACGCAGAATGGCAATGCCGACGTCGACAAGCTCTTCGCGGCGTTGCGAGCGTGGCTCGAGCTCGCCGGCATGTGGCCGACGGAGGGGTTCCGCCTGTTGTTCCCGCAGGTGCCGACGAAGAAAACCCCCGAGCGCTACGCGATCGAGGTGATGAACCCGTTCACGGCGAAGAACCAGCAGCCACTGCCGTTCACGACCACCGCGTACATCGACGCTGAAGAATGTCATGCGCGTGGTCCACGCGAAGATTCCGCTCGCCCGCGTGACGCTGAGCGGCGCGGTCGCGACCTGACGATCACGCGACGCGAGTCTGGTGATCGCGAGTACATCGTCGACGAGAAAGCTCGACGGTGAATCGCGATCGTGCAACGGCAGTACATGGGAGAACTCTCGCCTCTCGTCCCCACCTGTTCGACGTAGCGACGGAGCGTCAGCGCGCCGGAACGAGCTGGAGACGCCGTTCCTCGTCGAAGATCGGTGGCACACGTGATGCTCTGCGCGAACGCATGAGGTTGTCGCTCGCGTTGGTTCTTTCAACGGTGTTACCGGCATGTCTTGCGGACGTTGAGGGCTTCCGCCAAGGCGACGACGACGAGCCCGAGCCGGTCGCGAGCGAGCCGACCGGCGTCGTGCGCGAGCCCGCGCATGGCTCGGTGCTCGCGGGCGACCCGTCGGCGATCGCGATTCACGTCTCGGGACTCTACGACGCGCCCGACAAGCCGCTCGACGTCCAGGTGCTCGCAGATCCGGACGACCTCGACTCGTGGACGACGATCGGCACGGCGACGACCGCGTCGACAGTGCTCGGCGGCAAGTATGCGTTCGCCGCCGACGTGCGGCCGGTCGCGACCGCCGCCGACGCAGCGCGCTGGCCGCGCGGTGGCGTGCTGAGGCTGCGCGTCGTCGACGACAAGGCGCATGCCCTGCCGTTCGATCCATCGACGCCCGAAGACACCGTGATCGCCGTGACGAATCCTGCGAACGTGCCGGCGACGTGGACCTACTTGATGGAGAAGCCACCGGGCTCGATCGCGGAGACGCAGGAGTACTACGCGGCGATCGATGCACCGCTGACGCTCGACGCGTTCATGACGCGCTACGGCTTTCCCGGCGGCGAGACCAGCGCGACCTACTACAACGCGGGCGACCTCGGGATCGGCCGCGAGATGCACTGCCGCGCGACCGAGACGCCTGCCGGTGGGCTCGCGTGCTACGTGCGCAACTTCGGCACGTTCGGCGGTAACCGCGACGAGGCGCTCGAGCTGCTGATCGCCGGTGGCGTGCCGCTCGCGACCGTCGCGATGGTCTACACGCCGCCGATCACCGCGCCCAATGCGGTCACGTTCATGGTGTACGGACCGACCGGCGAGCTCGTCAACGAGGCGCAGCTCGACACGCTCGGCAACAACACGAGCATTCCGCAGAACTGCATCAACTGTCACGGTGGACGCTCGCGCTACGACGCTGCGAACAACGCGGTGATCGGCGCGCGCTTCCTGCCGTTCGATCCAGCCGCGTTCGACTACTCCGCGCGCTCGGACCTCACGCTGCTCGCGCAGGAGCAGCAGCTGCGCAGACTCAACGCGCTCGTCGATCAAGCCGCGCCGACCGCAGGAGTTCGCGAGGTGATCGCCGGCTTGTTCCCGGCGAGCGGGCCGTACGATCCGTCGTTCGTCCCGGAAGGCTGGCGCGCGACGAGATCGGATGCGCGCGTCTATCGCGAAGTGGTCGCGCCGTATTGCCGCGGCTGCCACGCGACGTTCGAGGACGACCTCGTGTTCTCGACGGCGGCCAGCGTGCGCAATCGAGCGGGCTCGCTGAACACGCTGCTGTGCGGCACCGGGCCGCTCGGAATGCCTGCAGCAGAGCAAACGACGCGCGCCTTCTTCAGCTCGCCCGCACGCGCCGTGATGCTCCAGTGGCTCGGCCAACCGGGTGCATGCGCGCCAGCAACCGGTCAGTGAACACTGCCCGAGGCGATCACGTACCCGCTGTCGGCGCGCAGCGACAGGTTGTCGAGCGTCACGCCGGCGACGGAGGGCACCGGCACCGTGACGAGGAACTGGCTGAGCGAGTCGAGCTGGATACCAATCCCTGCGGCCGCCGCACCGGAGAGGTCGGAGCCGAGCATGCCCGTCTCGTCGTCGAGGACGTTGACGAATGCGTGAACCTTGCCGAACTTCAGCGCGATCTGTTCGGGTGTGTTGCCGCGAAGGAGCGCGAGATCGACCTGCGCGTTGAGGGCCGCGCTGATGACCGTCTTGCCCTCCTCGCTGAACGTCGCGATCATGTCGCCGAGCACGAGGCGCATCGTGCCGTCGCTGTTGTTGGCGCTGACCATCGGCGGCACCGTCAGCTTGATGTCTGCCGTGTCGAACAGGCCGAAGTCCTCCTCGAGGTGCAGGTCGAGCAGGCCGAGCGCGTGAACCTCGGCGAGGAGCTCGTTGATCAGGTCATCGGCGAGCCCGACCTGGACGCCGGTGTTCATGTCGATCGACGGCGTGCCGTTCGGCGTGAAGACAAAGCCGGGGCTCGACTCGCTGCCCGCGATCTTCACCCCGAGGTTCATCGTCACGAGCGCGCCCGTGCGCGTGAACTGGACCGCGCTCGGCGAGGCCTGTAGCTCGAGCGTCTTGCCGAGCACGTCGATCCGCTTCGGTCCGGCGAGGGCGCCGAACGCGCTGTTGATCAGCGGCTGCAGAGCCTTCTCCGCGCTGCTCGTGAGGACGCGCTGCACGGTCGATTCGAGGTTGTCCTGGAGCAAATCGAGGATCTTGCCGGCGAGCCCCGATGCCTGAAGTCGCAGGCTCGTCGCGCGCACGGTTGGCGATGCGATGGCCGTCGAGAAGCCGTCCGTGCCTGCCGGGGTCACCACCAGCGTGCCGGCGAGCGTGACGCGGTCGGCGGTGACGCCCACCGAGCTCGTGCCGTCGGGGACCAGCGCGCCGCCGTATGCGGCGTTCGCGGCGACGTTCAGCGCGTCGATCGTCGCGGAGAACTCGAGCCCTCCGTCGACCGGCGCGAGCGAGATCTTGACGTCGCCGAACGTCAGCTTGGTGATCGACACCTTCACGTTCGCGAGGTCGTCACCGAGGTTCGCCATCGGCTGCAGCGGCGCGAGCTTCGCCATCAGGTCCATGCTCTTGACCTTCGGCCCGGCGACCGCCGACAGCCGTGCGAACGCATCGGTCGACAGCGCAGCGGTCGCGGCGCGCTCGATGGTGGTGCCGACAGGCCGGAGCTCGCCGACCTGCACCGCGCGCGCGTCGGTCACGGAGCCGCCCTCCGCCGAGAATGCACTGGTCTCGAGCAGCATCGCACCAGGCGGCACGTCGACGACGGCGGTGAACGAGCCATCCGCGGCCAGCATCGCGGGCACGCGGTTGACCGTTACGCTGGTGACGGGAGAGCCGCTGACGCCGGGCGACGCGACGCCCTTCACGACGACCTGCCCGGCGTGGCCCTGCACGAGGCCGCGCTCCGGCGACGTCACCGTGATCTGCGGCGGCGGCGGCATCTCGCCGACGCAGGCAGTCGAGGTGGCGACGAGCACGACGACGGCAGATCTCGAGAGTGGATGGCGCATGTCGGCCCATTCAGCAAACGCGAGGCCACGCGTGCGCGCCTGAGGTTTCGCGGAGCTATGCCCCATCGACCGCGCGTCGAGCGCATCCCCAGGTAGACACGCCTGGACCGTTGCACGAACAGTGCAACCGATCGGCATAGTGGGGATAGGTCCCCCCTGCCACACCACCCGGCATGCGGGGCCGCACCGGGCGGTTCGAGAGTTCAAGCAAGACGTGGAAGGCCGAGCCCGTCGAAGTATCGAATGGGCATGGCCTGGGACATCCCCGGAGAGTGTGCCGAGTGCCACCAGCGACGAAGGTTCTGCGCCGTATGGATCGCGGCTGCTTCGTAGGCACCCATGGCCACAAGCCGTGGGTACGCCGTCGTCCCGCGTTTCCATTGCTTGACCTGCAGGAGTCGCAGACGGGCGCGAATCCACTCGTCGAGATCACGTCTCGGCCGAGGGACCTGGCAGAGCCCGAAGTACTGCAGCCATCCCCGCAGGTACTGCGTCAGCTCCTTCACCACCGTGGTGATGCTTGTCCCGCGATTCCGGTTCGTCAGCGCGCGTATTCGATCTTTCGCTTTCTCGACGGCGCGCGGTGACACGCGGCGGCGAGTTTCGCGACCTCGAGTAAACGTGAAGCCGAGAAATCGTCGGTTCCAGGGCCGGTCGACCGCACTCTTGGCCTCGTTGATCCGCAGTCTGAGCTTCGTCAGTTCCTTGCGCATCGAGGCCATCACGCGTTCGCCGGCACGCTGCGATCGCACGTATATGTTGCAGTCGTCGGCATAGCGGACGAAACGGTGGCCTCGGGCTTCGAGGGACTTATCGAGCTCATCGAGCAGCACGTTTGCCAGCAGTGGCGAGAGCGGGCCGCCTTGCGGCGTTCCCTCCTCTTGATCGACCACCACTCCGTTCAGCATCACTCCGGCATTCAGGAAGCCGCGGAGGATCTTCAGCATCCTCTTGTCCGCGATTCGCTTCGCGAGTCGTCCCATCAGCACGTCGTGATTCACTCGATCGAAGAATCGTTCGAGGTCCACGTCCACCACCCAGTCGTATCCCTCCTGGATGTAGCTTTGCGCCTCGAGCACAGCGTCATGAGCGCTGTGACCGGGGCGAAAACCGTGGCTGTGCTGCGAGAAACCCGCGTCGTAGCGCGGACCGAGCACTTGCAGGATGGCCTGCTGGACGAGTCGATCGGTCACCGTCGGGATGCCGAGCTCGCGCTCGCCTCCGTCCGGCTTCGGGATCGTCACGCGGCGCACTGCCGTCGGTTTGTAGGTTCCTGCAAGCAGCTGCTCACGCAGGATTCCTTCGTGCCGTCGCCAATGGTCGGGTAATTCGTCGACGGTCATCCGGTCGATACCCGGGCTTCCGTGGTTGGCGGTCACCCGCTTCATCGCTCGCGCAATGTTGTCGGGTGCCACCACCTCTTCCATCAGCTCCTTCCACGTTAGGTGTGCCGCTTCGCCGTTCGCCGGTTGTGGTTCGCCGCGGCGCAGCTTACAGAGGGCTTCACCCTCCTCCTTCTGCACAGCGCCTCCTTGCGGAAGCTCCAGGCGCGTTCCATTCCCGAGTTCGTCGCCGGTCACCTGGTCCTCTCGTTTGGCCCTTCGCTCGCGACAAAGGCTTCCGGTTTCTCCGCCGGCTTCATCGCCGTTACTACGGCCTCTGCTGACTCCTCGGTCCGCGATTGCTCACGTTGCCCTTTCAGGCACGAGCCGAGGTCTCCCCAGGTAAGAGCATCCACCTTCGACGCACGGCTGTCGGATCTACGCCGCCGAGCCTTGGCCACCAGAGCTTCGCGGTCGTTTGCCCGCTCACCCTGCTCGACAGCGCCTCGTATCCGCTTCTTGTTCATCAGCCCGACGTCTTCGCTCCACGCTTCCTCTCCACGGTCGGTCGCCCTTCCGCAGTTGCGCTTCGCTTCGCTCACGTTGGCCTGTTCACGAGAGGACTTTCACCTCTGGATGGATGCCCATGCTGGGCGCACAAACGACGAACGCCCTCTCGCGAGAGAGGGCGTCGATGTTCGCGGCTGGCTCGCGAGCCGCTGCTACTGACCGTCGCTACCTGCCGGCGCAGGCTCGGGCGCAGGCGCCGGCGTCTC
>JABFXX010000282.1 GCA_013368795.1 Kofleriaceae bacterium
GCCCCCTATGTTCCGCAACATCTCGATGTCACTCGAATTCTCTGCAGACGCGCAGAAGAAGATCGCGGCACTCTGCGAGCGATATCCGACGAAGCAGCCGGTGGTCTTGGCCGCCCTGCATCTCGCGCAGAAAGAGTTCGGCCACCTGAGCGACGACGCGCTCCGGCTGGTCGCGCGTACGCTCGATCTTCCCTACGCGCACGTCTACGGCGTCGCGACGTTCTACACGATGTTCCGCCGCGAACCCGGCGGCACGAACACGATCAGGATGTGCACCAACATCTCGTGCATGCTGCGCGGCGGCTACGAGGTGCTCGAGGCCTTCGAGAAGAAGCTGGGCCTGAAGAAGGGCCAGTCGAACAAAGACTTCACGCTCGTCGAGGAAGAGTGCATCGCGGCGTGTGCGAACGCGCCGTGTGCCGTCGTCGGCACGAAGTACTACCTCGATCTCACGCCCGGCGATGTCGACAAGGTCATCGCCGAGCTCAAGGCGAACCCGCATCCCGAAGGCGAGGTGACCTGATGCCGGCACCGATCGGAACCAAGCTCGTCACCGCGAAGTTCGGCAACGAGCAGGCGCGCACCGTCGCCGGCTACGAGAAGGCCGGCGGCTATCAGGCGCTTCGCAAGGCGCTGGCGCTGCGCCCCGAGGACGTCGCCAACGAGGTCAAGGCGTCGAACCTGCGCGGCCGCGGCGGCGCAGGCTTCGCGACCGGCGTGAAGTGGGGCTTCGTTCCCAAGGACGCGAAGAACGTCCACATCGTCGTCAACTGCGACGAGTCCGAGCCGGGCACCTGCAAGGACCGCGAGCTCGTCTACTGGGACCCTCATCTCCTCATCGAGGGCATCGTCATCGCGGCGCACGCGCTCAAGGCCGTGCACAACTACATCTACATCCGCGGCGAGATGATGAGGGAGTTCCTCGTCCTCCAGCAGGCCGTGCGCGAAGCGTACGAGCGCGGCTATCTCGGCAAGGACATCCTCGGCACGCGCGGCTTCGAGTGTCACATCACGGTGCACCGCGGCGCTGGCGCATACATCTGCGGCGAGGAGACCGCGCTCCTCAACTCGCTCGAGGGTCTGCGCGGCCAGCCCCGCCTCAAGCCGCCGTTCCCGGCGATCAAGGGCCTGTTCGGTAACCCGACGATCGTCAACAACGTCGAGACCCTGATGAACGTGCCGTTCATCATCGAGAAGGGCGGCGCCTGGTTCAACGAGCTCGGCGTCGGTCGCTCGGGCGGCACGCGCATCGTGTGCGTCTCGGGCCACGTCAACAAGCCCGGCGTGTTCGAGCTGCCGATGGGCATCACGTTCAACCAGATCATCAACGAGGTCTGCGGCGGCGTGTGGAAGGGCCGCAAGGCGAAGGCGGTGATTCCGGGCGGCGTGTCGATGCCGCCGCTCGACGCGAGCGAGCTCGACGTGCCGTGCGAGTTCGACGCGCTCCAGACCGACGAGCGCATCAAGCCCGTCATGGTCAAGCCGAACCAGCAGTTCGACCTCGGCGGCGGCCGCGCGCTCCGCACGATGGCGGGCTCGGGCGGCATCGTCGTCATGGACGATCAGACCGACATCCCGCGCGCGCTGTGGCGCATCCTCAAGTTCTTCGCCCACGAGTCGTGCGGTCAGTGCACGCCGTGCCGCGAGGGAACCGGCTGGCTCGAGAAGGTCAGCCGCCGGATCGCCGACGGTGGCGGCAAGCCGCGCGACATCGATCTCCTCGCCGAGATCGCGCACGGCATCGCGGGCAACACGATCTGCGCGCTCGGCGACGCGGCCGCGTGGCCGACGCTCGGCTTTTTGACGAAGTTCCGCGCGGACTTCGAGGCAGCCGTCGCTGCCCCCGGCAAGAAGGTGGCCGTATGAGGATCGTCGTTCTGCTCCTCGGTCTCGTGCTGTCGTTCGGAGCGGCCAGTGCCGTCGCTCCGTCGATCGCAGAGGCGCAGCCTGTACCCGCCGCGGCTCAGCCCGGCGGCGTGCGCGCGAGCGTCGTGAAGAAGTACCCGCACGGCGACCGCGTCGAGTCCAAGGACAAGGGCATGGCGCTCCTGTTCTGGCTGTTCGCCGCGGCCTCGGTCGGCGGCGCGCTGTTCGTCGTCACGCGGCGCAACCTGATCGCCGCCGTGATGGGCATGATCGGCAGCTTCCTCGGCATCAGCGCCGTCTACATGATGCTGTACGCGCACTTCCTGGCGGTGATCCAGATGCTGGTATACGCCGGCGCGATCATGGTGCTGTTCGTGTTCGTCATCATGATCTTGAACCGGCCCGAGGACGAGCCGGTCGCGCCGAGCGGACGCATCGGCCAGGTCATCGGCGGCGCCGCGATCGTCTATCTCGTCGGTCGCCTCGCGATGCTGCTCATCCATGTGAAGGTGCCGAACGAGGCAATCGCGAAGGCTGCACCGGCGGCGTACGCGCTGCCGCCGCTCAAGCCGGGCATGGCCGGCGAGCTGGTCGACTGGGGCGGGACGAAGTCCGTGGGCGCCGACCTGTTCGGTCCCGGCCTGTTCCCGTTCGAGGCCATCTCGATCCTCCTCCTCATCGCCGTTGTCGGCGCGATCGCGATCGCACGCCACCTCAAGGAAGACCCGCACTCGACGGAGCCCGTCGGTGGTCCGGGAGGCTATAGCCCGTGAACGACATCCTCTTTAACGTCGGCTACGGCCACTTCCTGGTCCTCGCCGCGGTGCTGTTCCTGATCGGCGTCGGTGGCGTGCTCGTACGCCGCAACGCGCTCATCCTTCTCATGAGCGTCGAGCTCATGCTCAACGCCGCGAACATGACGCTCATCGCGTTCGCGCGCATGTGGGGCGGTGCCGAGGCGATCGGCGCGCACACGTTCGCGCTCATCGTGATCGCGGTCGCCGCGGCAGAGGCCTCGGTCGGCCTCGCGATCGTCGTCGCGGTGTTCCGCGGCCGGCGCAACGTCGACGTCGACCGCCTCACCACGCTGAGGCACTGAGGAGTAACGCCAGATGGACAACCTACGGTTCCTCGGCTTGCCGCTCTTGGCGTGGATTCCGCTCCTGCCGCTGATCGGCGCCTTCATCAACCTGACGCTCGGCCGCCGCTTCTCGAAGGCGACCGCGCACTCCGTCGCGATCCTCGCGGTCGGCGCCGCGTTCGGCGTCGCCGCCTACATGGTGTTCGGCCCGCTCTGGAAGGAGTTCAAGGCCGGCCACGGCGGCATCGGCATCGAGCAGACGGTCTACACGTGGATCGAGGTCGGTAGCTTCAAGGCGCAGCTCGCGTTCCGCCTCGACACGCTGTCGGCCGTGATGATCCTGATCGTCACGTTCATCGGCTCGCTGATCCACATCTACTCGACGGGCTACATGCACCACGAGTCGGATCCGAGCTACGCGCGGTACTTCGGCTACCTGAACCTGTTCACGGGTTCGATGCTGATCCTCGTGCTCGCCGCGAACCTGCCGGTGATGTTCATCGGCTGGGAAGGCGTCGGTCTCTGCTCGTTCCTCCTGATCGGCTTCTGGTACGAGAACGAGAACTACGCGAGCGCCGGCCGCAAGGCATTCGTCGTCAATCGCATCGGCGACTTCTGCTTTTTGATCGGCATGTTCCTCCTGTTCTGGGCGGTCAAGGACACGTCCGTCGCGAACAACGCGCGCGGCAGCCTCGACTTCATGAACCTGAAGGACCCCGCCGTCGGTCCGGCCTACCTCCAGAGCTTCTGGGGTGGCGAGCGCCTCGCGGCGGCCGCCGGCATCTTCCTGTTCATCGGTGCGTGCGGTAAGAGCGCGCAGCTTCCGCTGTTCGTCTGGCTGCCGGACGCGATGGCGGGCCCAACTCCGGTCTCGGCGCTCATCCACGCCGCGACGATGGTGACCGCCGGCGTCTACATGGTCTGCCGGATGTCATTCCTCTACGCGTCGTCGACGACCGCGCTGATCGTCGTGTCGACCGTGGGTCTACTCACCGCGCTCGCCGCGGCGTTCATGGCATTCGCCCAGACCGACCTGAAGAAGGTCCTCGCGTACTCGACCGTGAGCCAGCTCGGCTTCATGTTCGTCGCCGCGGGCACCGGAAACTGGGTCGCTGCGGTGTTCCACCTCGGTACGCACGCGTTCTTCAAGGCCTGTCTGTTCCTCGGTGCCGGCTCGGTGATGCACGGCATGGAGGCGGGCGGCTCGACGACGCCGGGCGACATCACGACGATGGGCGGTCTCGCCAAGAAGATGCCGATCACGCGGATCACGTTCATGATCTCGTGCCTCGCGATCGCCGGCATCTTCCCGTTCTCGGGCTTCTTCTCGAAGGACGAGATCCTCGCCGGTGACTGGAGCGTTCATCCCCCGGGCTGGCCCGTCTGGTACGGCAAGTTCCTGTGGGCCGGTCTCCTCATCGCCGCGCTCGGCACGGCGTTCTACATGTGGCGGCTCTACTTCATGGTGTTCGCGGGCAAGGCTCGCTCGGACGCCGCCGACCACGCGCACGAGTCGCCGCCGTCGATGGTTGGCGTGCTCGCGATCCTCGCGTTCTTCGCGTCGATCGTCGGCTTCCTCGGCCTGCCGCACCTTCAGGGCGTCCACCTGCCGTCGATCTTCCACGGCCTGGCCGAGTGGCTCGAGCCGAGCGTGACGCACACCTGGTACATGCCGAACATGGCCGAGCCGCAGGAGATCGCCGGCCATGCGAGTGACGCGACGACGTTCATCCTGATGGGCATCGCGCTGTCGATCGGCGTGATCGGCATCGGCATCGCGTACGCCCTCTACGGCCGCGGTCCGACGAAGACGGTCGAGCGCCTCGTCGATGGCCCGCTCGCCGGCGCCTACAACGCCAGCAAGCACAAGCTGTGGTTCGACGAGATCTACGACGCGATCATCGTCCGCCCGTTCAAGGTGGTCGCGCGCGGCCTGTTCGAGGTCGCGGATCGCTTCATCATCGATACGGTCGCCGTCAACGGCACCGCGTTCGTCGTCGGTCTGTTCGGCCGCGTGTCGCGGTGGTTCCAGAACGGCCAGGTCCAGCGTTACCTCGCGGGCCTCGTCGTCGGTGCCGCGCTCGTGTTCGCCATCACCGACTGCCACGAGAAGGCGTCGTTCAGCTACCGGATGGTCGACAACGAGATGCAGTTCCACGCCGAGCCTGGTGCGGGCGTCGCCGGTGCCAACGCGAAGCTGCGTTGGGACTTCAACGGCGACGGCCAGCCCGACAAGGACGCGGCCGGCAATCTGATCACCTCGCCCGATGTCTCGGTGCGTGCGGGCGACGTCGGCTCGCACGTCACCTTGTGGATCGCTGATCCGGTCTCGCAGAAGACCATCACGGTCACGCGGACCATCAAGTTCGACGAAGCGTCCGCCCCTTCGGAGGTGTCGCCGTGAACCCCGGCTCGTTCATCCTGCCGCTGCTCCTCGCGCTGCCGATCCTCGGCGCGCTGTTCGTCATGTGCACGCCGAAGACCGAGTCGGCGCTGCACCGCGGGCTCGGCATCGCGTTCTCGACGATCACGTTCCTGGTCTCGCTCCTCATCTTCAAGTTCTTCAACGCGAAGTCGGATGCGTACCAGCTCGTGTTCGACGCCGAATGGATTCCTGGCCTCGGCGCTCACTTCAAGACCGGCATCGACGGCATCTCGATCTTCCTCGTCATCCTGACGACGTTCATGATGCCGATCACGCTGATCGGCACCCGCAAGGCCGTCGACAAGCACAGCCGCGAGTTCATGGCGGCGATGCTCGTCCTCGAGGCAGGCATGCTCGGCGCGTTCGTCGCGCTCGACCTGTTCCTGTTCTACGTGTCGTGGGAAGTGATGCTGATCCCGATGTACCTCTTGATCGGCATCTGGGGCGGCCAGCGTCGCCTCTACGCGTCGATCAAGTTCGTCATCTACACGATGGTCGGCTCGCTGCTGATGCTCGTCGCGATCTTCTACGTGTACACGCAGGCCGCGCCCGTGCTCGGCGGCTACACGACGGATCTCGAGCGCATCATGACGGTGTCGTTCTCGTACCAGGCGCAGGTCTGGTGCTTCGCGGCATTCGCGCTCGCGTTCGCGATCAAGGTGCCGCTGTTCCCGCTCCACACGTGGTTGCCCGACGCGCACGTCGAGGCGCCGACGGCGGGCTCGGTCATCCTGGCCGGCGTCCTGCTCAAGTTCGGCATCTACGGCTTCATCCGGTTCGCGATGCCGCTGTTCCCGCACGGCGCGGCTGTGTGGGCGCCGGCGCTCGCGATCCTCGCGGTCATCGGCATCATCTATGGCGCGTTCGTCGCGTTCGCGCAGGATGACGTCAAGAAGCTCGTCGCGTACTCGTCGGTGAGCCACCTCGGCTTCTGCATGATCGGCGTGCTGTCGCTGACGGCGTACGGCACGAGCGGCTCGATCTACGCGATGCTGTCGCACGGCCTCACGACGGGCGGCCTGTTCCTCGGAATCGGCGTCCTCTACGAGCGCCGCCACACGCGTCGCCTCGCCGAGTACGGCGGCATCTGGAAGCAGATGCCGGTGTTCGCGGGCCTGTTCCTGATCGTGACGATGGGCTCGGCGGGTCTGCCCGCGCTGTCCGGCTTCGTCGGCGAGTTCCTCACGATCTTCGGAACGTTCCTCTCCGGCGACACGATGCCGGCCGGCTACAGCCTGCCGATGCCGCGCCTGCTCGGCGTGCTGGCGTTGACCGGCGTGATCCTCGGTGCCGTCTATCTCCTCTACATGTTCCAGAAGGTGTTCTTCGGGAAGCTGGACAAGGCGAAGAACGGCAAGCTGCCCGACCTGAAGGGCCACGAGCTGTTCGTGTTCGTGGTGCTCTCGATCGGCATCCTGCTCGGCGGTTTGTTCCCCCGGCCGCTGCTCAATGTGATGGAGCCTTCCGTGCAGAAGTTCGTGCGTGACTTCGGCCGGCGCGTCGGCGAGCCCGATGCTCCGGCGCACATCTACGGCATGTTGCCGAAGGGTGCCCCGACGACGCCGGCGACGGCCGCGAACGGAGGTGCCAAGTGATGTTCAACGCCGCCGACCTCGGTTGGCTCGTCCCGTACTTCATCCTCGCGGTCGCCGGCATGCTGCTGGTGCTCGCCGAGGCGTTCTACAAGGGTGAGGACCGCACCGCGCTCGCAGGCCTCGCGGTCGCCGGCTCGCTCGCTTCGGCGGTCGCGTCGATCGTCCTCTATCGCCAGCTCGGCCCCGGTGAGACCAGGCAGGTCCTCGGCACGATGCTGATCGCCGATCGGCTCGGCTACGTGCTGTCGGCGGTGTTCGCGGTCACGACCGCGCTCACCGCGTTGATGTCACCCGCCCACCAGCGCGCGCACGACTGGCGCATGGGCGAGTACTACGGAATCATGCTGCTGTCGGCGTCGGGCATGGTGATGCTCGCGCACGCGGCGAACCTCGTCACCGTGTTCCTCGGCATCGAGACGATGTCGATCGGCGTGTACGTGATGGTCGCGATGCGCCGTCGCAGCCGCCGCGGCAACGAAGCGGCGATGAAGTACTTCCTCATCGGCGCATTCGCGACCGGCTTCCTCATGTACGGCATGGCGCTGCTCTACGGCGCGTCGGGCACGCTGTCGCTCGTCCGCATGCAGGGCGCGCTCACCAGCACCGCGAACCCGGGCCTCGTGATCGCCGGTGCGTTCCTGCTCGTCGTCGCGTTCGGCTTCAAGGTCGCCGCGGTGCCGTTCCACATGTGGGCGCCCGATGCGTACGAAGGTGCGCCGACGCCGGTGACCGGCTTCATGGCCGCCGCGGTCAAGGCCGCTGCGATCGGCGCGATGATCCGCGTGTTCGGCGTCGCGCTCGGTGGCGACGTCCTGCCGTTCGGCACGCTCGGCTGGGCGAGCCCACTGGTGGTCATCGCCGCGCTGACGATCACGATCGGCAACATCGGCGCGATCCGCCAGGACAACATCAAGCGCATGCTCGCGTACTCGTCGATCTCGCACGCGGGCGTCCTGCTCGTCGGCGTGTGCGCGATGGGTCTCGGCTCGCCGACGGGCCTGTCGTCGCTCGTGTTCTATCTGATCGCGTACAGCGTGACGACGATGGGCGCATTCGCGATCGTCGCGTACGTCGGCTCGAAGGGCCGCGAGCGCCTGCTCGTCGACGACTGGGCCGGCTTTGCGAGCCAGCACCCGGCCGCCGCGCTCGCGATGGTCATCTGCCTGCTGTCGTTCGGCGGCATGCCGCCGACGGCTGGCTTCTTCGGCAAGTTCTACGTGTTCAAGAGCGCGATGGACGTCTACGACGGCCAGCTGCTCTGGCTCGTCATCGTCGGCGTCGTCAACTCGGCCATCAGCATCTACTACTACCTGCGCATCGTCACGGCGATGTACTTCCGCGAGCCGAACGGCACCTTCACGGTGACGCGCGGTGCGGGGCTCATGTTCGTGATCGCCCTCATGCCCGTCCTCATCATCGAGATGGGCGTGATGCCGGGCTGGTGGCTGCGTTTGGTCGGCTGAGGTCTCCCCTCCAGGGGGCGCTCGCACTAAGGTGCGAGCATGCTCCAGGCGCTGGCACGAGCAGCAGGTCTCGACCCCGAGTACATCGACTGGCGCGGTCACCGCGTCACCTCGAGCGACGAGACGCTGCGGCTCGCGCTGAGCGCGCTCGGCGTCGATCCGGATCGCCACGACGCGTCCGCCGAGCTCGAGCGCAAGCGGTGGCTCGAGATCGTGCCGCCGGTCGTCCTCGCGTGGGACGGCAAGCTCGTGCTGCCGTTCTCGGTGCCCGCCGAGTTCGACGACGAGTGGGAGTGTGAGGTCACGACGGAGCAGGGCGGCCTGTTCCGCGCGCACGGCCGGCTGTTCGACCTGCCGGCCGAAGGCCACGCGTGGCCCGGTGGAGTCGTCCACTGCATCCGGCGCGCGACGGTCTTCCTCGAGGGCCAGCTCGGCTATCACACGCTGAAGTGGAAGACCGCGGGCGGCGAGGGCGAGGCGTTCGTGATCGCCGCGCCGACGAAGGCGTTCGGCCAGCCGGGCTACGGCATGAAGCGATGGGGCGTGTTCGCGCCGGTGTACGGGCTCGCATCGCGCGAGAGCGGACCGGCGGGAGACCTCGGGACCCTGCGCAAGCTCGTCGAGATGGTCGCCGCGCGCGGCGGCAAGTACGTCGCGACGCTGCCGATCCTCGCGCAGTTTCTCGACGAGCCCTACGCGTACTCGCCGTACTCGCCGGCGAGCCGCCTGTACTGGAACGAGCTCTATCTCGATCTCGGCCGGCTCGCGGCGGAGGTCGGGCTGAAGCTGCCGCCGGCACCGCCGATCCAGCCCGGCGTGTCGATCGACTACCGCGCGCTCTACAAGCACCGCCGGCCGATCATCGACGAGATCACGCGGCGGATGATGACGAGCGACAGCTTCGTCGCCGGCGTCGATGCGTGGGCGCGCGGCAAGGGCGTGTACGACTACGCCGCGTTCCGTGCGATCGGCGAGGCGCAGCGCACGGGCTGGAGCAGCTGGCCCGCGAAGCTCCGCGACGGCACGAAGCTCGCCGACTCGCGCGAGGCGGCGATCGCGATGGGCGCCGATCCGGCGCGCGTCGACTCGCACGTCGTCTCGCAGTGGTTCATGCAGTCGCAGCTCCAGCAGCTGCTCGGCGGCGAGGCGAGCCTGTATCTCGATCTGCCCGTCGGCGTGAACTGCGATGCCTACGAGGTGTGGCGGTGGCGCGAGCTGTTCCTCCTCGACATGGCAGCGGGCGCGCCGCCCGACGCGCTGTTCCTCGGCGGCCAGAACTGGGGTCTGCCGCCGCTCAAGCCGGAGGCACTGCGCCGCGATCGCTATCGCTACTTCATCCAGTGCGTGCGCCATCACATGAGCGCCGCCGGGATGCTGCGCATCGATCACGTGATGGGCCTCTTCCGGCTCTACTGCGTGCCGGCGGGCCGACCGGCGACCGACGGCGTGTACCTGCGCTATCAGCCCGACGAGCTGCTCGCGATCCTGACGCTCGAGTCCAAGCGCGCGTGCTGCGCGGTCGCCGGCGAGGATCTCGGCACGGTGCCCGACTACGTGCGCCCCGCGATGACGCGCCACGGGATGTTCCGGCTCCACGTCGGTCAGTGGGGCTTCCCGATGGAGCAGGGCAAGGTGCCCGATCGCTCGCCCGCCGAGGCGGTCGCGAGCCTCAACACGCACGACACGCCGACGTTCGCCGGCTGGTGGGGCGGCCGCGACATCGACGACAAGAAGGACCTCGGCCTCATCAACGGCGATCAGGCGCTCGACGAGCACCAGGAGCGCGAGAAGCAGAAGCTCGCGCTGCTCGCGTTCGCGAACGCGCACGTCGAGAACGACACGCTGACCGAGGTCGAGCGCGCGATGGTCGCCGCGACGACGGACCTCGCGCTCGGCCCCGCCGAGATCGTGCTCGTCGCGCTCGACGATCTCGTGTTCGACACCCAGCCTCATAACGTGCCGGGCACCGTGCACGAGCGACCGAACTGGCAGCGGCGCGTTCAGAATTGGTCCGAGGTCCTCGATCCCGAGCGCGCCCCTCCCGCTGCCGCGGCGACGATCACCGCGCTCCTCGCGGCGCGGCGGTCCTGAAAATTACGAAAGCCGTGGCACATCTGCTGCTCCTACATCCGGACAGGAGAAGCTCACATGGTCGAATCGGAGCGTAGTCCAGCCACCGGAATCGTCGCGATCCTCGCGATCCTGCTCGTGATCGCGCTGACCAGCTTCATCGCCTGGCGCGCCGACGTGTTCGGTGGCCGCGATCACGAAGCGCGTCTCCACACGACATCCGCGTCGCGCTGACCCTTCGCGGCGCGCTACGATGACCTCGGATGCGCGTACGCTGTCTAGTTCTCGCCGTCCTCGCTGGATGCAGCTTCCCGCACGGCACGCCCGCGACGGGAGACGGACCAGCCAACGGCAGCGACGATGCGCCACCGCCGAGCGATGCAGCGGTCGACTCGACGGCCGTCTCGACCGACGCGCCGCCGGATACGCCGCCGCCGCCGACCGACACCGATAACGACACCATCCCCGACACGACCGACAACTGCCCGACGGTCGCGAACACGAACCAGCGCGACCACGACGGCGATAACCACGGCGACGCGTGCGATCGCTGCCCGCACCTGGCGAGCGCGACCGATCCGGACGGCGATGGCGACGGCGTCGGCGACGCGTGCGATCCGCGGCCGACCACCGCCGGCGATTCGATCGTCCTGTTCGAGGGCTTCTACGACGCGACGTCGATCGCGAACTGGACCGCCGGCGGAGGAGGCCTCTGGTCCGTGGCGAATGGCGTGTTGACGCAATCATCGTCGGCGACGTCGGGCGACAACACGCTGTCGCCGCCGATCACGGTCACGCGTGCGGCGGTGACAACGAGCGCGAAGGCGATCGCGCTCGGCGACAGCTCGAACGCGTTCAACACGCCGTACATCTCGGTGACGGCCGCGATCGCGCCGAACCAGTCGTACTGGTGTTCGCTCGTCGACGAGGACAACGGCGACAAGATCTATGCGTCGACGATCCAGGGCTTGAACAGGCAGTTCCCGAACACGAACTGGCCGGGGACGTTTGCCGCGAACAGCGTCGTTCAGCTGAATCTCGCGCTGCTCGGCAACAACAACGCGTGCACCGTGACGCAAGCGCCGGCGACGACGGCCGTTGTGATGGGCAACACCGGCAACGTCGCCGGCGGTGTGCAGGTCGCGACGCGGACGGCGTCGGCGAGCTTCGACTACCTGTTCGTCGTGAAGATCGGCAACTGACCGACGAGTCGTCCGCGAGGGACTCCTTCGGCCCAGGGAGTCCGATCTATGGGCCTCAGTC
>JABFXX010000156.1 GCA_013368795.1 Kofleriaceae bacterium
GCACGCGCGTCGGATTCTTCATCGCGGGTGTCGCGCTCGCCGGCGCCAGCGTCGCCAGCGTCGTGATGCTGGATAGTCCGGCCAAGTGGATCGTCAGCCCCATCTCGGTGACGCTCACCGGCTTCTCGTTCCTCGGTGCGGCCTACCTCCGCGACGAGCTCGCCCCGACGATGCAACCTCGGTGAGCGTCCCGGATACAAAGGCGCTCGAGGCAGCCGCCGAGGCCGCGCTTCGTGCGGCTGCACGTGCAGGGCTGTCGGAGATCGACGGTCGAGACGTCGCGCAGGAAGCGCTGCTGCGCGCGCTCACCTCGACTCCTCCGCCGGCCGGCGTGTCGCTGCCCGCGTGGGCATACGGCATCGCGCGGAACCTGTGCCGCGATCACCAGAAGTCCGCCCAGCGCAGAGAGGGACCGGCCGAGATGGTAAACACGCCCGCGTCCGACGAGGATCTCGCGACGGTTCTCACCGTGCGCCGCGCGGTCGACGAGCTGCCGGAGCCGCTGCGCGACATCATCACGTTGCACGAGCTAGAGGAGCACACGCTCGCCGATACCGCGCGTGCCCTGCAGATTCCGTTCGACACGGCCAAGGATCGGCTCCGCCGCGCGCGCGAGCAGCTGCGCGCTCGCCTCGGCGATTCCGAGGCCGCGGTCGCTCGCGAGCGCTCGCACAGCCGCCGCCGTGCCGCCGCCCAGGGGGCCGCGATCGTCGCGGCGGTGTACGCGACGATCGGTCAGCGCGCACTCGCCGCGGGCTTCGGTGCGAACGCGGCGGCGACCTCGACCGCGGCCGGTGCGAACGCCACGACCACTGCCGCGAAGACCGACGGCTTCGCCGTGCGCGGCTGGATCGCGGGCACGGTCGCCACCGCGATGCTCGCCGGTGGATTCGTCGTCGGCCGGATGACCGCGCCCGAGCCGGCGAGCGCGCCGCGCACGGTCGTCGTCGAGCGCGAACGCGTCGAGCCGGAGCCGCCCAGCGCCGTCGCGCCGACGTCACCGCCAACCGCTGTCGCGCCGGCCGAGGTGCAGCCATCGACGGCGGTCGCGCCGGCTCAGGTGCAGCCATCGTCGAGAACCGTCGCGCCAGCGCACGCGCCGCCGACCACGGTCGCATCGGCGACGCCGCCCGCACCGGTCGATCGCGACCAGCTCGTCGATGCGGCGATCTCCCTCACCGTCGATGCCACGCAAGCCGAGCGGCTGTTACTGGATCGTGCACGCGCGGGCCTCCAGCGCGGCATGCCCGACGAGGCGCTCGTGACGCTGATGTCCCACGAGCGACAGTTCCCGGCCGGCAAGCTCGCCGAGGAGCGCGACGTCATGATCGTCGAAGCGTACGTGCGCGCCGGCAACGCGGCGCTCGCGCGCAAGCGAATCGCGGCGTACGAGGCCGCCTATCCGAATGGCGTGCTGAAGACGCGCGTGGCCGCGCTCGCGGCTCAGCTCTAGACCGCGCGCAGGCGCGACGCGAGGTAATGCTTGCGAAGCTCTGGGTCGCGCAGGCGGCGTGCCTTCGTGTCGACCTCGGCGGTCGCGCGCGCCTCGGCGGCCTTCGCGGCTTCGGCCTTGCCGGCCGCAGCGTAGACGGTCGCGCGCCAGCGGAAGATGTGCTCGACGCCGTCGGTGCGCGTGTTGTCGAGCAGCGAGATCGCCTCGTCGCTCGCCACGATCGCTTCGTCGTGACGGCCGAGCTTGGACAGCGCGAGCGCCTGGAACGTCAGGCCGTAGATGATGCCGACCATCATCGGCATCTTGCGCGCCCACTCGGTCGACGAGCGCGCCATCTCGAGCGCAGCCTCCGGCGGATCGCCCTTCGCGAGGTGCGCGAGCGCGATGTACTGGAGCGCGCGCACTTCCTGATAGCGCTCGCGGTTCTCGGTCGCGAGCGCGAGGCCCTTCTCGAACAGCTCGAGCGCAGCGGGCGTGTCGCCGCGCTGCATCTTGCACTGGCCCCACGAGACGGCGGCATCGGCGGCGGCCGAGAGGTCGCCGGTCTGCTCGGCGACCTTGAGCGCGCGCTGCAGGTAGCTCTCGGCGCGATCGGTGTCGCCAATGTCCGAGTAGCACTGGCCGATGTTGCCGAGCTTGAGCGCGAGGCCGCTGCGCTCGCCGAGCGCCTGATCGATCTTGAGCGCGCTCTTGTAGTGGGCGAGCGCCTCCTCGTACTCGCCGAGCGCGGCGAACACGATGCCCATGTTGTTGAGCGCGCGCGCCTCGTGGCGTGCCATGCCGACGGCGCGGTAGATGACGAGCGCCTCGGCGTAGCTCTCGATCGACTGCTCGAGCTTGCCGATGTTCCACAGCGTGGTGCCGCGCTGGTTCAGGATCGTCGCGCGCGCGACGAGCACCGGCGTCGGCGGGCGGCCGGACTCGCCGGCCTGCACCTTGTCGACGAGCTCGAGCGCCTGCTCGACGAGGCGCAGCGACTCCTCGGCGTTGCCGACGAGCCGGGCGATCGCGGCGCGCAGGCGCAGCGCCTCGGCCTCGCCGAGCACGTCCTGGGCCTCGCGCGCGTACTGGAGCGCGGGCGCGACGGCGCGCAGGGCGGCCGGTGCCTTGCCGACGTCGATGTAGAACTGCGCGAGCGCGGAGTGGGCGATCGCGAGCTTGCCGGGCTCGGCGATCGCGTCGGCCTCCTTGCGCATCGCGTGGAGCTCGCGCAGCTGCTGGGCGCGCTTGGCGAGCCGGCGCAGGATCTCCTCGCGCAGGCGGTGCGCGGTGAACCGGCGCTCGTGATCGGTCGACGGCAGGAGCTTGAGCGCGCGCGACAGCTGGCGGAACGCGTCGGCGTTGCCGCCGAGGTCGACGGCGTGACCGGCGGCGCGCAGGTAGCGATCGGCGGCCTGGACGTTGTCCCCGGCGAGCTCGAGGTGGCGCGCGATCAGCGCGTCGTCCTGACCGACGCGGTAGTTCGCGGCGCCGGCGATCCGCGCGGCGATGGCGCGGTGCAGCTGCACGCGGTGGTCGGGCGCGATGAGGCCATACGCGACCGTCATCGTCATGTCGTTCTTGAACCGGTACTCGCTCTCGAGCGGCGACAGCAGGCCGCGGCGAACGAGCTCGTCGAGCTCGAGGCGCATGGGCCGGCCGAGCAGCGCCGACAGTGTCGCCGCCGAGATGTGACGGCCGAGCACCGACGCGTGGATCAGCGCATCCTTCTCGCCAGGCGGCAGCGAGTCGATGCGACCGATGATCAGGTCCTCGACCCTCGACGGCACGTGAATCGGCGCGTCGCGCTTCACCCAGCGGAGGAGCCCCGGATACGGACCGTCGTCGGGATCGGGCACGACGATACCGCGCTCGATCAGCGTGTCGAGCAGCTCCTGGATGAAGAACGCGTTGCCGCCGGCGCGCGCCGCGATGTGATCGATGAGGTCGTCGATGTCATGACCCGGCACGAACCGCTCGGCGAGCAGCTCGCGCCGCGCGGCATCGGGCAGCTCCTCGAGGTGGACGACCTCGGTGCCGAGCTCCTTCGCGATCTTGAGGATGCGCGGCTCGGGCCGCGATGTCATGAGGCCGAGAATCGGGCGCGGTGTGCCGACCTTCAGCATCATCGCGAACAGCTCCTGGCTGTCCTGATCGGCCCAGTGAATGTCCTCGCCGACGAGGATGATCGGCTTCTCGCCCTCGAGCCGCTGCTCGATGCGAAGCAGGATCCGCATCAGCGTCTGCCGGCGCGTGTCTGCGTCGACCTGCGCACCCGGTGCGGCGGAGCGCGCGCCGAGCAGCATGCCGAAGATCTGCAGCGCGGTCTTGGCCTCGCGCACGACCTCCTCGTTCGACGAATCTCCGCCGAACGGATTGCCGAGCGGCAGCTCGGGGTAGATCAGCGGCACCGCGCGGAGCAGGCGGCGCTCGACCTCGTGCGGCTCCGCGTCCTCGGCGAGGCCGAGCACGTCGCGCGCGAGATCGGCGATCACGCCGTACGGCGTCATCGCGGTGCCGACGCGTGCGCTCGTCCGCACGACGACGGCCTCGCCGGGCGAGATGTGCTCGAGGAACGTGCGCACGAGCGTCCGCTTGCCGACGCCGGCGTCGCCGACGATCACGATCTGGCGCTTGCGCCGCGTGACGAGCACGTCGCGCCACGCGTCCTTGAGCGCCTTGATCTCGAGATCGCGGCCGTGCAGCCGCTCGGCGTGGCGGCGCTCGTCGAGGCGCGACTTGCGATCCTTGGGCCCGCGCAGGCGGAACACGCGCGCACGCTTGACGCCCGGGTCGGTGTCCTCGTCGGCGTTGGTCGCCTTGCTGCCGCCCATGCCGCCGGGCGACTCCTCGGGCAGGTCGATCGCGGGCAGCGCCTCGAAGTTCCACTCGGCGCGGGCGGCGCGGAACACGCGGCCACCGACGAGGATCTCGGCACCGCGGGCCTGGCGCGCGAGCTTGTGCGCGAACGCCGCGGTCGACTCCTCGATGTCGAACACGAGGTCGCCCTTGACGCCCGTCTTCTTCACCATCGCGACGCCGCGCTGAACCGCGAGCGCGAGGCGCAGCTCGGGTTCGACGTCCGAGCCGATGCCGTCGAGCGTGTCGACGAGCGCGAGCGCGAGCTTGATCGCGCGGCCGGCGTCGTCTTCGCCCGCGACCGGCAGGCCGACGACGAGCCGCACCATCGCCTCGCCGCCGATGCCCGTCGTCGGCGCGGTGTCGAGCGCGCCGATCGGCACGTCCTTGCCGTCTGCAGGCAGGCGAGGGATGTCGAGCAGCGCGTCGTGCTTGAACGCGACGTCGCGGGCGACCTTGTAGAACTCGTTGACGAGGCGCGCCGCGCCCGCCGCGCCGAGCCGACGCTCGAGCGCCGCCATGCCGCGCAGGATGCCCTCGAGCACGTAGACGTACTTGCGCTCCGCGCGCTCGCGCGGCGTCGCTCGGCTCGGTACCGGCGTCGACGCGATCTGCGCGAGCTGGTGCGACTCGCTCGCCGCCGTGCGCACGCGTAGCGGGATCGAGCCGAGGTCGATCGCGGCGCTCGGCTCGGGCAGCACCGGCTCGGGTACCGCTTCCTTCGCACGCGCGGCGTCGCCCTCGGCGGGCGGGCGCGGCGCGACGACGCGCAGCTCCTGCGGCACGAGCGACGCCAGCTGGGCGGCGAGCGATCCGGAATCGATCAGCGAGCCGGCCTTCTGGCCCCACTCGAGCTGGAACTTGCCGAGCTCGTGCTGCAGATCGCGCGCGGTCTGGAACCGATCAGCGCGATGAAACGACAGCGCGCGCAGGATGATCCGCTCGAGCGACTCGGGCAGCTCCGGCGCCGAGTCCTTCGGCCGCGGGATCGCGCCGCTCTTGACCATCTCGAGCGCTTCTTTGCCCTTGCCGTGGAACAGCGGGCGCGCGCACACGAGCTCGTAGAGCACGATGCCCGCCGCGAACACGTCGCTGCGGCAATCGACGGTCTCGCCGCGCGCCTGCTCGGGAGACATGTACGCGAACTTGCCCTTGATGACGCCCTGCTCCTCGTGGACGTCGCGCGCGCGGGCGATGCCGAAGTCGACGATCTTCACGCCGCCGTCCCAGGACAGGAGGATGTTCTGCGGCGAGATATCGCGGTGGACGATGCCGAGCGGCTCGCCGAACTCGTCGGTCTTGCGATGCGCGTAGTCGAGGCCCTTGGCGAGCTGCTGGACGATGTACGCGGAGAGGCCGTAGGGCAGGCGAACGCGCGCCTTCGCT
This sequence comes from Kofleriaceae bacterium, assembly GCA_013368795.1. Classification (GTDB taxonomy): domain Bacteria; phylum Myxococcota_A; class Polyangia; order Haliangiales; family Haliangiaceae; genus JABFXX01. The sequence continues at coordinate 5,678 of JABFXX010000156.1, forward strand.
GCCTCCTGAAGCAGGCGCAAGAGGTCCAGGCCCTCGACGTGCTCCATCGCGAGGAAGTACGTGTCGCCGACCGCACCGAAGTCGAACACCTGGATGATGTTCGGGTGGTTGAGGCCGAGCGCGATCTTCGCCTCGTCGACGAACATCGTGACGAACTGGCGGCTGCGCGCGTACGCGGTGTGGATCTTCTTGATGACGAGGGTCTTGTTGAGACCCTGCGCGACGGTCGTGCGCGCGAGGAAGACCTCGGCCATACCGCCGGTGCCGATCTTTCGGATCAGCGTGTATTTGCCGAACTGCTCCACCCGTCGAGCGTGTGATTTTAGCTCAGAGCGGCGTGATCACGACGTTGTCGAACCACGTATCCGACTCCCAGTTGTTGAAGCCGAAATATTCGTGCCCGGTGCCTTCGAGCGGGTTCGGATCGTCGAGGACGAGAAACGGCGTTTGCATGTCATCGACGAACCACGTCAGCCGCTTGCCGACACGCTCGATTCGCCAGTGGTAGTGGCGCGTCGGGTGGACCTTCACCGTGGTGTTCGTCACGACGTCCTTACCGTGCTCGTCGAGGCGCGCGATGATCGACTTGCTGTTGAACCAGCCGCCGAAGATCACCTCGTAGCCGGTCGCCATGTACGCGCCGCCATCGGGATCGAACGACCGGCCATCGCCGAACACCTCGACCTTGATGTCGCCGCGCTCCTCGTTCGACCACGCATCGAGGTCGATCCGGACGTCGTGCGGGAGCTTCTTGCGTAGCCACAACGGGTGGTTGTGGGCCCCCTTCGCGGACAGCTGGCCGGACGCGATCTCGTACCCCCGGCCCGATTTGTAGTAGTCGCCGCCGATCTCCTCGCGCTCGAACCCGTCCTTCCACTCCTCCGTCACGGGTGGAGGATCCTTCACCTTGCAGGCGGCGAGGAGGACGAGGAGCAGGGACCAGCGCATGGGGCCAAGGCTACTCCAAAGCAGCGCAATTGGTGTCAGGGGGGCACCGTAGGCTTTGCGTGTGGAAGGCACTCTGTCGCTGTTTGACTGGCGTCCCCCGACGCCAACGGCGCCCGAGGTGTCTCCCGAACCGGCTTCTCCGCCGGCGGAGCTGTCCCGGGTCCCCGACCACACCCGGCCGACGGCCACGCCGGCCACGCCGCGGATCATCGTGTTCGACTGCGAGACCACCGGGATCGACTTCACGCGCGACCAGGTCATCGAGCTGTGCGTCCAGCACGGCCTCGACGACACCGCGCCCAGCCAGACCTGGCGGATCCGGCCCGCGGTGTCGATCCATCCGGCCGCCCAGGCCGTGCACGGCATCAGCATGGCCGAGCTCGAGAGCTGCCCGCCGTTCGCCGACTACGCCACCGAGATCGCCGCGGTGTTCGCGAACGCCGACGTGATCGTCGGCTACAACCTGTCGTTCGACATCGACATGCTGCAGGCCGAGTACATGCGGATCGGCCAGGCGCCGCTCGATCTGTCGAACAAGAAGATCGTCGACGCGTTCCGGCTCTGGCAGCAGTGCGAGCCGCGGAGCCTCCAGCACGCGCACGTGCGGTTCGTCGGCGACGCGTTCGCGGCGGCGCACTCGGCGAGCGCGGACGTCGCGGCGACCGGCCGCGTGCTGGTCGGCATGCTCCAGCACTTCAACCTCCCCGAGCACGACTGGAATCACATCGCGAGCGTGTCCGATCCGATTCCCGGGCGTGCGAGCTGGGTCGGGCCGTCGCGCCACCTGCGCTGGGAGGGCGAGGTGATCGTCGTTGGCTTCGGCAAGCACAGCGGGGCTGCCGTGCACGAGCTCGCAGCAGGCCCCGAGCGCGGCTTCTTGAGCTGGATCCTCGAGCGCGACTTTCCGCCGCACGTCTCGGAGATCTGCAAGGCCGCGCTCGAGCGGCCGGGCGAAGAGTTCATCGCGTGGGCGCGCCAGCGCTACGGCCAGCCGGCGCCGACGTCGCAGCCGCCATTTTCGAAGTAGCGCGGTAGCATCGGCGGGTGCCGAGCTTTCCGCCGCGGTTGCACGTGCTGCTCGCGCGCGACGCGCCGTACGGCCTCGTGCTGCGGCGTGGCCCGAGCAAGGCGGTGTGTGCGATCGGCTGGGACCGCAAGCGAGATCGCTTCGAGGTCGGCCAGTGGCTGCGCGGTCGCATCTACGAGCGGCGCAGCGATCTCTCGCCCGACGGCACGCACGTCATCTACTTCGCGATGAACGGCCGGTGGTCGACGTCGCGCACGAAGGGCTCGTGGACCGCGGTCTCGCGCGCGCCGTACCTCCACGCGGTCGCGCTCTACGGCAAGGGCGACTGCTGGCACGGCGGAGGCCTGTTCGTCGACAAGCGCACGTACTGGCTCAACGACGGCTACGGCCACTTCGCGCTCGAGTCGACGACCGAGGTCGTGCGCGGCGACCCTCGCGCGTACGCGCCGCGCTGGGGCGGCGAGTGTCCGGGCGTCTATTTCAACCGCCTCCTGCGCGACGGCTGGCAGATGCGCGACGACCTCTCGCTGCGCTCGCGCTCCGAATCACTCGACGTGTTCGACAAGCCGCTCGACCACGGCTGGACGCTGCGCAAGATCGCCCACGGCATGGTCGGCGCACCGCCGGGCAAGGGTGTGTACTTCGACGAGCACGAGCTGATCGCAGGCGATCGCGAGGTGCGGCGCCACACGTGGGAGTGGGCCGAGCACGATCCGGTCGGAAGCCGTCTCGTGTGGGCCGAGGCCGGCAAGCTGTGGGCCGGCGTCATCACGAAGCAGTCGGCCCAGCGCGAGGATCCGGTCGTGCGCGTCACGATGCTGCACGACTTCACGGACATGACGTTCGAGGCGATCGCCGCCCCTTACGCTAAGCGCGACGCAGGACCCGATCGAGCGAAAACGCGCCCGCACCGCGCGCGAAGATGAGCAGGAACACGAAGCAGTAGAGCGCGGCGAGCTCGCCGCCGTTCATGATCGGCAGGATCGAAGAGCCCATCGCGCCCTTCCAGTGAAACTGCAGGTACGCGACCGCCATCGTGCCCGACGCGAGGAATGCGGCGGGGCGTGTGAACAGGCCGGCGCAGATCAGCGCCCCGCACACGAGCTCGATCATCCCGCCGACCCACTTCTGCGAGAACGTCTCGGGACCGACCTTCGTCGTCAGCACGCCGAGGATCTTCTGGGCGCCGTGGAACAGGAACATGAAGCCGGCGACGACGCGGAGGGCGGCGTACGCGATCGTCTCGAACCTCGCGCGATCGAACATGGGCAAAGACCTAGCGCCGATCGCGCGACCGGGCCAGCGTGGAACGGATCGTTCCTACAGTGCGGGACGGCCGTCGCACTCGCACAGGAATGCGTGGCTGCTGTTGCACTGGTCGTCGTCGAGGCCGCCGGCCTTCAGCTGGACGCAGTTCTCGTTGCCGCCGCCGTTATCGGGCTGCCCCGACGCAAACGGCCGCACGTCGTTCGGCTCCGCCGTGACGTTGACGAACGTGCCTTCGGTCGCGCGATCCGAGAGGCCGACCCAGCCGAGGCGCGTCGCCTTGACGTAGTCGACCTCCGCCTGCGACGACAGCACGACGAGGTGCGTGGCGCCGGTCACGTCGGCGGCGCACTCGGCCTCCGCGTTGACCCACGTCTTGCCCGCCGCGGCGACGCGATACAGCGACGTCGTCGCGCTCGTCGTGGTGTAGCCCGCGGCCATGCAGCTCGCGACGTACGACGTCCCATCGGGCGGCGGTGCGTCGATCATCGTGCCGCTGCCGCTGTCGCGCCCACCATCGAGCTTCGTGTCGTCGTCAACCGAGGGACTACCGAGCTGCGCGCGGCAGCCGGCGAGCAGCGCGATCGCGACGAGGAACTTCACGTCACGAGCGTAGCAGCGTGCAGCGCCGCGCGAGCAGCTTTTCGTTGTGCAGCTCGGTGCGCAACCGCGCTACTCGATGCCGTACTTCTCGAGCTTGTAGTAGAGCGCGCTTGTCTTGATGCCGAGCAGGCGCGCGGTCTCCGTCTTCACGCGGCCGGCCTTCGTGTAGGCCTTGAGGATCAGCTGGCGCTCGAGATCGTCGAGGATCTCGGGCAGCGACATCTCACGCGGAACATCGAGGCGATCGTCCTCGGCGCCGCCCTGGAGGAACTGCGGCAGCGCGCCCGGCGCGATCTCGTCGCCCTCGGCGAACACGAGCGACTGCTCGATCGCGTTCTCGAGCTCGCGGACGTTGCCGGGCCAGTGATAGGCCATGATGCGACCGAGCGCGGCATCGCCGACGCTCTTCACGCGCGCGTTCGTCTTCGGCCCGAGCTTGTGCACGAAGTGCGACACGAGCATCGGGATGTCCTCGCGACGCTCGCGCAGCGGCGGCAGCTTCACAGGCAACACGTGCAGGCGGAAATAGAGATCCTGGCGGAACCGCCCCGACGCGACCTCGGCCTCGAGGTCCTTGTTCGTCGCGGACACGACGCGCACGTCGACCTTGATCGGTGCCTCGCCGCCGACGCGCTCGAACTCCTGCTCCTGCAGTGCGCGGAGCAGCTTGACCTGCATCGACGGCGGCACGTCGCCGACCTCGTCGAGGAACAGCGTGCCACCGTCGGCGAGCTCGAACCGACCGAGCTTCTGCTTGATCGCGCCGGTGAACGCGCCCTTCTCGTGGCCGAACAGCTCGCTCTCGAGCAGCGTCTCGGTCAGCGCGCCGCAGTTGACCTTGATGAACGGCCCGTTCGCGCGCTTGCTCAGGCGATGGATCGCGCGCGCGACGAGCTCCTTGCCCGTGCCGCTCTCGCCGGCGATGAACACGGTCGTGTCGCTTGCCGCTACCTTCTCGACGGTCCTGCGGACCTGCGCCATCTTGTCGCCGGACCCGACGAGCTCGGCGAACTTGCTGTCGGTCTCGGCGCGCAAATAGTCGACTTGCGCGTCGGCCTTGCGACGGCCGCGGCGCGTCGCGCAGATCTCGAGCGCGCGGTCGACCTTCAGGCGCACGACCTCGCTCTGGATCGGCTTCGTGATGAAGTCGAACGCGCCGAGCTTCATCGCCTCGACGGCGGTCTCGACCGTGCCGAAGCCGGTGATGATCATGATCGGCACGTCCGGGTCGAGCGCGCTGATCGACTTCAGGACGTCGACGCCGGTCCCGCCTTCCATCTTGAGGTCGGTGATCACGAAGTCGGCGCGTCGCTGCTTGAACGCGGTCACGCCGGCGTTGCCGTTGGCGGCGGTCACCGGATCGTGGCCGAGCTTCTTCACCGTGATCGCGAGACCCTCTCGGATCGTGTCGTTGTCGTCGATGATGAGGATCGTCGCCATGCCGCGATCCCCATGGTACACGCGTTGCGTGGCGAAGTTCGACCTGGCGCCCGGCGAGGCAACGGTCTCGGAACATCCGATCGGCCTGGTGTTCGACCGCAAGAAGGTCGCGGCGACGCTCGTGTTCACGGATCGCCGCATCGTCGTCCACCCGGTATGGGACCCGCCGGACTGGTCGCTCGCATTCGGCGCACTCGGCGCGCTCGTCGGGGCGCTGTTCTCCGACAAGACCGTCCGCGTCGCGTACCAGATCACGCGCGATACCTACGGAAGCGTCCTGCAGGAAGGTCCGCTGATCGTGATCCACGACACGGGCGAGGGCTACGCTCGCACGTCGTTCGCGTTCCGCAGCAAGGAGCCGTTCGCCACCTGGCAGCAGCGCGTCCAGCAGTGGGCCGCCGGCGTCGAGAACCCGGCGCCGCTGCCGACCGCGAAGCTCGTCGATCCCTAACGGTCGCGCGCGTGTTACACGGCAGGCGTGGCGAAGTTCGTCCAGCAGGAAGGCGAGGTGGTCCTGCTCCACAAGATGGTCACGTGCGTCCGCGACAACAAGCGGATCCCGGGCGGCCGCCTCCTGATCACCGACCGTCGCATCGTTCTGCTCACGCCGCGCAAGGACGCCATCTCGCGGATCGCGGGCATCGTGTTCGGACGGATCGGCGAGCGCATGGCGGAGGCCGTCGAGCAGACGCACCAGATCACGCGCGCCGACTTCGCCGAGCTCGAGGAGGCCGACCAGAAGCTGCTCGTGTTCCGCAGCACCGTCGAGGGGTACGAGCAGGTCTCGTTCTC
>JABFXX010000536.1 GCA_013368795.1 Kofleriaceae bacterium
GACAACGTCCCGTCGCCGTCGAAGGTCGGATCGAGCTGGCCGTCCGGCCGCAACCGCGCGATGACACCGGCGAGCGTCGTCGGTCCGGTCGCACCGGCGAGCAGGATCCGGCCATCGGGTGCGAGCGCGACGGAGATCGCGCGCTCGTCGGTGCCGCCCGCGTCGACCGATGCGACGCCGCCGACACCGAAGCTCGCATCGCGCGAGCCGGCCTCCGTCAGCTGCACCGCGACGAGGTCCGTCGCGCCGGGGCTCCCGCCCTGCCCGGCGATCACGAGACCGTCGTCGGGCAGGACCGCGAGCGCGCGGTAGCCGAAGTTGAGGTTGTCGACACCGCCGACGTCGACGCTCACGATCCCGTCGCCGCCGAGCGACGGATCGAGACAGTAGACGTCCGCGCACGACAGCCCGTCGACGCTCGCATCGCGATCTGGATCGAACGCGATGCGGCCGCAGCCGCCGAACACGGCGAGCGCTGCGACCAGACGGACCTCACAAATGCAAACCGGCCGCCCCGAGACATGCTGCCTCGAGAACGGCCGGCGCACGAACAAACAGCTCAGGTCTCGCTGCTGACGGTCGTCGTCGACGGCGGGATCCGGCGTCCCTTCGCCGCGCCCGAGTACCACTTCCTCGAGATGTAGAGGAAGAACGGGGTCGCGAGGAAGATCGACGAGTACGTACCGACGATGACGCCGATGTTCATCGCGAACGCGAAGTTCTTCACGAGGCCGGTGCCGAAGATGTTCATGATCAGCGTGGTCGCGAACACCGTCGAGGACGTGAGGATCGTGCGGACGAGCATCTCGTTGATCGAGATGTCGATGATGCGCTCGAGCTTCTTGTCCTTGTGCTTGGCCTGATTCTCGCGAATTCGGTCGAACACGATGACGGTGTCGTTTACCGAGAAGCCTACGACGGTGAGGAGACCCGCAACCGACGTCAGCGATACCTCGGTCCAGGTGATCGCGAAGACACCGATGACCATGATCGCGTCGTGGATCGTCGCGAACGCGGCACCCGGCGCGTACCGGATGTCGAACCGGAACGCGAGATAGAGCATGATCAGGAAGATCGCGTAGATGATCGACTTGATCGCGTCGTCGCGCAGCTTCGCGCCGGCCTTGGCGCCGACGCCGTAGCTGTTCACCGCGAACGCCTTCACGCCCGGGATCTCCGCTTCGAGAATCTGCGCGTACTGCCGATCGAGGCCCCACATCGCGAATTGAGCGTTGTACTCGCCGGTGCCTTCATCGGCGTGCGAGAACGCCTCCTGCTCCTTGGGGCCCCATGCCTTCAGCTCGAGACCCTGCTTCGCGAAGATCGGCGCGGCCTCGTCGTGCTTGATCGGCTGCTTCGAGCGGACGTACAGACGATCACCCGACCAGGTCGCCTTGCCGACGTCGCGATCCTTGAACGCCTCGACGAAGTCGGACGTCGCCGCGAGCTGCTGCTCGGGCTTTAGCGCCGAGAACCGCGGGCTGCGAACCATGAGGCCGTGGACGGTCTCCTCGCCCTTCGCCGTGTCCTCGGTGTACGTGATGCTGGAGATCTCGACGCCGTGCTCGCCCTTCTTCTGGAAGGCGTCGCGCACTTTGCCGGGCTCGACCTTGGTGAAGGCGCCCGCGTCATCCTTGAAGACGAAGATGACCTCGGTGCCACCTTTGAAGTCGATCGACCAGTTCATGTACTCGCCACGCGTCGCCTTGTTCACGAACAAGACGCCGATGGAGATCGACATGAGCAGGACCGACGCGACGAGCCAGGACTTGAACTTCGCGACGAACGCGAAGTTATTGCCCGGCGGAAGCAGGTAACGGAACTTGTGGTGCTCGCTCATTTGCCGGGCCTCTAGATCGACAGGGTCTGCTGGGGGCCCTTCTTCCGAGCGACAGCCCAGTCGAAGAGGATCCGCGTGACCCAGATGTTGGTTCCGATGGTGGTGAAGACGCCGACGAGCAGCATCACGGCGAAGCCCTTGATCGGACCGGAGCCGTAGTTGAGGAGCACCCAGCCGGCCGCGGCGGTCGTCAGCTGACCGTCGAGGATGGCCGAGAACGCACGCGAGAACCCGAGGTCGATCGCGCCGCGGACGCTCTTACCGAGCAAGAGCTCCTCACGTATGCGCTCGTAGATCAGGATGTTGCCGTCGACCTCCATGCCGATCGAGAGCACGATCGCTGCGATGCCTGGCAATGTGAGTGTCGCGCCGAACAGTGCCATCACCGCGAGGGTCACGATGATGTGGAACACGACCGCGAACACCGCGATCATGCCCGACCACTTGTAGATGCCGACCATGATGACGATGACGAGCGCGATACCCAGCGCGAACGACAGGCGCGTCTTCGCGATCGCGTCGGAACCGAGCGAGGGACCGACCTTGGCCGAGCTCTCCTCGCGGAGCGGCGCCGGCAGCGAGCCCGTCTTGAGCACCGCCACCAAGTCGTCGCGTTCACGCTCCTGAGCGACGGCGTCACCGCCGCCCATCGTGATCGAGGCGCGGCCGCCGCGGATCGCCTGGTTGATGATCGGCGCGGACTTGACCTTGTCGTCGAGGATCGTCGCGAACTTCATGCCGACGATCTGCGCGGTGACGTCGCCGAACTGGCGACCGCCGAACCGGTTGAAGTCGAGCAGGACGACCGGACGGTTCGTGTTCGGGTCGTAGCTGCCCATCGCGTTCGAGATCGCCGAGCCCGTGAGGCGGACGGCGCGCTCGAGGAAGTACGTGCGCCAGAACTGCCTCTGGTCGGAGGCGCCGGGCTGCGTGTCGAGTTGCTCGAACGAGAGCTGGCGATCGTCGGGAACCTTGAAGCCGGGGTCGGCGCCGACGAGACCCGGATAGCCGAGGTCCTTGTCGCCGAACACGTAGCGCTCGATGATCTGACGGCCGGTGACATTGCACTTCACCTTGTCGTTCTCGACGACCGAGTCCTTGTGGAAGCAGCTGTGCTTCTTGGCCCACTCGATCGGCACCATCTCCTCGCGGTCGGGCGCGATCAGGTAGTAGTCGGTGTGCATGTCGCCGCCTTCGTCGGGGCGCCACTGGTCGACCTCGGCGCGGATCTCGAGGCGGATCGCCTCGGGGTCGGTCGGCTGTCCCTGGCGGTTGCTGCCAACCTTCGCGAACAGCTTCTTCATGTACGGCGAGCCGTCGTGCGTCGAGTTGTCCTTCGTGCAGCCCGTCGGGTTGTAGGTCGTGCAGTCGTCGACGACCTTCATCTCGAGCTTCGCGGTGCGCGCGATGATGTCCTTCGTCTCCTGGATCATCTCGTCATCGAGACCGGGCAGCTCGACGATGACCTGGTCGCCCTTCTCGACGACGTTCGGCTCCGCGACGCCCTTCTCGTTGATGCGATCGCGGATGGTCGAGACGGCGTTCGACAGCGCGGCCTTCTTCAGGTTGTCGCCGAACTTCGACGACACGCGGAAGCAGATCGCGCTCTTGGGCTCCGCCGCCGGGCAGTCGAGCATCGTGAGCTCGTCGCCCTTGGCGCCGCGATAGTCCTTGTCGAGCCAGCTCATCACGAGCGGCCGCTTGGCGGCGTCGTCGACGAGCACCGTGACGGCGCCGAGCGGCATCGAGGGCGTCTTGACCGCGCCCTTCACGCCCTCGTCGACCATGCGCGACTCGATGTCACGCTTGAGCTCGCTCGCCCGGTCGTCGATCGCCTTATCGAGGTCGATGCTGTAGACGAGGTGGAGTCCGCCCTGGAGGTCGAGCCCGTAGCTCATGCGGCTCGAGAACACACGCGTGAACCACGTCGGTAGCTGGCCTTTCGGCACGAACGACGGAATCAGCGTGGCGATACACAGGACGGTGACGACGAAAAGCAGCGCAGTTCGCCACTTGAGAGAGCGATCCATGAAGCACCTACTCGGAAACGAAGCGGGTCATCAACAGGCGAGGTCTTACGCCGCGCTCTTCGCGGGCTCGGGAACCTTGCCTTCCCACTTCGCCTCGACATAGGCGCGGGGAACGCGAACGCGAACCTTCTCCTGGAGCTCGAGCGTCAGCAGCATGTTGTCATCCGACACGCCGGTGATCTTGCCGATCACGCCGCCGCGGGTGATGACCTCGTCGCCCTTTCCGAGCTTCGAGAGCATCGAAGTGTGTTCCTTCTGCTTGCGAACCTGCGGGCGGATCAGGATGAAGTAAAAAATCCCGAACATCACCAGCATCATCAAGATCGGCTGCATCGCTTGCATGGGCTCTAACCTCTCAAAATCCGTGGGTTGGTAGCATCGTGGGGGAACTGGGTCAAGCGCGCACGCCTTCGGCCAGAATCCGGTCCCGGAGCTTGCGCACGTGCCTCGCGTAGAACGTGAGGTTGTGCAGAGTTGCGAGCCGCGCGTACAGGATCTCTTTGGCCTGGTAAAGATGTCGCAGGTACGCCCGTGAGTGAGTGCGGCAGGTCGCGCACGGGCACGAGGGGTCGATCGGCCCGGTGTCGAGCCGGTTGCTGTTGTTCGGGATGTTCACTCGGGTGCCCTCTGTAAAGAGGTAACCGTTACGGGCGTTCCGAGTTGGCATCACGCAATCGAACATATCGATGCCGGCCCCGATTCCCTTCTCCAGGTCCGCCGGGGTTCCTACGCCCATGAGATACCTCGGCTTCTCGGCCGGGAGCACGTGGGCGACCTCGTCGAGAATCCGATAGGTCTCGGCCAGACTTTCTCCGACGGCGAGACCGCCGAGCGCATGGCCGTCGAAGCCGAGCGCCGTGATCTCAGCCATGTGCCGTAGCCGGCGGCCCGTATCGATGCCGCCCTGGACGATCCCGAACACCGCCTGCCCGTCCGCGTGCGGCGCGGCAAGGCTGCGCTTGGCCCACGCGGTCGTCCGGCGCAGCGCCACCTCGTGAACCGACTCATCGGCGTCGCCGGGCGGACACTGGTCGAACACCATCGCGATGTCCGAGCCGAGGACGCGCTGGATCTGCATCGAGACCTCGGGAGTCAGCCGGTGCTTGCTCCCGTCGATGTGCGAGCGGAACGTGACGCCCTCGTCATCGATCTCGTTGATCGCGGCCAGCGAGAACACCTGAAAGCCGCCCGAGTCGGTCAGGATCGGCCGGTCCCATGCGGCGAGCTTGTGGAGGCCGCCGACGTGGCCGATCACCTCGAGGCCGGGCCGCAGGTACAGGTGATAGGTGTTGCCGAGGATGATCTTCGCATCGAGCGGCGGCGCGCGCAGCTCGTCGGCGGTCATCGCCTTCACGGTGCCGGCCGTGCCCACCGGCATGAACACGGGCGTCTCGATATCGCCGCGCGGCGTATGCAGGATGCCGGCGCGCGCGTGCCCGAGCGTCGCGATCAGCTCGAACGAAAAGCCCTTGGTCGGAAGCTCGTACAACACGGCGGGTCGCGAACCCTAATCGATCTGTGTCCGATGGACCAGCGCCATCACGACGCGCGATGCACGAGCATCGCGTCGCCGTAGCTGAAGAACCGATAGCGCGCCGCGACCGCGTGCCGATACGCCGCGAGCACGCGCTCGGTGCCCGCGAATGCGCAGACGAGCATCAGCAGCGTCGACTCGGGCAGGTGAAAGTTGGTGATCAGATGATCGACGAGGAAGCGGTGGCCGCTGCCCGGATAGATGAACAGATCGGTCGAGCCCGTTCCGGCCCTGCCCTCGCTCGCCTCGAGCGCACGCAGTGCCGTCGTCCCGAGCGCGACGATCGGCCTGCCGCTGGCGACCAGCGCCGCGGTCTCCGGGGAGATCGCATACCGCTCGCGGTGCATGTGGTGCTGGCGGATGTCGTCGGCGCGAATCGGCTCGAACGTGCCGTAGCCGACGTGCAACGTCACCGTCGTCAGCGCGATGCCGCGCGCCCGCATGCGCTCGGCGATCGCCGGCGTCATGTGAAGCCCCGCCGTCGGCGCGGCGACCGCGCCCGGATGCTGGGCGAACATCGTCTGGTAGCGATCGCGATCGGCGTCGCGATCGTCGCGATGGATGTAGCGCGGCAGCGGCACGTGGCCGACGCGCTCGAGCAGCGCGAGGACGTCGCCGGGCACCGCGACGACGACCGATCCCTCCTCGCCCTCGCGTTCGGTCAGGAGCTCGACCGACACGTCGGTGCCGTCGATCTCGACGGTCTGGCCGACGCGCAGCGGCCGGCGCGCCCGCGCGAGGCAGCGCCACGCGTTCGGCGCGACGCTCGGCTCGGGCTCGAGAAACAGCAGCTCGACGCGGCCCCCGGAGGCCTTGTGACCCATCACGCGCGCCGGAATCACGCGCGTGTCGTTCGCGACGAGGACCGCGTTCTCCGGCAGCAGGTCGACGATGTCGGGGAACACACCGTCGGTCACGCTTCCCTCGGGGCGCAGGTGCAGGAGGCGCGAGGCGTCGCGCTGCGCGGCGGGCTCCTGCGCGATCAGCTCCTCGGGGAGGTCGAACGTGTAGTCGGACGGGGCGAACACCGGGCCGCGCACGCTAGCACTACGGCGAGACAGCCGCATCGCGATCGCCGGCCACTCGGCCGCGAGGAAGGCGCGAGGGCGAGGTCGGCGACCGCGGACGGCTCCCGATCCATACGTGCGTCGATCACCGATCACGCGTGCGCCGAGGTCCGTCGTGCGACGGGCGCTCGCACGACGGCGCGCACGTGTGCAATCCCGGCGGCGTCGTGGTGTCTGCGCTATGGTCCCTGCCGTGCGAAGCGTCCTCGTCCTCGCAGTCCTGTCCTCGACGGCGTACGCCGCGCCGCTCGCCAAGCTCTCCGCCGACGTCGACGGCGACGGTGCCGCCGATCGCGTCGAGCTCGACCCACACGGCGAGCTCTCGATCGCGACCAAGCGCGGAACCGCGAAGGTGGCGGTCGGTGCCGCGAAGCACGCGACGCTCACGACCGCGATCGCGCGCGGCACGCCGACGATCGTCGTATCGACCGACACCGACGGCATCGTCGTGCAGCAGACCGGCGGCACGTGGAAGGAGCTCCTGCGCACGCCGCTCGGCAGCGGCGATCTCGACGCCGAGTTCGGCTACGTGCTCGAGGCGCGGCCCGACGGCATCTTCCGCTACCAGGCGCGTCCCGGTTACCGGCGGTGCGATGGCGCATCGGCGCTGCTGTTTGCCGAGCGCCTGCACGGCTCGAAGTTCCAGCGCCTGTCGCGGATCCCGACCGGCATCGCCAGCAACGCGCCGGTGATCGCGGCCAAGCCCGACACGGCGACCGCGCCGGAGCCGCTCCTCTATCGCGCGCGCATCGCGTCGCACCAGCCGGGCGCGACGAACGCGGGCGCGCTCGCGATCCCGCAGGAGCTCGACGACGGCAAGCCGGAGACCGCGTGGCGCGAGGACTTCGTCGCGAGTGATGGCGAGGGCCAGTTCTTCACGTACATGCCGCGCTCGACGACGGAGCCCGCCACGCAGATCCGGATCGTCGCGAGCACGCTCAAGGGTGCAAATCGCATCCAGCGGCTCGGCGTCGTCGGTGCGCAGGGCGCGTTCCATGTCGACGTCCCCGACGCGCATGGCGCGCGCGGCGCGACCGCATACATCGCCGACCTTCCGACGCCGCTCACCGGCTGCGTCACCCTCGTGATCGAGTCGACCTACGGCCCCGCGAATGGCGCGACCTCGATCGGCGAGCTGCAGGTGTTCGCCGCGGGCGAGCGCTCCGGCGGTGGCGAGACGACGCTCGCGCGTCTCGTCGCGGAGGGCGCCGACGGCAGCATGGCCGCCACTCGCTCGCTCGCGGCGCGCGGTGCCGCGGGTGCCGCCGCGATCGACGCGGAGCTCGCCAAGACAACCGATGCGGCCGCGCGCCGCCGGCTCGTGCGCGCCGCCCTCGAGATTCGCGATCCGGCCGTCGCGCCGATCCTCGCGCGCGCCGCCAAAGAGGACTGGATCCAGGGTCCCGACCTCGTCGAGGCGATCACTGCGCTTGGCGCACTCGGCACCTCGCAGGCTCAGGACCTGCGCGATCTCGCCGGCAAGGGGGGCCTCGCGCTCGACGCGCGCATCGCCGCGGTCCGTGCGCTCCGTCCCGCCGCCACCGACAAGGATCGCGACGCGCTGATCGATCTCGCCGGCCGCGGCCCGCGCGACCTCCGCATCGCGACCATCGAGAGGCTCTCCGAGCTCGACACCACGACGCTCGGCACCGCTGCCCAGTCGAGCACCTCGCCGCAGGCTGCGGGCGACCTCTGGCGCGCGCTCACGCGCCGCGCTCACGCCAAGCCGGACGAGCGCGCCCCCGCACTCTCCGCTCTCACCGCGGCACTCCCCACCGCCACCGATTACGAGCGCCGCTACCGGATCGTCGACGGCATCGCCGCGATCGGCGACGAAGCCGCCCTGCGCTCGCTCACCGCTCTCTTCACCTCCCTCCCCGACTCCGCCGACCTTTCCGCCTACAAGCAGGTCGCGGCTCGCGCGATCGCGGTCAACCATCGGCCCGAGGCCACCGACCTCGTCATCAAGCTCACGACCGACAGCGATCCGGGCGTCCGCCTCGCCGCTCTATCCGCACTCTCCGGCGCCGGCTCCGGTGGTGCCGGCTCGTGGCACGGCCCATCCGGTTCCGACGGCATCGACCGCGTCATCATGACCTCTCTCTTCACCGACACGTGGCCCGAGGTCCGGCGGTTCGCTGCCCAATCCCTCGGCTCTCGCTGCTCGCGCCCCGGCCCCGCGCGCGCCCTCGCCGACTCGCTCAAGCGCGACAAGGACCTCGCGGTCCGCGGCGATGCGCTCGCCGGCCTCGTCGAGTGCAAGGCGGCCGGCACGGCCGCGCTCCTCGCCGCGCTCTGGGACGACGGCAACGCGCCTCTCTCCCTGCGCCAGCGCGCGATCGATCTCACCGCCACCCTCGGCGATCGCACGCTCGGCTCCAAGCTCGTCGCCAAGCTCCCCCAGTGGCGCGCCGCCGCCATCGAGTCCGAGCAAGCGCTCGCGCTCGCCCAGAACGCCGCCTACGCGATCGGCCGCCTGAACCCACCCGGCGCCGCCGATGCCCTCGTCGCCGCCCTCGGTGACAACTCGTTCCCCGAGATCATCGCCGCCGCCGCCACCGGGCTCGGCCTCCTCGGCCCCGCCTGCCCCGTTTCGGCCAAGCCCAAGCTCTCCTACCTCGCCAACACCGACGAGGAACAGGTCTCGGTCTCCGCACGCCGCGCCCTCGCCACCTGCGGCCAGTAACGTCCGGCGACCGGACAACCGCGCCGGCGGCCCGGCGAAGCGCCGGCGCAAATGGCGCGCTACGACAGCGAGCTCAGCGCATCGCGCAGCTTCTGATTGCCCGGCTCGATCTCGAGCCCGCGCTGGAACATGCTCTTCGCCTTCGGGCCCTGCCCCAGCTCGATGTGGATCTTGCCGAGCGCCCAGTACACCTCGCCCTTCGTGACGCCGACCTCCGCATCGATGTTCTGCAGCACGAGCGACTGGTAGATCTTTCGCGCCTTCTCCCAGTCACCCGCCGCGAAGTACATGCGGCCGAGGCCCGTCATCGTGACGACATCGGTCGGGTTCACACGCAGCGCCTCCTCGTAGGCAGCGAGTGCGCCGGTGGCATCACCGCGCGCTTCGAGGATGCCACCTTGCCGCTGGCGGAACTTCGCGACGTCCTTCATCCGGCGCTGCGCCTTGGCGTCCTGCGCGAGGCGATCGTAGATGGGGGCCGCCTCGTCGAGACGGCCGGCTGCGAAGTAGAGGTCGGCGAGCGGACCGAGGACACGGACGTCGTCGGGGGATTGCTTGGCAGCCTTGGCGAGCGCCTCGAGGGCGGCATCGTTGCGGCCCGCCTTGCGCTCGAGCTCGGCGATCTCGACGAGGAGCGAGAGGCGATCGGTACCATTGGTGAGCGCGGCGACGCGGCGCTGCAGCATGTCGGCGAGCAGCGCGTTGTCGCGGCGATCGCGGGCGAGCTTTTCGAGCGCGGCGATGGCGTCGGCGTGCGATGGGTCGTGACGCAGCGTGTGCTGGAAGTGCTGGATCGCGGTGTCCTCGTCGCTGTCGCCGACGCGGGCGACCTCGCCGAGCCGGAAGAAGAGGTCGGCGGCATCGCGGCCCTGCGGGTTGAGACGGAGCGCCTGCTCGAGGGTGGACTTGCACTTCTCCCAGTCGCCCGACCGCTCGTAGATCTTGGACAGGCGGGTGAGCGCGGCAACCGAGCCGGGCTCGCGTGCGAGGATCTTCTCGAGGATCTCGCCCGCGGCATCGGGGTTGTCGAGCTTGCCTTCCCAGACATCGGCGGCGCGTGCGAGCGCCTGGATCTCGGCGGCGTTCTGGTTGAGCGTCGCGTGGAGCTCGGCGCGCTTTTCGAGCAGCTCGACGAGGTCGTGGTAGCGAGTGGCCGAGGCGAGGAGGCGCTCGAGCTCGTCGTAACCGCGGACGTAGGAGCTGTCGATGTCGAGCGCGGCGTACCAGGCGGCGATCGCGTCATCGACGGAGTTGCGGCGCGTCTCGGCGAGGCGCGCCATCTCGGCGTGGATGAGGACCTTCTCCTGGCTCGTCTTGGCGAGATCGAGCCTGCGCATCTGGATGTCGCTGACCGCGATCCAGTCGCCCGAGCGCGCGTGCGCGGCCTCGAGCGCCGACAGCGCGTTGGCGTCGTCGGGATCGAGGTCGACGACGGCCTGCCACGCGGCGACACCGCGCGGGCCCTCGGACTCGAGCTGCGCGATCTCGACGCGTAGCGTCTTCTCGTCGTCAGCGTTGGCGGCGATGCGGGCAGCACGGCCGAGCACCTCGATGAGCGCCACCGGGTCGTTGCCGGCGGAGCGGTAGATGCGCGCGAGCTGATCGAGCGAGTCGCGATCGGTCTCGTCGGCGTCGGCGATCTCGCGCCACGCCTCGATCGCACCGTCGCGATCGCCACCGCGCTCGGAGATCTGGGCGACCTCGGCGAATGCGGCGCGCTTCTCGGGGAGCTCCTGGACGATGCGGCCACGCGCACGCAGGACGTCCGCGAGCGGAGACCACTCGCCGCGCTGGCGAAGGATCTCGACGAGCGGATCGAGCGCGTCGAGCGAGTCGGGCTCGAGCTGGAGTGCGGCGCGGTAGGTCGTGATCGCGTCGTCGTTCTGGCCGAGGCGATCGCGCAGGATCTTGCCGAGGAACACGAGCAGGCCGACCTGGACGTCGTTGTCGCGCTCGCCGGCATCGGCTGCGTGGACGATCGCGTCGATGCGCGTCGCGGTCTCGCGCCACTGGCCGAGGCGATCGGCGAGGCGCTCGGTCTCGGCGAGCGCTTGCTCCGACGCCGGATCGACGGCGAGCCAGCGGATCGCCGCGTCGAGGGCACGCGCGCGATCGGCGAGCTTGCCCTCGGCGAGCTCGACGATCCGCGCGAGGATACCCGCGCGATCGAGCGGATCGCTCGTGACGCCGAGCTTGGCCTCGAGCACGTTGAGGAGGCGAGCTGCGTCGCCGTCGGCCTCGAACAGCGGCTCGAGGATCTCGACGATCTCGCCCGCTTCCTCGGGGACGCGCGTCAGCAGGCGCTCGAGCGCGCCGCGCGCCTGCGCGTGCGTCGGGATGAGCTGCAGGACCTCGCGATAGGCAGCGATCGCCTCGCGCGGTGCCGACAGCGTCGTCTCCTGCAGGTCGCCGAGGCGGAACAGATAGTCGGCGGTCTGGACGTCCTCCTCGGTCACCTCGGCCTGACGGCGCAGGACGAGCGCGAGGTCGGGCCAGCGCCCGGAGCGCGCGAGCACGCGCTCGAGTGCAGCGAGCGGCGGCTTGGGCTCGGGCCCCTGCGAGGCGCGGCCGAATGCGAGCGCGGCGCGATCGAGATCGGAGAGGCGGTCCTCGGCGATCTGGCCGAGCCGCATCGCGTACGTCGCCTCGACATCGGGCGGCAGCGGCGGCGCGCCGTCGTCGAGACGCTCGTCGAGCAGGCCGGCAAGCTCGCGCCACAGGTTCTGCGACTCGGCGAGCCGCATCAGCGGAACGAGCAGCTCGACGTCGTCGGGCTCGTCGGCGAACGCACGGCCCCACACGACGAACGCCTGCGCCGGCTGGTTGATCGTCTCGCGCACCTCGGCGAGCGCCTGCCAGTCGGCACGGCGATCCGCGGGGTCGCGGCCGGCGACGGTGAGCCGTCGCTCGTAGACGCGGATGAGGCCGGCGGCCTCGGCATCGGCGCGCGGTGACAGCGCGCTGCGGTAGATGCGCTCGAGGATCGGGCTGACCGCCTCGATGTGCTCGTCCTTCGCCATCAGCGCCTCGAGGGCGGCACGCGCCTCGGGGTGCGTCGCGAGGATCTGGAGCACGGCGCCGTAGCGCGGAATCGCGCCATCGGGGTCGGTGAGCTGGACCTCGACGATGTTGGCGGCGCGGAACGCGAGGTCGGCGCGGTCTTGCGCCGTGATCGCGAGCAGTGCGCGCTTGTCGACGATGTCGAGCAGCTCCGGCCACATCTTCTGCTTCGCGTAGATCCGATCGAGCTCGGCGAGCGCCTTCGCGTCGCCGGCATCGTCGTCGAGGATCGCGGTCAGCTGGCCGATCGCCTGGTAGACGTCGTCGAGGTGGTGCTCGTAGACGGTGGCGGCGGCAAAGCGCAGCTCCTGCCGCATCGGCAGATCCGAGGTCAGCTCGATCTTGCGCTCGAGCGTCGCGACCATCTCGCGCGCATCGCCGGTATCGCGGTAGAGCCGCTCGAGGGCATCGAGCGCGGCGAGGTCGCTGTCGTCGACGTCGAGGACGTTCTTGTACGCGGTGATCGCGTTCGGCTTGTCCTCGAGGACCTCCTCGTAGAGCGCGGCGACGCGATGCAGGAGCACGAGCCGGACGCCGGCGTCCTCGCTGAGGTTCGCGCGGCGCTCGACGATCTTGACGAGCTCCTCGACGCGGCCTTCGAGTGCGAGCAAGCGATCGAGGGCGGCGAGCGCGATCGGATCGTCGCTGCGCGTCTCGTCGACCTTTCGCCATGCATCGATCGCGCGCCGTCCGTCGTTGCGCTGCGCCTCGTGAATCTGCGCAGCCTTCGTCCACAGCGTCGCGGCGAGCTCGCCGTCGGTCGATGCGGCACCGTCCTCGATCGTGCGCGCGGCCTCGTCCCACGCGCCGAGCTTGCCGGCGAGGACGAGCAGCTTCGCGAGCGCGGCGTCGTCGGCGACATCGATGCGCCACGCGCGCGCCAGGGCGGCGAGCGCGAGATCGATCGCACCGCCACGCTCCTCGTGCAGCTCCGCGATCTCGTGGAGCGTGACGACCTGGTGCGCGGGGTCGGTGACGTACTCGAGCTTCGCGTCGAGGATGACGACGAGCTTCTGCCACCAGTCCTGCTCGCGGTAGACGGGCTCGAGCAGCTCGGCGATGCGCTCGCGGTGCTCGTCATGAATGACGAGGCGCTCGAGCGAAGCGACGGCCTTGTCCCAGAGGTGACCGAAGCGAATGACCTCTTCGTACTGATCGAGCGCGGAGGTCAGGTCGTTCAGGTGCAGCTCGTAGATCTCGGCGAGCTCGAGGCGGCGCTGGGCAGCCTCGGCGAACTGCGACGCGTCGCTCGCGCGCGCGAGCCGCGCCTCGGTCAGATCGATCAGGTCGTGCCACTGGCTGCGCGACGTGTAGAGCCGCTGCAGCTCGCGGACCGCCTCGATGTACGTCTGCTCGAGGATCGGTGACTCGCCGCTCTCGGCGACGAGCACGACCTCGCGCCACGCGTCGATCGCGCGCGCCGGATCGCCGAGGCCGTTCTCGAGCAGGCGCGACTTCTTGACGAGCGCCTCGCGGCGCAGATCCTCGTCGGTGCGACCGACGACGTCGTCGTAGATCGAGAGCAGCTCGTTCCACTTGGTGTGGCGACCGAGCATGTCCTCGAGCTTGGCGACGATGTCGCGCGCCGTCGGCCTGCCCTCTTGCTCCTCGGGCTCGATCGCGAGCGCGCGCCGGAACACGGTGAACGCGGCGTCGATATTGCCGAGCCGGCGCTCGTAGACGAGGCCCGCGGCGATCGCGACATCGCGAACGTCGTCCGAGTCGCCGTTCTCGTCGTCGAGGTAGCTCTGGTAGGTCTCGGCGACGAACGGCCAGTTCTCGACGATGCCGCCGAGGCGCTGCAGCTGCTCGCGCACGCCGGCATCACCGGGCGTCTCGCGGAACAGGCGCGCGTACCACTTGCACGCGTTCTCGAAGTCCTCGAGCTGCTCCTCGTAGAGCCGCGCGACGAACCGCGTGAGCCGGATGCGCTCCGCCGGCTCGGACGCGCCCTCGAGCTTGGCGTCGTAGACGCGAACGAGCTCGGGCCAGCTGTGCTGCGCGATGTAGACGGGCTCGAGCACGCCCGCGGCCTGCACGCGCGCGTCGGGATCGTTCAGGAGCCGCTCGAGTGCGGCGATCGCCTGGGGCTGGCGCGCGTTGCCGCCGAGCGCGGCCGAGTAGTTCTCGATCGCGGCCTCGACGTCGTGGAGCTGCTTCTCCTGGAGCTCGCCGAGCTGCACGCGCAGCGCGACCGCTTCCTCGATCGACGTGACGAACCCGAGCCGGCGCTCGTACAGGTCGACGACGTCGTGCCAGCGTCCCTGGCCGGCGTAGAGGCTCTCGAGCGCGTAGATCACGTCGCCGCGCTCGGGCGCGATCTGGAGGACCTGCTCCCAGGTCTGAATCGCGTCGTCGGAGCGGCCGAGCTGGGTGTAGATACCGGCGGCCTCGACGAGCTCACCGACCTTGTCGTCGACGTCGTCGGCGATATCGGCCTGGCGCAGCAGGATCTCGACGAGCGCGACCTCGTTGCTCGTCTCGCGATAGATGCTCTCGAGCGCGACCAGCGCGCGGCGGTCCTCCGGCGAGCTATCGAGGACGCGCTTGTAGTACTCGGCCGCGAGCGCGTTGTCCTTGCGGACGCCGCGCGCGAGGTCGGCGATGTCGAGGCGCAGCCTGCGCTGGATCTCGGCGTCGAGGACGTTCGGCGCGACCTCGCGATAGATATCGATCAGATCGGCATCGCGGCCGAGCTCGCCGGCGAGGCGCTCGGTGTCGGCGACGACCTGCGCGAGCTCGGGCTCGGTGACGGCGTAGTGCAGTGCCTGGACCTGCGCTTCGAATGCGCCGGCGATGTCGCCGAGGCGGAACTCGCGGAGCTGGACGACCTCGAGCAGCGCACGCAGCTTGATCGCCGGATCGTCGGCCCACTCCGACTCGAGTAGCGCGAGCCTCGCGAGCTCGTCCTCGCGGCCGGTCGCCGCGTACACGGGACGCAGGATCTCGGCGGCGGAGACGCGCAGGTCGACGTCGCCGAGCGTCTGCTGGACCGCGGCGAGCGCGGTCGGATGCTGCGGATCACCGCGCAGGATCGTCGCCCAGCGCTCGAGCGCCTCGACGGGACGCGCGAGCGGTCCCTCGAGCAGGCGCGCGATCTGGATCTGCAGATCGGTCTGCGCGGGGCCGTCGTAGAGCATCACCTGGCGCTCGTGGACGTCGAGCAGATCGGCGTAGCGCTCGGCCGCGCGGTAGAGGCGCGCGAGCTCGTTCAGCGCACGCACGTCCTCGCTGTCGCGGTCGATGATCTCGAGCCACGCGGCGATCGCCTCCTCGGGCTCGTCGAGCTTGCGCTCGTGGAGCTCGGCGACGCGCGCGAGCAGTGCGGCGACGTCGGCGTCGGCGCCTGCTGCGTCGATCTTGCGGCGCAGGATATCGACGAGCTCGCGCCAGTTCTCGGCGGCCTGGTAGAGCCGCTCGAGCGCGTCGAGCGCGCCGGCGTCGGCCGGCTGATCGGCGAGCACGTCGCGCCACGTCGCGATCGCGGCGGCGTGGTCGGCGAGCTTCTCCTCGTCGAGCTGCGCGACCTTCGCGAGCAGCGCGCGCCGCTCCTCGGGATCCTCGGCCCACTCGGCCTGCTGCCGCGTGATCGCGCGCAGCTCCTTCCAGTTCTGGCTCTGTTCGTAGAGGCGCGCGAGCGACGTGCCGGCGCGGCGGATCGTCGTCGGGCTCGACGGATCGGCCTCGAGCAGGCGCTTGTAGGCGGTGATCGCACGAACGGTGTCGCCGGCGTTGCTGTCGTAGTACGTCGCGAGCTCGCCGAGCAGCGCGGCGCGCGTTCCGGCGTCGCCATCGGGCGTCGCGTTGACGGCTGCCTCGAGCGCGACGGTCGCCTCGGGCCAACGGCTCAGGAACTGCGCGAGCCTCGCGATCTCGACGCGGGCGCGCTCGTGCGCGGGCTCGAGCCGCAGGACTTCAATCCACGCGTCGAACGCGCGCGGCGCACCGCCAAGCTCTCTCTCCTCGATCGTCGCGATCCGCGACAGCAGCTCGACGGCCTCGGTGCCGGTGACGAGCGGCCGCTGCGCGCGCAACAGGCCGACGAGGTCCATCCACAGCTTGTCCTGCTCGTAGAGCGGCTCGAGCAGGCGGACGATCCGCATCATGACGAGCTGCGCGTTCGGCGCGGTCATCAGCTCTTCGAGCAGCTCGCGGCCGTCGGCGTGGCTGCGCGCCTTCGCGATCACGTCCTCGAGCAGATCGACGGCGCGGCTCGGATCGCCGAGCTGCTTCGCCCACAGCTCCGCGCGGCGGTACGTGTTGTCAACGGCGCGCTCGCCATCGAGGTAATCACCCTGGCGCGCGAGCAGCTCCTCGAGCTCCTTCCAGCGCTGCGTCGTCGAGTACAGCTTGTCGAGCGCCGCGTACGCGGGACCGTACGACGCGTCGATGTCGAGCACGCGGCGGTAGGCCGCCCCTGCCCGCTCGGAGTCCCCATTCGGCCCCGCCTCGAGCTCGGCGAGCGAGACGAGCGTGTAGAGGCGAACGACCTGATCGGCCGACACCTCGGCGCGACGCTCGAGCATCGCGCGCAGATCCGCCCAGCGCTCGTCCTGCGTGTACATCGCGATCAGCGCGTCGAACGCGTCTGCCGCATCCGGCTCGACCTCGAGCACGGTGAGCCACGCGCGCTCGGCGGTCGGCCGATCGTCGAGGCGGTCGCCCGCGAGCACCGCGAGCTCGGTCGCGATCGCACGGATCTCCGCCGACGAGCCGCCCTTGCCGCGCAGCGCGGCCAGCGCAGCAGAGAGCTCGCGCGCCCACTCGCCGTCGCGGCCGAGCTGACCAGCGAGCACGGCGAGCGAGCCGCGCACGTCGGCATCGGCCGGCTCGGCGCGCAGCACGCGCAGACCCGCGACCCACGCCGCACCCGGATCGCCGAGGTCGATGTGATAGATGCGCATCAGCGCGCGATCGATCTCGATCTTCTCCGCCGCGCCGGTGTCCTCGCCGGTGCGGATGACCTCGAGCGTCGCCGCATGCTTCGCCGAATCGTGCGCACGCTCGAGGTGCGGCAGGATCTGACGAGCGGCCGCCTGGCGGTCCTTCGGCTCGACCTGCGCCGCCGCGTTCGGATCGAGCACGATCCGCGCGACTGCATCGAGCGCCTCGGGCCGTGCACCGCCGCCGACCGCCGGGATACCGAGCGCGTCGCGGTAGTAGTCGAGCGCGTTCGCCGGCGCGTCGAGGTTCATCTCCTCGATCTGGCCGACGCGCATGAGCAGCGTGTAGCGAGGCTGCCCGTCGGGCGTCTGCTTCAGCTCCTCGGCGAGGACCTCGGCGAGCGAGTCCCAGTCGCCGCGCGCTTCGTCGAGACGCGCGAGTGCGCGCAGCGCCTTGAGGTGTGCCGGCACGAGCGCGAGCACCTCGCGGTAGGTCGCGGCGGCGCCGTCGAGATCGACGAGCTTCTGCTCCTGCAGCGCTGCGATCTCCATGAGGAGACTCGCCTTCGTCGCGGTCTCGGTCTCGCGCTCCGCGCGCTTGCGATACGACGCGAGCAGGTCATTCCAGTCGGCGACCTGGTGCGCGAGATCCTCGAGGCTCGCCTCGGCATCGCGGTCCTCGGGCGCGAGCTGGAGTACCTGACGGTGGTAGCCGCGCGCCTTCTCGGCGTCGCCGAGGCGCTTGCTCGCGATCTTCGCCAGCTCGCGGAATAGCTTCAGACGAATCGGCTCGGCCAGGGTTCCGCCGGCGATCGCGCGCTCGAACGCGGCGACGACCTCACGCCACTGCTCGGCCTCGCTCGCGAGACGCAGCACGTCCGTGTAGAGCGCCTCGCTGTTCGGATCGAGATCGAACGCGCGGATCGTCCACGTGAACGCGAGGTTTCGCGACGACAACCGCCGCTCGACGAGCTGGCGGATCTCCGCGATCTTCGCGAGCCGCGCCGGCACCTCGTGCAGCGCACCGAGCTCGATCTCGAGCATCGTGATGAGGCGCGCCCACTTCTCCTGCTTCGTGTAGATCGGCGCGAGCGCGGTCGCGGCACCGACGTGCGTCGGCTCGACGGCGAGCACGCGCTCCCAGACCTGCCGCGCCTTCTCGAGCATCGCGGCAGCCTGGTTCTCCTTCGCGTTCTCGGCGCGCTTCTGCGCGAGCTGCGCGGCGCGCTCGACGAGCGGCAGGCGCGCGGCCTTCGCGTCGATGCGATCGGCGATCGCGAGCAGCGCCTCGACGAGCTCGTCCTCCTGGCCGAGCTTCGCGTAGAGCTGCTCGAGGCCGGCGAAGTCGCCCGCCATCGCGTAGAGCTCGCGCAGCGTGCGCAGCGCCTTCGCGTGGTTCGGCTCGAAGTCGAGGATCTCCTTCCACGCGGCGGCCGCCTGCTGCGGCGCCGAGAGCCGCTCGGCGTAGACCTGGCCGAGCTTCTCGAGGAGCGTGGTCGCCTCCTTGCTCTTGTTCTGCGCGCGCAGCGCCGCGACCTGACGATGCAGGATCTCGGCGTACGCCGGCCAGCGCTTCTCGCGATCGTAGAGCGCGGCGAGCGCGGCGAGCGTCTCGGGCGCGTCCGGCGCCTCGACGAGGATCTGGTTGTGGATCTCGATCGCGAGGCGCGTGTCGCCGAGCCGCTCGGCTGCGAGGCGAGCCATCTCGCCCTGCTTCGCGCGCTTGTCGTCGGCGAACAGCGTCGACGCTTCCTTGCCGAGCAGATCGATCAGCTGCCGCCACTGGCGACGCTTCGTGTAGATCTCCTTGAGCTTGCCGACGGCCTCGGTGTCCGTCGGGGCGAGCTCGGCGATCCGCTCGAGCGGCTTGATCGCGTTCGCGAAGTTGCCGAACCGCTCGGACCACAGGTCGGCGACCTCGCGCAGCAGGCGCACGCGCTCCGTATCGGGCACGCCTGCCGCTTCCGACTTCTTCGTCAGGATCGCGATCAGATCGTTCCACCGGCCGAGCGCGCGGAACTTCGCGGCGAGCTCGTCGGTCGCGCGCTGGTTGTCGGGATCGAGCTTGAGGATCGCGTGATAGGTGTTGATCACCATCACGTCGAGCCGCAGGCGATCGCGATACACCTCGACGACCTCGAAGTAGCGCGCGACGCGGCCCGCGATGTCGCCCTCGGGCAGCTTCTCGATCTCGTCCTTCATCAGATCGAGCAGCGCGTTCCACTTCTCGGTGCGCCGGTACAGCCGCGCGAGCGACGTGCGCGCCTGCACGGACGTCGGGTCCTGGCGCAGGTGCTGCTTGTAGGCTTCGATCGCCTTCTCGGGGTTGTTCTGCGCCTCGGCGAGCTCGGCGATCTCGATCGAGATCGACTTCTCGCCGCTCTCGCTGCGGGCTCGCGGCGCGCCCTTCTCGACGCTCTTCAGCAGCGAGATCAGCTTGCCGCTCTCGCCCTTCGCCGCGTAGTACGCGCGATAGAAGTCGAGCGCCGCCGGGTGCGCCGGCTCGATCTTGCGGATGCGGCGGAAGTACTCCTCCGCCTGCTCCAGCTCGTTCATGTGCTTCCACAGCACCATCGCGATCTGGAGGAGCATCCCGAGGTCGTCGCCCTCGCGCCGCGCCTTGAGCGCCGCCTGATACGCCTGCACGACGCCGATCCAGTCGCCGGCCGCGGCCGCCGCGTCGGTCACGTGACGGAGCGCGCGCGGATGCGACGGATCGTGGGCGAGCACGCGCTTGATCGCGCGATCGCTGCGCGCATGGTTGCCGAGATGGTCGCGCGCGACCTCCGACAACGCGACGAGTGCCGCGACCTTGTCCTCGACGGCCGCCGACTTCTCGGCGCGGTCATCGAGCAGCTCGCCGAGGTCCTCCCAACGATTCGCCCGACGCAGCAGCCGCGCGAGATGGAACGCCGCCTTGCGGTTCTTCGGATCGATCTCGAGCGACTTGCGCAGGTACTGCTCGGCCTCCGGTGCATCCGGCGCCCAGCGCACGTACTGCTCCGCCGCCGACGCGTACAGCCCCGTCGCGAGGTTGCGATCGGTCGACGCGTTCGCCTCCTGGATGAACTTCGCCGCGAACTTCTGCCAGTTCTCGCCGGCGACACCGAGCTCTTCGAGCGCCTCGGTCGCCATCGCGTCGCCCTTGCGCAGCTCGAGCACGCTCGCGTAGGCGATGTTGGCCTGCGCCGCGTCGAGCAGCTCGCCGTCGAGCACCATGCCCTTCTCGAGGAACAGATCCGCCTTGCGGCTCTTGTCGTCGGTGATCGCGAGCTCGACGTCGATCAATGCGACGACCGCATCGGGACGACCGCGTCCCGACAATAGCTTGCGCGCCGCTGCGAAGCGGGAAGCCGCTAGCTCGGGAGGCGCGCTCCGCGCCGCAGACTCGAGTGTATCGAGGGCCTGCGCATCATCCGGGTCATGCTCGAGGACGGCGAGAAGTGCAGACAGATCGGCCATAGATCACCCGCCGCTCGGCGCGAAGCCCCGCCGAGCCCTGGTCGGAAGATGCTACCGACGCGGCCTCCCTAACACAACGCGCGGGGCCTCCTCGTTCGCGCGCTTAGGAAGCATTCGCAGGCCCTTGCATCGCCACGCGCGCTCGCGGGATCGTGATGCGTGGCCGAGCATAGCGACAGCTTCTCGAAAATGGCGCAGCCGGAGGCCAGGGCCGCGGCTCCCGCCGCGCAGAGCGCCACCAAGAAGACGAACAACGAGGCCCAGTCGGCGCTCGCCGCGGCCGAGCGCCAGCACGAGTTCACCGTCGGCGGTGGCGATCCCGAGGGAGGTGCTCCCGCGCAGCAGCCGCTCGCGCGCATCGAGGGCGCGATTCTCCGTGTGCGCGCATCCGATCGTCCGTCGCCGTTTGGCGTCGCCCACTTTCCACCCTTGCCCGTGCCACCGGGGCTAGACTCCGATCGATGAGCCAGCTCGACGCGCTCGCCGCCGCGGTGATCGCCGCACCGGAGGATGTAGCCCCGCGCCGCGCCTACGCCGCCGCGGTCAAGGCCACCGATCCGGAGCGAGCGCAGCTGATCGAAATGCAGCTCGCTATCCGCGACCAGCGCCGCAACGGCCAGGAGCCGCCATCGAGCGAGACGACCGCCGCGCGCGACCTCATCAAGCGCAAGGGTCGTACATGGGCCGGCAAGCTCGCCGACCAGGTCGACTACTTCATGTTCTGGGGCGGCTTTGTCGAGGAGATCGAGCTCGACGCGCCCAAGCTGATCTCGACCGGCGCGACGTTCGCGAAGGCGGCTCCTCTCCGCCACCTGCGCGTGCGCAAGCTCGCCGGCCACGTCGGCAGCGTCGCGAACCTGCCGGTGCTCGAGCAGATCCGCAGCCTCGACGTCGCGAGCAATCGCCTGCGCGACGTCGACATCGCCGAGCTCGTGCGGTCGCCGCGCCTGCGCCACCTGCGCGTGCTCCGCATCAACAACAACCCCGAGGTCGGCCTCGACGCGCTGCGCGCGATCGCCCGCGCCGATCTGCCCGACCTCCAGTTCGTCGAGGCGGGCCAGACCGAGGCGCCGCTCGTCATCCGCAGCGACGACTGGGGCGGCGGCGAGCCCGAGGTCCGATGGACGCGCGCCCGCGCGACGCTCGTCGACGAGCTCGGTCACTTGCCGTGGCTGGACGCGCGCGAAGAACCTTCGCCCGACGCGATCTGAGCCGAGCGTCTGCGCTAGACTGCCGTCGTGGGTGGTGATTTCGAGCTCCTGGGCTCAGCCAGCGACGAAACCCGGCTGCTGCGCGATCGCACGAGCGGCTACTCGGTGCCCCTGCCCGGCCACCCTCGGCTCGAACCGGCTGTCGGCGGCTCGCCGACGTACGACGTGATCGTCCGGCTCGACGACGTCAAGGCCGAGCACGGCTTCCGCCGCGACGAGCTGCCGACGACCGCCGACCCGCAGGCGCTCGCGAAGGCGCTCGTCGAGACCTACGCGACGACCCGCGCCGGCACCACGCCTCGCATCAAGCCGATCTCGGGCTCGATGCGGCCCGGTGGTGTCGCCGGCGGCGCACACGCGATCTATCGCCTCGCCGAGCCGGCCGACGATCCGACGATGGAGCAGCTCTGGCTCCTCGTCCGGCCGACGCCGACGGGCGTGCAGGCGCTCTATCACACGACGCGCTTTCGCACCGACGATCTCAACCACGTGCAGTGGGCGCACCTCCGCACGTCGATCATCGACAAGCACCACTGGGATCCCGAGCAGCCGCGCCAGGCCGCCCCCGCGATCTGGCCGGCGAGTCACATCGCCGTGCCGTCGGCAAAGCTCGATCTCACCGACGACGCGTGGGTCGAGGCGAGCGCGAAGGCGCGCGACATCGGCCCGCTCGCCGACGAGCAGACCGACGCGCTCGTCGACATCCTGCGCGAGATCGCGATGACCGACGATCCGCCGGCGTTCGAGCTGCCGTCGATGATCATCGAGCTCCATACGCGCCGGATCGCGATGTGCGGACCGACGCGCGCCGCCGAGGCGATGCTGCGCAACCTCGAGCAGTGCAAGACCGCGCTCGACCTGCGCGGCTGGGCCTGGCAGTGCATCTGGGCGATCGGCAATCGCGACGAGCGCGATCGCAGCCAGCGCACGACGAACTAGATGACGAGGCACATCGTCATCGGCGACATCCACGGATGCTACGCCGAGCTGGTCGACTTGCTCGCGCTCGTCGGCCCGACGTCCGATGACGTCATCGTATCCGTCGGCGACCTCGTCGATCGCGGCCCGGATCCCGCGCGCGTCATCGATTTCTTCCGCACGACGCCCAACACCATCGCCCTCACCGGCAACCACGAGCGCAAGCACGTGCGCGGCGTGTTCTCGTACGCGCAGGAGATCACGCGCGTGCAGCTCGGCGCTCGCTACGCCGACGACGTCGCGTGGATGGCGACGCTGCCCTACTCGCTCGAGCTCCCCGAAGCGATCATCGTCCACGCCGCGGTCATGCCCGGCGTCCCGCTCGCCGAGCAGAAGGAGGAGATCCTGTGCGGCAGCACGTCCGGCGAGCAGGACCTCGAGCGCACCCTCGGTGCAAATCGCTGGTGGCACGAGGTCTATGCCGGCCCCAAGCCCGTCGTGTTCGGCCACCACGTCGTCGAGGAACCGCTCGTCCGTCCCGGCCTCATCTACGGCATCGACACCGGCGCCTGTCACGGCCAGCGCCTGACCGCGCTCGTGCTCCCCGACTTCACGCTCCACTCCGTGCCCGCACGCGAGGACCACTGGGCGCGCATCAAGCGCACCTATCAGGCCGACGTCCTCGCCGCTAAGCCATGGATCGAGATGGCGTGGCCCGATCTCGACGAGCAGCTCGGTCGGTTCTCGCGCGCCGGCGACGCGCGCACGCACGCCTATGTCACCGCACTCCGCGACTGGCGCGACGCGCTCGAGCGCCGGCTCGCCGACGTCCACGAAGCTGCGATGCGCGAGGCGGATCGCATGACCGCCGCCGGCGATCGCACGCAGCTCGCGAAGGGCCACGGCGCCGCCGCGCTCCTGTTCCAGCATTTCCGCGGCCGCCTCGATCTCGACGCCGTGCGCAAGAATGCGCAGACGCCTTACAAGCTCGCGCAGCTCTCCGCCGCGCTCGGCCTCCCGCCGCTTCCAGTTCCGGCGCCATCGCCGCGCGATTAGCCGCTGATCACGTCGAGGTCGGCGTCGCGCGCGCGCCGGAGGAAGCTCGTCAGCATCAGCACCGCGCTCAGCGCCTCTTCGGCCGCGTACGGCCGGTCGATGCCGCGCGACCTGGCAAGGTTCAGCGAGGGCAGCCTCTTCGCGAGCTCGTCGAGCTGGTCGACGGGGAGCTTGCCCTCGGCATCGATCCAGTTGCCGAGCGCGGGCTCGAGCCCATCGAGCAGCCCGACGATCTCGTCCAGCTTCGCGCGGTCGAGCTTCACCTCGGACGGCAGCATCGCGCCCTCGCGCTTGATGAAGCGCTCGATCTCGGCTGCGCGCCGCTCGTCGACGAGCGACCACAGATCGCGGGCTTGCGCGAGGGAGTCCCACGGACGATCGATCGATTCGAGCGGTTCCTCGGCGGGACCGCGAGCTCGCTGCACGGCGTAGAAGCGCACGTCGCGAGCCCGACGTCTACGCGTGCTCGCGGTTCAGGACCTTGCCGTCGGGCGCGTGCGTGACGACCTCGAGAAGCTCGCCGTACTTGTCGTACTTGTACACGCGGTAGCGGCTCAGCTGGCCGTCGGGCTCGCGCACGTCCTCGCGCAGGAATCGGCCTTCCCCGTCGAGCAGGTACTCGATGCTGCGCTCGACCTCTCCCGCCGGAGTCACGTACCAGGTCCGCCACGACACCCGACCGTCGGCATCGACGTTCGCCTTTGTGACGACCTCGCCGCGCACGCCCTCGTTCCGCTTCCGGAAGTCCGCGAGCGGAACCTCCGGGTTGTCCCACGGCGCGTAGACGATCTTGTGGAGCGTGCCGCCGACGAACGAGCGATACCGGGGCACGTCCTCGTCGACGAGCTCGGCGTAGGTTCCCGACGAACGCGCGGCCGCCGCGTCGATCTCGACGAGCGGTGCATTCGGTACGAAGCCTTCGAAGTACTTCATCAGTCCATCGTCGGGCCGAGGTCGAAGTCGGTCCCTTCGACGATCAGTGTAGCCTGACAGCTCAGCGGCTCGCCCGTCGTCGGGTTCTTCGTGTGCTTCGCGACCGATTCTCCGATCGACGGAGCCACGTTCGGGAAGAAGTGGAACGACGGGATCTTGCCCTTCTCGATGTTCCGCTTGAGGTCGGTCTTGCCCTTGCCCTCCGGAGCGTCGGCGAGGAACTTCGCGGCGAGCCGCTTGAACTCGTCGGCGCTGACGCGGATCTCGACGTCGACGTCGCCCGGCGTCTTGCTGTGCATCGCGCTACCCTGGACCTTCGGCGTGCCGTGGATGTCGCGCGCTGCGAGCTCGTTCTGGAGCTGGCTCATGAACGAGTCGTAGTGCGGCTTGTCCTCGAACCCGAACGGATGGCCGCGGTCGCGCGCCTCCTTGAGATTCGCGAGCGACGTCTCGAGCCGGTCTCCGAGTGACTCCTTGTAGCCGGGCGGGAACAGACCGTCGGTGCCGCCCTCGTCGAGCGACTTCCGCGCCTTCTTCTGCGCCTTGTACATGTACGAGCGTAGGATGTCCTCGACGTCCTTCGGGTTCCCGGCCTCGAGCGCCGCGATGATCCGCATGACGTCCTCCGGCGACGCCATCTCGAGCGCCCGCAGCGCATCGCGATGGTGCGTGACGAGGAAGTCCATTTTCTCCTTCGGCACGCTCGGGAACTTCTCGCGCACCGCCTTCCCCGGATCGACGATGAATGCGATGTCCGAGAGGTCGTGCTGGTGCGACAGCGCACCGCGCAGCGCCTCGGCGCCCGGCACTCGCTCGATCGCGGCGATCGCCTCGCGCAGCTTGCCCATGTCGGCATCACCCGGGCTGTGCTTCTCGCGCGACTTTGCGATCGCGGTGTCGGCCTCGGCGAGCGCCGCGATGGCGGTATCGCTCAGTGCCTCCAGGGCACGGCCATCGAGCTCGGCGTGACGGACCGCCTTCATGATGCGCTCGTAGTTCGAACCCTTCACCTTCAGATCGGCGAGGCGCTGCGCGAACAGGTGCTGTTCGAACCCGCGCATGTCGGTCGACTTCTCGAGCGCGTTCTTGAAGTTGCGCTTGTTCGCGATGCGAGCCGCGAGCTCGGGGTCCGCGGTGAGCATCTTGCCCAGGCGGTCCAGCTCCGTCGGCTCGACGCCCTTCAGCTGACGCGACAGGCCGTCGGGCAGCGAGGCGACGTGGTCCGCGCCGAGCGCGGCCGCCTGCTCGGGAGACAGGCCGGTGATCACACCGGTCGTCGTCGAGCCATCGCCCTTCGACGCCGTTTTCGGATCGGCCGACTTCGCGACCATCGTCGAGCTCTTGCCCTCGGCGGGGATCGTGAAGCTCTGCGCGAGCGCGCCGAGTGCGTCGAGTGTCGAACCCGGCATCGTCGTCACGCTGCCGTCCATCGGATCGGCGACGCGATACGTGATGCTTCCGTCGGACTCGACGGTCCGCCCAATGATCACGCGTGCGTGGCCGGCCAGGCCGAAGATCACGGGCAGGTTCGCGTCGACCGCCTTGCCGATCCGATCGTGCGGAATGCCGTCCTTGGCGAACTCGCCATGGCCTGGCTTCTTGTAGTCGAGCTGATCGTTGGTGATGACCTCGTACTTGTGGCCGGTCGCCTTCTCCAGCTGCTTGTGGAGCTGCTGGTCGATCATCTCCGTCGGCTCGATGCCGCCGCTCGATCCCTTACCGGAGTAGCTGTCGCTGTCCTTCAGCTTCTTGGCGGTCTTCGGATCGTCGAGCTGCTCCTTCAGCGCCTCGGGCGGCTTGTGGAGGTCCTCGCGTGGCGTCTGCGCACCACCGCCGATGACGAGCGCGTTGCGCTGCGCCTCCATCACCATCTCGGGGTTGTTGCGTAGCTTGAACGCGAACACCGGATCGACGTTCGCGAGCGCGATCTGGTACGCGGTCGGCACGCAGCTCTGCTGATAGAACTGCACGACGCCCTGGCCCGAGAACTCGCGCAGCACGTCGACGTCACCGAGGCCCGCCATCGCGTAGCGGAGCTGCTCGAGCTCGGCGAGCGAGTGACCCGCCGCGAGCGCACGCTCGAGGAGGATGCGCTGGCCCTGGTTCTCGGCCTTGGAGAACAGCTCCTCGTGCTTGGTGCGCGTCGCCGCGTCCATCTTCGCGAACATGCCCTTCGCGCGCTCGGTCACCTCGGGCGCGTTCTTCACGGGCTTCTGCTCGACGACCTTGTCGCCGTTCGTCGTCGAGGACGCGCCGGTCTCGGTGCCGTCCTTCGCGGCCTTCCACTCGCGGAACTTCTCGGGTCCGTCGACGAGGCCGTGCTCCTTGACCATCTTGTCGAGCTGCTGGCGCTCCTCCGGGCTCAGCGCCTTCGTGCCGCCGATGTCGGGCTCGTTGACGCCCGCGATGCGGCCCGCCTGGTTGCGGATCGCCGGCGCGATGTTCTTCGAGTCGTTCGGCAGCTCGCCCGCCTGATCGCGGATCTCCTTGCGCGCCTCGGGCGGAAGCTGGTTGACGATCGGACCGGATGCGCCGGCAGCGCCCTTGATCTGCAGCGTGCCGGACGAGTCCTGCGCGCCCGCGATGTCACCACCACCGGTGCGCAGCGGCTTCAGCTCCATGCCCTTCGTCAGATCGCCGACGCCGCCCGGCCCCGCCGCGTCCTGACCGATCGATACGGTGACCTTGTCGTAGACGTGCGAGGTGCCGTCGGAGAACCGGACGTAGAAGCGACCGTCGGTCGTCGGCTGGATGTCGACGATCGAGCGCGCGTTCTGGTCGAGCTTGTCGAGGACCTCCGGCGAGTACGCGCCGACGCCCGGCAGCGTGTTGCGCCGGTTGAAGCCGTCCTTGAACGACTCGGCGTTGATGACGTCGCGCAGATCCTTCATGAGCTGCTGGCGCTCTTCGGGCGACGTCTTCGGATCGTGGAGCTTCTCGAGCTTGGTGCGCGTCTCCGAGCCCGGCGGGAACTGCTCGGGCTTGGGCAGGCGGAGACGTCCCGACCAGTCGATGTTCGCGCCGCCGGCGGCCGCTTGCTCGACGTCCCACGCACCGGACGCGCCGGCACCGTAGATGAGAACGTCGGGCTTCTTGCCGTCGGCACCGGCCGAGTACTCGTCGGCCATGCGCTGACCGCCGAAGCCGACGCGACGCTTCTCCATCTCGGTCTCGAGCTGCTTGCGCGTGGCGTCGTCGAGCTTGGAGAGGTCGACTTCGTTGCCGGTCGCCGTCTCGATCACGTGACCGGTGACCGGGTTCACCGAGTAGCCGTTGCCGGCCGCGACGAAGCGCGGATCGCGGAACGAGCCATCGGGGTTGAGGCCGAGGCGCTGGCGCACCTCGGTCGACAGCGTCGCCGGGTCGACCTCCTTGCCTTCGGGTCCGTAGACCTTCTTGCTGAGGACGTCGATCGCGTGGCCGCTCTCGGGATCGAACACGCGCGTCGACTGCAGGCGACCGCTCGCGTCGACCATCGACGGGCCGCCGTCGGCGCCGCCCGGGTTCATGCCGAGGCGATGCGCGACCTCCTTCGGTACCGCGCTCGCCGGAATCTCGTTGCCTTCCTTGTCGCGGTACTTCTCGGGCTTGCTGCTCGTGTCGACGGTGATGCCCGACTCGTGATCGACGAACGTCTTCGACACGCTGCCGCGCTCGGCCTCGAGACGCGCGCGCACCTCGGCGGGAACCGAGGACGCGGGGACCTCGTGATACTCGTCGCTGTGACCGGGCGTGTACTTGTAGAACTTGTCGCCGTGGCTGTCGGCGGCGTAGCCCGACTGGTCGTGGATCTTGTTGCCCGCGGGCGGGACGCGCGCCGGGCCGGGGCCCGACACGATGTCGACGTGTGACGCGAAGAACGTCTTGCCGTTGGCCGAGATGCGCCAGTTCGCGCCCTCGGGCCATCCCGGGGCCTCGCCCGCGGGACGCTGCTCGATCTTCGTGACCGAGCCTTCGTACGTCGGCATGCCGGAGGCCGCCGCCGACGCGCCGACCGCCGTCGAGAAGTCCTTCGACGACGCGAACTGATGCGGATCGGCTGCGAGGTCGCTCGGCTGAACGGCCATGCCGCGCATCTCGAGCTCCGCCGGGTTCTGCCCCATCAGGAGGTCGCCGCGACCTGCCCACGGATCGCCGCCCTTCGAGATCGCGATCGTGCCGGGGACGCCGTCGCCGGCCGCGTGCGCGCCGCCGGAGATGTAGTCGGCGGTCGCGGCCCAGCCGCCACCGACGATGATCTTGTCGAACACCTTGCCGGTACCGTCCGCACCAATTGCGGCGTCGACCTGGCCCTGCAGGCGCTTGTTGGCCTCCTTGCGCGCCGCGATCTGCTCCTCGCACCACGCGCGCAGCTTCTCGCGCGCGGCCGCACGCTGCGTGCGGATGTCGCCGATCGTCGTCGCGTCGTTGCGTGCTTCACCGACGAGCGCGCGCAGCTTCGCCGCATCCGCGCCGAGCACCTTCTCGATCATCTCGAGCCGGCGCGCCGATGCCTCCGGTCCGACGACCCTCGTCTCCGTGCTCGGTCCCTTGTGCAGCGGCTTGTCGGGCGCTGCCTCGAGC
This sequence comes from Kofleriaceae bacterium, assembly GCA_013368795.1. GTDB lineage: Bacteria > Myxococcota_A > Polyangia > Haliangiales > Haliangiaceae > JABFXX01. The sequence continues at coordinate 29,244 of JABFXX010000536.1, forward strand.
AGGCCCATGCCGACGACGAGCGCATACGCCTCGCGCTTGAGCTGCTCCGCGCCCGCGGCATCGCCCTTGGCCTTCGCGGCCTCGATCTGATGGATCGCCGCCTTCACCTGCGCGATCTGGTTGTGGTCCTGCGGCGAGAGGTCCTTCGACTGCGAGCCCTCGACGAGCGCGCTCGTCGTGTCGGTGCGCTTGCCGGCGAGGCGCTCGCGGACGAGGTGCTCGACTTCGGCGAGCTTGCCGGCGACCGCGCGCTCGACCGCGTGCTCCGACGCACCCGGCGACACCGTGATCACGATGTGATCCGGTCCCTCCATGTGCATCGTCGCGACCGCGGCGAACTCGGCGCTCGGCGCCTCCGCGTTGACCTTGACCTTCACCTCGAGCGGCACGTGCTCGTTGCCGCGCGGGATCTCGACGACGTCGCCGTGCACGCGCGAACCCGGAGGCGCCGCGTGCTCGAGCGCCGATTGCACGCCCTTGTTCGCGCGCATCGGATCAGCGGCGAGCGTGTTGCCCGCGAACTGGCTGCCGAGCTCCGACTTCGCCTTCGCCTCGGCGGTCATCACCGCCTCGGTCTTGCCGCCGGTCGTCGTCGACTCGTCGGCCTTGCCCTTGGCGGCCGCTTCCTTCGCGGCGAGCTCGTCCTTGGCCTCCTGCCCGTCCTTCTTCGCCTCTTGCTCGGCGTTCGGATCCTTCTCCGTCGTCGCGGCGGGCGCTTCCTTCTTCGCGTCCTTGACGGGCTCCGCGACGGGCGCCGTGTTCTGCTCCTTCGCGGTCGCCGGATCGGTCTTCGCCTCGGTCGTCGACAGCGCGCGGCGCGCGGCATTGTCGCGCGCGTTGCGGATCTCGTCGACGAGCTTCGTCAGATCGCCGAGGTTCTTCTTCGCCGACTCGGCCGCACGCTGCGCCGACGCCGGCGTCGTCTCGTTCGCGACCTGCGCCGTGATCAGGAGCTGGTGCAGCGCGGTGTGCTTGCTCGCATCGTTCGGCGCTGCGGCCGCGGCGTCGAGCAGCACCTGCAGCTGATCCTTCACCATCTCGACCGACGCACCGCCTCCTGCGGTCTGGAGGTTATGGCTGAGCTCGCTCGACGCCATGTTGAGGCGCGACACGAGCGCGACGACCGCGGCGCGGTCCTCGGGCGTCTTCGCGCTCGCATGGAGCTCGTCGATCAGCTTCTTCGCCTCGGTCATTGCCTCGACCTGCTTCGGTCCGAGCTCGGCGACGCCGGCGGCGTGCGTCTTCCCCTGCTCCGCGCTCTGCCCCATCTTCTCGAGCAGCTCCGCGGCGCGCTTGCGCTCCTTGTCGCAGGCAGCGGGCGTATCGAACTTCTCGGCGAGCTTCTTCGACTGGATGCCCGGCGTACCGCCGACGCCAGCCTGTGCGCGCGCGAGGTAGTCGGTGATGCCGGTCGCGCCCTCGAGGTGCGCCTCGAACTTCGCGCGCTCCTCGGGCGTGACCTTGCGGTCTTCCCTCGCCTCGAACTCGGCGACCGCGCGATCGACGAGCTCGCGGCGCGCCTCCTTGAACTCCTTGACGGTGAGCACCGTCGTGTCGTTGCCGCCGTGCTCGGTGGCGAGCTGCTTGTACATCTGCTGCTCGGCCGGCTTGAGCTCGCTGCCGTGCTCCAGCAGCTCGCGCGTCGCTGCGTCCGAGCGAGCCTCCATCGCCGCCTCGCCGGCCTTCTTCTCGTGCAGGCCGCTCGCATCGCCCATGTGGCTCATGCCGGCGGACATCTGCGCCATGCCGGCCGAGCTCTGCGCGATGTGCCCGAGCATCTCGCCGGGCTTCGCGCCCTCGGCGCGATACGTCTTCTCGTCGAGCAGGACCTCGGAGGCGCCCATGATGACGCCTTCCTTGGCGCCATGCCCCATCGTCTTCAGCGTGAACGCGGTGCGATCGCCGAGGTCCATGCGATTGCCGGTATCCGCGTGCTGGCCGTGCCAGCCATCCGGCTTCGCGCCGGTCAGCTTGTTGATGCCGGCGTTCGCCGAGTGGCTCATCGCCGCGATCGCCGCGGCGCGCACCATCTCGAGCGGAATCTCCTGCGCGCGCTCGCGTGCAGCGTGCGAGCCGCGCCGCCAGCCCTCGTTCCAGCCGTCGAGCCACATCGCCGGATCGAACGCGGCCATGCCGGACTCGAACAGGCCCTGCATACCGGTCTGCAGGCTGTTCTCGACCATGCCGCGGCCCATCTGCATGAAGAAGCCCGGATCGGCCGCCGCCTTCGCGACGAGCGCCGCCTGCTCCGCCGCACTGCTCGCCGAGAACAGACCGTTGACGATCTTGCCGGCGTAGTACGTCGTGCCCGCGGTGACGACCGCCATCAGGGTGTCGCGCGCGATGTTCTGGAGGCCTTCCTTGCCGAACTCGAAGTCGGTGCCCTGGATCGCCTTCTTCGTCGCGTTCGAGCCCGCCGATGCAGCCGCCGCCGTGACCGCCGCGTAGAAGATCGTGAGCAGCGGACCGGTCGCGGTACCCGCGGTCAGGATCGTGACGATCGCGGTGATGATCAGCGCGACGACGGTCGCCGCGACGTTCGCGACGGCCGCCTTCGCGGCGCGGAACTCGCTATCGCTCTGGTTGAAGCGAGCCTTCGCCTCGTCGATGCGCGCCTTCTCGGCCGCGTCGATCTTGCCGTACTCCTCGCCGGCGCCTTCCTTCGACGGATCCGAGATGATGCCCGTCAGCACCTGCTTGCGGTAGTCGGCCATCGCGTTGTCGAGCGCGAGGCCCTCGCCACCGGCGGTCAGGCGATCGATGTTGTAGTTGGAGTCCTTGCCGCGATCGACGAGGTAGCGCTCGTCGTCGTACTCGAGCTGACCGAGCGTGTCCGACAGCAGCTTGGCGTCCGGATCCTCGAGGACGTCCATCGCGTCCTTGTCGGCACCGGCACCGATCTCGATACCGATCTTCTTGCGATCGATGTTCGGGATCCGGTCGCGCACGATCGTGCGCCACTCGAGCCACTCGCTGTTGTCCTTGATGTGCTTCTCTTTGTCCTGCGCCGTCTTCCCGTCATCGGCGAACAGGCCGCCGGTGTACTTGAGCAGCAGGTCCTCGAGCACGTCGCTCGTGTCGACGATGTGGCACTTGAACTGATTGCGGGCGGTCCACTCCTTCGAGCCGACCTTCGGCGGGTCCTTCTTCTTCTGCGCCGCCTTCGGGTCACCGCTCGGCGCGGCCGCGCCCGGCTCCTGCTTGGGAGCCGCATCGATCGGACGACCGGCCTCGGTGCGCGCGGTCTTCCACGCGTTGTACTTGTCCTTGAGCGAATCGGCGCCGTTCGCGGAGTGCTGGACGCAGTTCGTCCACTCCTTGATCAGCTTCTCTTCGGACGCCTTGCGGAGCGTGTCCTTGATCCGATCCTCGTCGTCGCCGAGCACGCCGGTCGACGCCATGAGCAGCACGTTGGACGGATCTTCCTTGTGGAGGATCGCATTCTTGATGATCGCCTGCTGCTTGACCTCGTCGATCTCGGTCCGCTGGTGGCTCGCGTCTTCTGACTTCTGCGTGCCCCACGCCGCCGTCGCGCCGCTGAACGCCGCCCACGTGTCGGTGAGGATCTCGTCGCGGATCCGCTTCTCGACGCCTTCCTCGGTCTGCGGCGGCTCGCCGCCGTCCTTCTTCGCTTCCTGCGCGGGCGCCTGCGTCGGCGGAGCCTTCGCAGTCGCGCTCGCCGGCATACCGGCCGGCGCCGCCGGCGCTGGCTGATTCTCGGGCTTGAGATCCTTCGCCGTGAGCGCCTTGTCGCTGCCCTCGTCGCCGCCGCCACCGCCGCCGGCCTCCTTGTCGGCGTCGCTCGGCTTCAGCTTCATGTTGTAGACGGCGATCGCCGCCTGCAGCAGCACGCCCCAGCCGCGGCTCGCGCCGACGCTGATCTGGTTCTCTGCGCTGAACTTCAGGAACGCGAGGCGCGTGATCTGCGCCTTCGTGTACTGGCCCTTCGCCGGATCGGCCTTGTCGCCGACCTTGAGCTTCGTCATGCCCTCGGCGTCGTCGGCGTTGAACGCCATCATCTGGCGCGCCTTCGCGAGCTGCTCGGGATGACCTTCGAGCGACGTCAGGATCTGCGCCTGCAGGCGAGGATCCGCCTTGAGGCGCGCGTACTCCTCGGCCGAGAGCTTGGACAGCGCCTCGATCACCTCGTCCTGCTCGAACATCAGCTCGGTGTTGTCCTGGCGGACCGACCGCGAGGCCTTCTCGAGCTTGGCGAAGTTGTCCTCGCCGCCGTTCTTGCTGCCGTCCTCGGTCGACTCGAGAAGCGTCATCGCATCGCGCCACGTGCCCTGCGTGTGGATCGCCTTCTGGAGCTGCGCGATGTACTCGGGGTTCTTGCGCGCCGCCTCGCGCTCCTTCGGCGTCATCTTCTTGATGTCGTCGAGGATCTTCTCCTCGTCCTCCGTCATGTCCCCTTCGGTGAGGACGGAGGCGACCTTGCTCTCCTCGCCGGAATTCATCAGCTGGCCCTCGGTCTTGGCCAGCTCGTTGCCCGACAGCTCGTCGGTGAGGAGCGCGCGGATCGACGGGTTCTCGAGGTGCGCCGCGAATTCGACCTTGAGGCGACGGACGACTTCCTTGTCGACCATCTCCTTGTTGTCTTTGTTCGTCGGCTCCTTGCCGCCGCAGATCTCCGCGATCACGTCCTTGCGGATCTGCACCTTGCGCTGGGCGGCGTAGGCCTTGATGTCCTCGCCCATGCCCTTCTCGTCGGTCGCTTCGAACGCGCCGCCGATGAAGCCATGCTTGCCGTGCGCGCGCGACTCGAGGCGATCGAACAGATCGGCCTGCCCCGTGAGCGTCTTGTAGATGCGGTTCCACTCGTACGAGTCGTCGCCGAACGCCCTGAGCTTCGACATCAGGTCGTTGTTCGCGAGGATCGCGCGCTTCTCCTCGGTCGAGGTCTTCTCGAGGAGCGTGTAGACCGCGTTCATGTTGTTCGCGGTCACGAGCGTCGACAGCTCGCGCTCGATCGACAGCTTGCCGGTCGCCGCCATCTCCGCCGCGGCCTCGGTCTCGGCGATCGCACCGATCACGTGGATCGCGCGCTTGTCGGCATCGCCGACGCCGCCACCACCGACGGCGAGCTGCACCTGTTCGCCCTGCTTGTTTGCCTCGAAGTTCTTCTGCTGCGTCAGGTGCTGCTGGAAGTAGAACTGCAGATCGATGCCACCGGAGAGCCGGCGGAACGCGATGTGGATGAGCCGCTGCTCCTCCATCGTGCGGCCCTGGAACTCCTGCCGCACGAGCTGGATCTGCCCGTTCTCGTGCAGGAGGTCCCACATCTTCTTCGCGCGCTTCTCCGCCTCGGCGATCGAGAAGTCGGGACCGACGAGCGTCTGGTTGCTCGCGTCGATCACGAACTTCTCGCCGCCGTCGTCGGGCTTCTGCGCGGGACCGAGCTGGCTCGCGTCGATGCCGAGCAGCGTCGCGATGTGCTGCGCGGTGCGCTCCGGCGTGACGAGCGCCTTCGCGACCTCGGCGGCGTGGCGCCGCGGATCGATGCCGTACTCCTTCTTGTAGAAGCTCGTGAAGTCCGTCGGCGTGCCCTGCCCCGGATGCACCGGGCCGCCGGGCTTCGCGCTGACGTCGAACTCCGCCGCGGGCGCCGGCTTCACACCGGCGGTGACGCCGGCCGGCGCGGGCCCGCTCGACGCGAGCTTGAGCCCAGCATCGAGCTGCGAGCCGAGCGAGCGCAGCACCGTATCGTCGGCGCCGCGCATGACGCCCGCGAGACCGTCGAACAGCGCCTTCGCGGGCGCGCGGAACTGCTCCGATTGCTCCGCCTGCTTGACCTGCGCGGTCGCGTCGGTCATCAGCGCCGTGTTCTTCGACTCGTCCTTGTTGTCCTGGACCGCCTTCTGCTCGGCGAGCGTGCGCCGCGCGGCGATGTCCGTCGGCGACATCCCCATCTCGGTGATGACGTCGTTGTGCTCCTTGCCGAGCTCGCTCTTGAGCTTGGATTCGAGCGAGCCACCGCCGATCGGCAGGAACGCGTTCGAGAGCAGCTCGATCGCCCACACACGTGCGAGCCCGGTCTTCTCGCGGAGGTCCGCGCAGACCTTATCGTTGACGTCGGCCTTGTAGCTGTTCCAGATCGAGCGCACGTGATCGGCGCGCGCGCCGAACCAGCGCGACAGCTCGCCGGCGAGCTCGGCCGCCTTGTCGTGGATGACCTGCGTGAGCACCGCGCCGCTCTCGAGCGTCGTCTCGCGCAGCGCCTGCTCGAGACTGACCTTGCCCTCGCCGTTCTTCGGCTTGTTGTCGGTCGCGAGCGCGCCTTCACCGCCGATGACGCCGGTCGTCGCCTGATCCGCGACGAACCCGAGGATGCGCTCCGCCTCGTGCAGGTTGTCGTCGGACAGACCGCGCTGGCACTTGAGCCGCACGTCGCAGCCCTGCGCCTGGATCCGATCGGCGAGCGTCTTGCCGGGCGCGATGTGGCCGCGCCGGCAGATGTCGACCATGTCGGGCGTCGCGGCTGCGGTTTGGAATTCCCGCAGCCACTTCATCACATTGCTGTCCTTCGTGTACCAACTGTTCAGCTCGTCCGCGAGCTTCTTCGCGAACGGCTTGTACAGCGTGTCCTCGACGAGCGCGAGCTTCTCGGCGGACGGCGGCTCGGAGTTCTTGTTCGGGTCGACCTCGCCCTGCTTGTCGACGGAGCCCGCTTCCTTCGTGTCGTTCGGATCGACGCCGCACATCCGCAGGAACAGCTCGTAGGCGGTCGTGTCGACGCCGTTGAACTTGATCCGCTGGCCGCACTGATCCTTCAGGCGGTGGACGAAGATCAGATCGGCGCGCAGCTTCTGCAGCGACGCGGGCTCCTTGCCGAGCTCGAAGATCGCGGCGCACGCGGCGTTGCTGTCGCCCTTGTCGGCGGCCTCGTGGACCTTGTCGACGGCATTCGCCTCTTCCTTGCCGGTGACGATCAGCCGGAGGACGGTCTTGTATTCCTCGGGAGACAGCCAGCGCACCGACTGCTGCATGAGCGGCGCGTGTGCCTGGACGCGCTTGCGCGTCGCCTCGTCGGCGGCGTACGCGACGAGGAAGTCGTGCATGAGCTGATAGACGCTCGTCTTGGGCGCCTTCTCGTCGCGCAGACCGTTCTTGAGGTCGAACACTTCCTTGTGGAGGCGCTCGACGGGATCGAGGATCGCGTTGACCTCTTCGACCTGGCTCGGAGACATGTACGAGCCCATCAGCTCGAGCACGCCCTTGCCCTTCGTCGGGCCGACCTGGTCGTCGCGCCACGCGTAGACCCAGTCCTTGATGCGCGGCGAAGCGCCGCTGACGAGGCCTTGCAGCTGCTTCATCTGCTGCGGCGAGACCTTCTGGGCGGCGACCGTCTTCGCATCGGCCTTGGCGTCGAGCGGCTTCATGCCGGCGAAGACGCCCTTGATCTTCGTGATCAGATCCTTCGCCGACTTCAGCTCGGCGTCGGTCAGCGGCTCGGGCTTCGTCTGGACCGTCGCCGCCGGCTTGTTCGCGATCGGCGGGTTCTTGATCGCGTTGGCGAGCGCGGTGTACGCGTTGCGCGATGCGACCGCGGCCTCGTCGTCGCCGGTGATCTTCGCGATGAGATCGTCGAGCGGCTTCACGACCGGCTGGCCCTGCGTGGAGCGCAGGTATGCCTTGCCGTCGTCGGTGACGAGCGCGAGCTTCGCGAGCACGAGCACGCCCGGGCCGTTGATGTCCTGGTGGTTCTGGGTCAGCGCCGCGATCGCCGTGCTGAGATCGCCGAACGTCGCGTCGTCGGTCTTGCAGTTGTCGCCCGCCATGCGGAGCGCGGCGACGTACTTGTCCTCGGCACCTGCAGCGGTCAGGTAATCGATCGCGAGCTTGAGCCCCGCGGCATCCGTCTTCGCGAGCTTGTACGCGGCCTCCTGCAGCTTGCCGGCGTCGCCGCCCGCGAGCTTGACCGTCGGCGAAGCACCACCCGCGTCCGGAGGCGCGAGGCCGCCGAGTGCACCGACCCAGGTCTTGGGCAGTGCTGCGAATGCTTTTCGCCGCCGCTCGGCATCGGCCGTCGCCGCCGCCTGGTCGTTCGGGGTCGCCGCCGTAACGGCGCCACCCGCGGCCGGAGGGGCCGGGGTCTTCTGGTCTTGTGGTTGCTGAACGACGCTGGTGCCCATGTCACCCCAAGGGATGCGTTGCGCTTGGTGATTTTACGTTTCACCGGCCGCAACTACCCCTCCGCTACCGCGAACTATCGCGGTGCGATACGGGCCCACACGAGCACGTCGGCCGGCTCGTGCGGACCGAGCACCAGCTCGACACCCGACAGCTCGTCCGCGGCCATCGCGCCGGCGAGCTCGCCCAGACGCCGCGGCACCTCTTTGGCCTCGGAATCATTGAGGACCAGCCCCTCGGCCAGCCGGACCGCGGTCTGCCAGGAGGCGATCGGATAGGTGATCCCGAACGTCCCCGACACGCCGCCCTGGCCGCAGCCGGTCGACACGACGATCTCGCCGCCCCGCGACAGCTGGGGGTGAAGCCGCGTCCACAGCCGGCGCTGGGCATCCGTGACGCCGATCCCTTCCCCGAGCTGGGTGATCGCCTCGATCAGCATCGCCTCGGTCGCCTTGTCGCGCGCCGGGTAGCGAACCTCGAGCTGGGCGCGGCTGCCATCGATCGCGCGCGACACGCCGGTGACCCGGCCGCCCGCGATCGAGCAGAGCTGCTCCACGAGATCGAGCCACGCTTCGCGATGCGCCGCGGGTGCCGCAAGGGCGGCCGCGCGCACATCGAAGGGGCCCGCATCGGCGAGCAGGACGAACAGGTTCTCGCCCTCGACCCGCGCGCGGATCCTTTCGGCCGGCTTCTCCGGCGGCGGCTGCGTCGGCGCGAGCGCGTGAAGCGCGTCGCGGTGATACGGCAGCACGAGCTCGAACGTGCTGCTCTGCGCGGAGGCACCGACGAGCAAGTCGCTCGTTCGCGCGGCGACGGCGGCGGCCTGCAATGCGGGCGCGAGCGTCGTGTCGCGCAGCTTCAGGACGAGGCCGAGTCGCGCGAGCCGGGAGACGTCCTCGAACAAGGTCACGGCGGCAGGATACTCCGCACGAGGGCGTGCAAGCGGTCCGCGTGGCGCGGATTCGATGCGTGCTCGAGCACCGCGACGAGCTTCACGTCGCGCGACACGAGCGTGCGCAACGCGGCGAGCGCGAGCTCGTCGGGCTGCGCGGCGAGCCACGACAGCCAGGACGACACGATGAGATCGGGTGGCAAGCGCGTCACGCGCGCAGCAACGTGATCGTCGAAGTCCCGGACCGCAAGCGACGCACCGGCGGCGCAGTCACCGATCTCGGCGGCGAGCCCCGCGAGCGAGATGCCGGTGACGCCGGCCGCGATCAGCCTGCGCACGACGCGCCGCCGCGTCGTCGCGAGCTCCGGCCGCGCCCCGAGCTGGTGAAGCGCCGCGCACACCGCGTTGGCCGCGCCGCGCGACACCGCCGCGTCGACGAGCGCGAGGTCGTCGACCGCATCTGCGATGCAATCTGGGATCGGCTGTTCGGTGACCGAGACGAGCCGGACTACCTGCACGAGCGCGTCGACGCGCGCGCGTCCCGGCTTGTCGGGATCCGCGGCGATCGCAGCGGCGGCGTGAAGATCCATTCCCCCGCATCGTGCCAAACTGTGCAGCGGATGGCACGGCCGTACCGCAGCGCGCGCGAGCTCATGGACGATATCGTCAATCTCGCGTTCGATCTCGCGACCAGGCAGATCACGGTCTACACCGAGGTCGGGTTCCTGCCGCGCGCCACCGACGAGTTCAGCGGCACCTATGTCAGCTTTGCCGACGTGCGCACGCTCCTCGACGGTGGCAAGGCGCCGACGCCCGAGGCACTCGCCCGCGTCGCCGAGCTCGACGCTGCGATCGAGGCCGCCGGCGAGCACATCGACGCCCGCCTCGAGGCGAGCCGCGCCGCCGGTGCGCCGCTTCCGCTCGACGAGCTGCGCACGCAGCTCGGGCTTTCGCCGACGGAGTTCCGCGCGCTCGCCGTCGTGCTCGCGATCGAGACGAACCAGCGCATGCGCCAGCTCATGCGCTACCTCGTCATCGACGCGACGCGCGTGCACCCCGACATCGGCCTGCTCGAGCTGCTCGTCTATCAAGCGCCGGCGCTGCGCGAGCGCTGGGTTCGCGAGCTCGCGCCCGACGGCACGCTGTTCCGCTATCGCATCTTCGAGCCGGTCGGCCGCGGCGACGAGCCGTTCCTCATGCGCGCGCTCCGGCTGTCGCCGCGCGTGATCGAGACCGCGGTCGGCATGACGCGTCTCGATCCATACGTCGCGCAGTTCGCCGAGCTGCACGACGCCCCCGCGACGTTCGACGTGCTCGAGCTGCCGCGCGAGACCAAGGAGCACGCGGTCGCGCTGCTCGACGACGCGATCGCCTCCGGCCGCATGGGCACGCTGCGCCCGGTGCTGCTCGTCCAGGGCCCCGAGGGCTCGGGCCGGCGCACGCTGGTCGAAGGCGCGGCGGCGGCGCTCAACGCGACGATCCTGCGCGTGCGCTGCGCCGACCTTCCGCGCGATCCGTTCGAGCTCGCGCGGTCGATTCAAGCGCTCGGTCGCGAGGCCCTGCTCGCACGCGCGGTGCTCGTGCTCGATGGGGTCGATTATCTCTCCGCGGATCCGGAGACCGGGCGTCCCGATCGCGCGAGCGTGATCGATCGC